>JAFVOX010000006.1:0-13310 GCA_017505605.1 Bacteroidales bacterium
ATCAAACTCTTCATTGTATAGTTTCTATATAATTCTTAGCTTGTCTCTGACACTTGTAATTCTTCAAAAGAATTAACGCTTCTCGATAAATTGTATTTTCTCGGTACTTGCTTCTTGTACAGTAATCAGTCTTTTCAATGAACTTCTCAGTCTCTCTTGCGAGAACCCGTTTTTCGAACGGGGCTGCAAAGGTACGCATTATTTTCAGACTTCCAAACTTTTTTGAAACTATTTTCAAAAAATCTTTTCAGGAAGATCTCTGCGCCAGTCTTTTCAAGAACTCTCGGCCTCATCAGCCACCCGTTTTTCAAATGGGAGTGCAAAGGTACGACTTTTTGATTAACTTCCAAATTTTTCCGGGGAAATTTTGAAACTTTTTTAGCTCTTTTTTGAGCGCGGAATGCTAAACCGCTGATAGACAGCATAATCATAAATTATGGCAGAATGCAGCCGGTCGGGAGATTCGGCTTCCATATTGAAATCAGGCGGTCACTCCCCCACCGCAGGTGCATCACTGGACATTTCATCAAGATCATTTACCGCAGCGTCGCATTCAAACCTTGCACTCCAACGTCACACTCTTATATATAGGAGATTCTGAGCCGGGACTGTAGATGTGACAGTGCTTGATAAGGCAGGTCTGCAAGGACTGGAGGCGGGAAATCGGGAGCTAGTCCTTGAAATAGGGGTGAAACAAGGACTGGAGGAAGGAAATCGGGAGCCAGTCCTTGGAATGGGGGCGAAACAAGGACTGGAGGCAGGAAACGGGGAGCCAGTCCTTGAAATGGGGCTGAATAAGGACTGGAGGAAGAAAATCGGGAGCCAGTCCTTGGAATGGGGACTGAATAAGGACTGGAGGCAGGAAACAAGGACTGGAAACGGGGAATGCTGCTGACTTCCAGGGAAAGGGCCGGTTTTTTGGATGCCGTGCCGAATTTGATGGGAACTTCCAAGAAAGGGGGCCTGTTCTTGGAAGTTGGCAGCGATGTCGAAGGGGACGTCCGACGCCTTTGCCTGGTTTCTGTCCGAGGTGGGCACAAGGCAAGTCGCGCGAGCCTTCAGGCCGAGCTCGCGCGGCTTGGCTTGAGTGGCCGGCCCTGGTTTCGGCCGGACACGGTGACCGGGAAGAGAAAAATGGAAGAGAGAAGCGGAAGAGAGAAGTGAAAGAAAGAACTGCAAAATACTTGCTTTGGTCTGGACCGGGCTGGCACTTTAATGTATGTCTGCTGCAGAAGATAGGGAATGCATACCTGCCGGCTCTGGAATGTCATATTGAGCAAATAAAGTGGGCAGGGAGAATATCCGTCAACGAGGAATTTTCGATGTCATGGCGAGAGCTGCGCAAAAATATTGGTGATTCTTTGTCAAGCTCGTTGTAAAACCGGGCAAAATGGCCCTAAATCGTAAGAGCTGAGCAATAATCGGGGACATTCTTTGCTCAGCTCGTTTGTCAGCAATGGATTTATTGGTCTGGATCACCACGTCGTTTGCTCCTTGAGATAACGTATGTGAGCTAATCTATATATAGGTGTAAACTGGCACGTCTTTCCCCAAAGACACAGATATAACGATGCTGACACAACACCGGCAAATGGTTTCTGTAGAAAAACTGTCGAGAAAATGAGTCAGACGTAACGTAGGTGGAGGGTATCTGGAGCGGAATCGGAGGTAAAATGCTACTGACGTAATGTTGGTGGAGGGTGTCAGGAGTGGGGGCGTGGGGGATGGGGATACTGACGGGACGGCTTTGCATACTGCCAAACCTTAGGCCACGCACACCGGGGTTCCAGGGCACTCGGAGGCACATCTGTGTGGCTTAAGGTCAGGTGCTGATGACCTTGGGCCACGACAATCGGCCCCTCAGAGCATATATGATGAATCAGCGTGGCCTAAGGTTTGGGGCCAGAGAAACTGGAGGCAACAATTAAGGAGACCTATCAGAGGTGCGTTGCAAGAGGTGGATTGTCAGAGGTGAATTGTCAGAGGTACGTTGTCAGAAAGTTGTAGGAGAAAAGATACGGATGCAATGCTGATGAATGGTGTCTGGAGTGGAGGCGCGGGATGTGTATACTGACGGGACGGCTTTGCGCACTGCCAAACCTTAGGCCACGCACACCTGGATCACAGGGCACTCAGAGGCACATCTGTGTGGCTTAAGGTCAGGCAGATGACCTTAGGCCACGCCAATCAGCCTCTCAGGGCATATATGATTGAACAGCGTGGCCTAAGGTTTGGGGGCCAGAGAAACTGGAGGCGACAATTAAGAAGGCCTATCAGAAGTGCGTGGTCAGAGGTGAGTTGTCAGAGGTGAATTGTCAGAAGTGAATTGCCAGAAGCGCGTTGCAAGATGTGCTAATGCTGATTGGCAGTGGCAGTGATGAAGGATATAAGATATGAGGTGTGAGATACGAGGTATGAGATACGAGCTATGGGATCGGGGCGAGGACGTGGTCGGCGAATATGAGAGCCGACCACTTTCTGGTCTTTGGACGCACCATCGCCGGCCGAAAGCGGGGCCGGCGATTCAAAGCAGCCGGCGCGAACGAAACCCAAAGGGTTCGCGCTGGCTGCTTTGTGCGAGGGATGAGCTTTGCGGGCGGTCGAGGGATGCAGGCATATTTGCGGGTGTACTCCAAAAACAAGAGATCCCCGGGCGGGGCCGGGGATGACTATGATGGGGGTTTGTGCTACATTTTCGGGAGGGTGGCGAGGAGGTGGGACATTCCGCGGGTGAGGTGGAGGTCCTGTTCGATGGTGTCCTGGCCGTATTTTCTTATGTAGGTTCTGTAGCCGGGCTGGCCTTTGGTGAATTCGAAGATGCGGGCGCCGCTTGGGCCTATGTTGTTGTACTCGTTGTCGCAGCCGCTGAAGCGTCCGTACAGGTAGAACATATTTCCTTGTTTGAGGACGAAGTCGTTGTCGTGGTCGTGGCCGCAGATGATGGAGTGGACGTCGCCTTTCTCAAGGAAGTTTGCTACCAGGCCGGAGTTGTATCTTGACGGGCAAGGTTCCTCACAGAAGACTCCTACCATATCACGGTGGGTGTCGCGAACTGCGTCACAGAACTCTCTTACCGGGATGTGGAAGAAGGCCAATGACGAAACAGGTTTGCCGGAGTTAGCTGCAGTGATGGCTTCGCTGTGGCACCTGTACCACTCGATCTGGCTGTGACGGATGTAGTCGTAGCCCTTTTCACCGAGGCATTCCAGGTAGGCTCCGGAGTCGAAGAGATAGAAGACCTGCTCCACGCCGTTTTCTGACGAGAGGGTGATGACGTCGTTTGAGCAGCCGTAGATGTCCGGGCGCATAGGGGTGTTTATGTTGCCCTTGATGGAGCGTATCACTTCGAATATTTCTTCTCTCTTCATCGCAAAGTCACTATCGTGGTTACCGAGGGCAACTGCGAACGGCACTCCCCTGTCCACGAGCGGCTGGAAGATCTCTCTTGCTGCCGCGTCTGCCGGGTTGCCGTAGACGATGTCGCCAGTGTGGATCACAAGGTCGGGCTTTTCGATGTCCAGCATCTGGATCACGTTCTTCAGGGCTCGTTCCGATTTCGGATTGCCTGCAATGTAGTGGGTGTCGGTGAACTGCAGCACCTTGAATTTGCCGTCGGGGCGGAAGCGGAACTTCTGAACCGGCTTATCGGCATATCTCTCCACGCCGGCACCCGCAGATGCCGAGCCAGAAACAGAACCAGCGACAGGAGAAGCGGCAGCCTCCAGGCCTGGTACAGCAATGGCTGCACCAGTAAGCGCAGCCACTTTAAGAAAATCTCTTCTTTCCATCACTGAAAGGAAACTAGAAGTTGTACTTGATCATCATATTCACACGATGGTTACCTACATAGTGGAGGCCCTTCACTGCGAGGGCATACTCATTGAGATTGCCACCGTCGTACTCACCGTACTGAACTGCTGTGTACTGGTACTCCACACCGAGGTTCATCTTACCTATATTATATATAAGCTGCGGATTGATTCTGTACATCTGGTTGATGTTCGAGAAACCGTTTCCGCAAAAATATACATCAGCCTTTGCAAGCGGAGCTGACGCTGCCTCAGCGAGACCGAGGTTTTTCATATATCCGAGGAAGAACACTCCCTGCCACTTCTTACCATAGCTCAGAGAGAGCCAAGACGAAGTGTTGCGGAGAGATGCATACTCCCAGCTGCCGTCCTGATTCTCACCGATCTTTGCATAACCGCTCATAAGGTTCATATGCTCACCGCCCTGACCGAAGGTGCTCTTTGCCTTAACTGCGAACTTGTCCTTGGTGTACTGAGTGAAAACGTATCCGAGAACCGAAGTCTTGCGGTCAGAAACCCTTACTGTAGACTGGACGCCATTTACGGTTGCGACACCCTGGTAGCGCGGCTTGATGCTTACCACATCCACACCTCCCTTCACGAGGAAGCCGTTTGATTTGTAAGTAAGGCCGGCATAGATTTCAGGAATCTTACCATACTTCATATACAAGGCGGAAGCTCCTACAGGGCCCTGTGACTGGTACTGCATCTGCCATATTGCCGCACCGGTAAGCACCCAGTTCTTGCCGAGGTTGTAGTCAGCCTGAACGAGCGGTGTTCTTGAGAACGGTCCGAAAGGAGCGCCGACCTCAAGGCTGAACACGTGCGGGTGGTCAGCCGCCATAGGATGCCAAGCTTGACCCATCTTAAGGCCAAGTGAGTTCCGGCCTTCATCTCCGAGTTCCTTCCAGGTCACTGTCGCATAGGCCTGACGAAGACGCATAGTTGCTGTTCCGGAAATCTTAGTATTGCTTGGGAAATAGCCTTTCACGTCAGAAGCGGATCCGAGTCCGGAATAGAAGTCCGCCTCGATCTTAGCACCGAAGTGTACATTCTCAATGCTATATCCAGTCACATCCACACCGAGACGCGAAGTGAGGGCGAGGAAACGGAATGAAGACGCAGCGTTGAGATCCTGAGTGCCAGCCTCGTTCATATTCACATCCTTCGGGAGGTAATAGAAGAGGTCACCGGTACCCGACACGCTCTCGCGGCTGTCGAAAGTAAGATAGTTTCTGATGAAACCGTAAAGCTTGATGTTGTTCTTTGGTTCAGCCTTCTGCGCAGCCTCAGCAGCAGATGCGTTCATCGCGCAAAGGGCGATGAGGGCGGCTGAAAGGAGTAGATGGAGTTTTTTCATATATATAAACTTATTCATATGTCTCGACAAGCTCGACATTGTAATATATAAACGGGTCGCTTGAAGCGACCCGCAAATATAGGTATTTTTGCAACTAAATTACGCAGCAAATGGGAAAATCTTTGTGAGCCAGAAGAAGGCGAACACAAGACCGATGCCACCGATCACGAGACCTACCTTGAGCATATCCTTAGTCTTGATCAGACCAGTTGAGAATGCGATAGCGTTAGGAGGTGTAGAGATAGGCATCAACATAGCGAGTGAAGCACAAGTTGCAACGAAACAGATCATAGCCTTCTCACCACCGAAGTTTGCAAATGCAGGGTTTGCAGAAAGTCCTGATGACACTGCGCAAAGGATAGGGATAAGGAGGGCCGCAGTTGCTGAGTTGCTGATGAAGTTAGAAAGCAAGTAGCACACAAGACCTGCAACAACGAACACAACGATGATTGACATCTCGCCGAATGGGATGGCATTCACGAGAGTAGCGCCGAGGCCTGTACCTCCCTTAGAGATGTCGAGCATTGCGTAACCGAGTGCGAAACCTCCGGCAACGAGCCAAAGTACGCTCCAGTCGATCTGCTTGATGTCCTCCTTGTCGAATGTACCTGTGCAGACAAATACTGCAAGAGGAATAAGGGCAACGATGTTAGAGCTGATATGTGTGAGGCTCTCTGTAGCCCAAAGAAGGATGGTCACTCCAAATGTAGCCCACACAAGATATGTTCTCCAGGTGATCGGCTTATCGTTCTTAGGGATATTGACCTCAAGCTTCTTTGTAGAGAATGGGAACATAAACTGAAGAACAACCCAAGCCACGAGGATCATAATGATCACGAAAGGAATCATATGGATAGCCCACTCACCGAATGAGATGCTTGTGTTGAAGTAAGTCTCAAGGTTAGAAACAGCTGTTCCGTTAGGAGGAGTACCGATAGTTGTACCGATACCACCGATGTTTGCTGAAACCGGAATCGAGAGGGCAAGGGCGATCTTACCTTTGTCTCCCTCAGGGAATGTCGCAAGGATAGGTGCAAGGAACGCAAGCATCATAGCTGCTGTCGCGGTGTTGCTCATAAACATTGAGAACGCTGCAATTACCAAGAGGAAACCGAGGAGCACCATCTTAGGGTTTGTACCGAAAGGTTTCAGGAGTACTCTTGCCAAAGTTACATCCAGACCATATTTCTGTGCCATAATGGCAAGTGAGAATCCACCAAGGAAGAGCATTACAACAGGATCGGCAAATGCAGACATAATCTTGGTGTAGTTCATAATACCCTCGAGCTTAGCACCTGATGCGTCTACCATAAGGAAGCCAAGTCCCTTGTTTGAGAGCATAAGGAGAGCCAGCACAATAACCATCACGGATGTTGTCCAGCTTGGGATGATCTCGAAGATCCACATAAGAGCAGCGAACACGAAGAGTGCGATAGTACGCTGCTGAAGCACTGTAAGTCCCTCAATACCAAAGAAAGAGGTAGGGACAGCAAGAAGGAAAATTGTGATCAGCAACACGAGCGGAAGCAGAACACAATACTTTACTGAAAATTTCTTAGTACCCATTATATTGATATTTAAAAATATATATTTTCAACGGTTCTGAAAAACGGGCGCAAAGTTAGTCTTTATTTACAATAAAGCAACTGAAAATATTGAAAAAGAGATATAAGAACACCCGGCGGTGGGCCGGGTGTTGATGTATATACCTATATATATTAGATGATACCCTGTTCGAGCATTGCCTGTGCCACCTTCATAAAGCCGGCGATGTTGGCGCCCTTGACGTAGTTGATATATCCGTCAGGCTGAGTACCGTACTTCACGCAAGCCTCGTGGATGTTCGACATAATGCCGTGGAGTCTTTCGTCTACTTCTGCAGGACCCCAGCTGATGTGCATTGCATTCTGAGTCATCTCAAGACCTGAAGTTGCAACACCACCTGCGTTTACAGCCTTACCAGGAGCGAACATAATGCCTGCCTTCTGGAATGCTGCGATAGCCTCTGGAGTACATCCCATATTCGAAACCTCAGCTGCAAGCCAAGTGCCGTTTGCGAGGAGCTCCTCAGCGTCAGCGCCAGTCATCTCGTTCTGGAATGCGCAAGGCATTGCGATGTCGCACTTGATGCTCCAAGCCTTCTTGCCCGGGTAGAATGTTGCAGAAGGGAACTTCTCAGCGAATGGAGCCACAACGTCGTTGTTTGAAGCGCGGAGCTCGAGCATATATGCGATCTTCTCTGCGTTCATTCCCTCTGGATCGTAGATCGCTCCGTCAGGACCTGAGATAGCGATAACCTTTGCACCAAGCTCAGTTGCCTTTGTTGCAGCACCCCAAGCTACGTTACCGAAGCCAGAGAGAGCGATGGTCTTGCCTGCGATGTCCTTGCCGGCCATCTGGAGCATATGCTGTACAAAGTACACTGCACCGAAACCTGTAGCCTCTGGACGGAGGATAGAACCACCCCAAGTGAGGCCCTTACCTGTGAGGACACCTGTGTTGTACTGCTGAGCGAGCTTCTTGTACATACCGTACATATAACCGATCTCACGTCCGCCTACTCCGATGTCACCTGCAGGAACGTCCTGGTCTGGACCGAGGATCTTCCAGAGCTCAAGCATAAATGCCTGGCAGAAACGCATAATCTCAGCATCTGATTTTCCGCGTGGGTTGAAGTCTGAACCACCCTTGCCACCACCCATAGGGAGAGTTGTGAGGGCATTCTTGAATGTCTGCTCGAATCCGAGGAACTTAAGGATCGAGAGGTTTACTGAAGGGTGGAAACGGAGACCGCCCTTGTAAGGACCGATAGCAGAGTTGAACTGCACACGATAACCGGTGTTGGTCTGAACCTCACCGTTATCGTCAATCCAAGTCACCTTGAAAGTGAGGATACGCTCTGGCTCAACGATACGCTCAACGATTTTTGCATCCTCGAACTCAGGGTGCTGGTTGTAAACTTCTTCAATAGACTCCAACACTTCGTGTACTGCCTGGAGATACTCTTTCTCGTAAGGGTACTTGGCCTGGAGTTTGGCCATCAAATCTTTTGTGTTCATTGTTTTATTGTTATTAATGGTTTTATTTCACTTCCCAGGTGCTGCCACTGTGGAGGAGGTCATCCACGCACTGGATCTTTGATTTAGCCTTCACCTCAACCAGCTGGTCACGCACGCCGTCATCGTAAGTCACATCCTTCACGTTGCGGATAACTCCCAGTGCTACAGGGAAATCCGGGTACTTCATATCAGCAAGCATCATATGGATGCCGACATTTTCCGAATAGGCGTCGTGTACGAGGATGTCGTCCTCTGTGATGCCGTTCTCCCCTATTGTCACCACGCGAAGTCCCATACCGTCAAGCACGAGACCCTTGTTGCGCTCCTTGCCGAAGATCATCTTCTCTCCGTGGCGCAGGACGATGGTCCTGTCGGCGCGATGTTCACGGTCAGCGATGAGCTTGTGGGCTCCGTCGTTGAAGATCACGCAGTTTGTGAGCATCTCCATTACAGAGCAGCCATCGTGCTTAGCAGCCTCGAGCATAATCTCCGAAGTGAGCTTCAGCTCCGAGTCAAGACTACGTGCGAAGAAAGTACCCTTTGCTCCAAGCACAAGGCTTCCCGGATTGAACGGGTGCTCCACTGTTCCGTACGGCGAAGTTTTGGTGACAGCACCGAAACGTGAAGTAGGAGAATACTGACCCTTTGTCAGACCGTAGATCTGGTTGTTGAAAAGGATTATGTTTATATCGACGTTTCGTCTGATTGCGTGGATGAAGTGGTTACCACCGATAGCGAGGGCGTCGCCGTCACCGCAGGCCTGCCATACGGTAAGGTCAGGGTTGGCAACCTTGATACCTGTGGATATGGCTGTCGCACGGCCGTGGATGCTGTGGAAGCCATATGTATTCATATAATATGGCAGACGCGACGAGCATCCGATACCGGAAACAACTACATAGTTCTCCTTGTTGTAGCCCAGGGCTTCGGTCACGTCAGGAAGGGAGCGCTGCAGGGCAGCGAGCACGCCGTGGTCGCCACAGCCGGGGCACCATCTGACTTCCTGGTCGCTTTTGAATTCTTTGAATGTGTATTTTGGCATTTTGTTATTCTTTTGTGGTTTGATCCCCGAACAGGTCGGGGATGACGTAATGGGTAGGTCAGGGATGACGGTCTACAACTGCTCTTTTATTGCTGCTACGAGGTCCTGGACGAGGAACGGCTGGCCCTGCACCTTATTGTGCTGGTTGTAGGTGAACTGTGGCAGGACGCCGCGGAGGTAGTTCACGAAGTGACCGCTGTTGAGCTCGCAGACAAGAATCTTGTCGAACTTCGAGAAGACTTCCTCTGTGTTGCGTGGAAGAGGCATAATGTAGTCGAAGTGAACGAAACTGATTTCATTACCTGCTTGACGGATCTCCTGGACCGCAGAAAGGATGTGTCCGTAGGTTCCGCCCCAGCCCACAACGAGGAGCTTACCGTGCTCTGGGCCATTCACCTCAAGCTCTGGGATGTAGTTTGCCACCCTCTGCACCTTCTCAGCACGCTCCTTCACCATAAGTGCGTGGTTTACAGGGTCTGACGAAAGCACTCCAGCGTGATTCTTCTCCAGACCGCCGACACGGTGCTCGTAGCCTGCCATACCTGGGATAGCCCACTTGCGTGCCAGAGTCTCAGGGTCCCTGTCAAACGGTTTGAAGTCATCGCCAGGCTGCACGAACGGAGGCTTGATTGCAGGATAGTCCTTCATCGACGGGATGAGCCAAGGCTCTGAACCATTGCCAAGGAAACCCTCAGTGAGGAGGAGGACAGGAGTCATATGCTCAAGGGCAATCTTCGCCGCATTGAAAGCCGCGTCGAAGCAGCCTGCCGGCGAATGAGCCGCCATCACCACCATCGGGCACTCGCCGTTGCGGCCGTAGAGTGCCTGATTCAGGTCGGTCTGTTCGGTCTTTGTCGGGATGCCGGTCGACGGACCTGCGCGCTGCACGTCCACCACCACGAGCGGAAGCTCGGTCATCACCGCGAGGCCGAGGGCCTCGGATTTGAGAGAAAGGCCTGGGCCTGAAGTCGTCGTCACGGCCAGGTTGCCGGCGAATGCCGCGCCGATGGCCGTGCATATTCCTGCAATCTCATCTTCCGCCTGAAGCGTCTTTGCGCCGAGGCTCTTGTGCACTGCGAGTTCCTCAAGGATTCCGGTCGCAGGGGTGATAGGATAAGATCCGCAGAAAA
This sequence comes from Bacteroidales bacterium, assembly GCA_017505605.1. Classification (GTDB taxonomy): domain Bacteria; phylum Bacteroidota; class Bacteroidia; order Bacteroidales; family UBA932; genus Cryptobacteroides. The sequence continues at coordinate 10,401 of JAFVOX010000006.1, forward strand.
GAGGGAGGTTCGCCTTCTCGGCTGCTGCAAGGAGGCCCCAGGCTGTGGCCTGGTTTCCTGTTATATTTCTATATATACCTTTTGGCTGGTCAGCAGGCTCAATATTATAGGTGTTCGGGATCGCCTGGATGTTGGCTGCATAGTTGTAGCCGTCCTGAAGGACCTTCTTGTTAGGAGCAATGAGCTCGGGCTTCTTCTTTCCGAACTTGCGCTCAAGGTACTGGAAGATGTACTCCATCGGACGGTTGTAGATGTAGCAGGCCATTCCGAGGGTGAACATATTCTTACATTTCTGTACTGTCTTCTTGTCCAGACCGCTGTCCTTGAGGCTTTCCTCAGTCAGAGTCGTGATAGGTGCGATGATGATTGTCCTGTCCTCGATGTAGAGCTCGGCGATCGGATCGTTCTTCAGACCTGCCCTCTTGAGACCTTCCTCATCGAAGGTGTCAGAGTCAATCAGCACCATAGCTGTCCTCTTGAGCCACTGTGCGTTAGCTTTGAGTGCAGCTGGGTTCATCGCCACGAGAAGGTCGCAGAAGTCGCCCGGGGTGGTGATGTGTTCGCTGCCGATGTGTACCTGGAAACCGGAAACTCCTGAGACAGTGCCGTGAGGAGCGCGGATCTCTGCCGGATAGTCCGGGAATGTGGAAAGTTCGTTACCAAAGATTGCTGACATATCTGCAAAAAGAGACCCGGTGAGCTGCATACCGTCTCCCGAATCTCCTGCAAATCTGATCACAACATCTTTAGTATCAATTACCTTATGTTGCATAGTTTAGTGTTATGATTTATAATCAAATGTAAGTTAGAGACACAAATGTATAATTTTTTCTCTAAATACATCTACAATTTATGCGTAAATTTCTGCGTAATTTTTAACCTCAATAACTATGGCAATAAGATTTTACCTAGACAATCGCCCGAACAAGGTCGGAGAACATCCGATCCGAGTGTCTATGTGTGTTAAAGGAACAAAATTGATTTCTACTATCGGGCACAGCGTAACCCCTGAAGTGTGGGCAGACGAGACCATCATCAAAGCGAAGTACACCAACTCCAAAGGCACTTCAGGCAAGCAGATCAATGCGGACATTATGAGGCTTAAGGCACATTTCAGCGAGTATGAAATAAACCTTACTGACCGTCCCGCAAAAATGGAACTTCAGCTACTTCTGACAGCCAGCCTCAAGCGAGACAGCGCAATCAACCTCTCAGGCAAGACCACTGTCCTGTTCAAGCATCTGGACAGGTTCATTTCAGAAGAGAGCCTTGCCGGACAATGGGCCTACTCCACCATCAGATGCTGGAACACATTCCGAGGTCACCTCGCCAAGTTCAACCCCTTCATCACCTATGATTGCTTCGATGAAGACGGAATCAACCATTTCCTCGCATTCCTGAGATACGAGCAGAAGCTGACAGAAAAGACAGTAAAGAAAATATATACGCACCTGAAATGGTTCCTCGGCTGGGCCATAAGGAAAAGGCTCTGCAAAGAGACTACCATTAATATATATAGGCCTAAATTCAAGGTACTTGAAAAACCCGTCATATTCCTGACCAAAGAGGAACTGCTGAAACTATATCACTTCCCTATCCCACCCAGAGGGACAGTCGTCAACCTTCGCGACTTCGAAGGACGGCGGTACACAAAGACGGTCAAATGCCGCGAGGCGCTCATCAAGACCCGCGACCTTTTCTGCTTCTGCGCCTTCACATCCCTGAGGTACTCGGATATGGCGAAGGTACGACGCACAGACATCAACGACAACTATCTGTACGTCACCACGCAGAAGACCAACGACCGTATTCCCATCGACCTCAACGCCTTCGCTAAAGAGATCATTGAGAAATATAAGAACCGCCACTTCCCGGAAGGGCTTGCGCTTCCTGTCATCAGCAACCAACGGATGAACAGGCACCTGAAGGAATTATGTGAACTGTGCGGGTTCAACGAACCCATATCCCGAGTCTATTTCCGCAGCGGACAGCGCATCTGCGAAACCCACGCCAAATGGGAGCTGATCGGCACCCACGCCGGCCGCCGCACCTTCATCTGCTTCGCCCTCTCCAGCGGCATTCCCCCACAGGTCGTAATGAAATGGACCGGCCACTCGGACTATAAGACTATGAGGCCATATATCGACGTCGCCGCAAAGACCAAATCGGAAGCTATGAAAGTCTTTGAAGAGGCAATGATGCGGTAGGCATCGCAGTTTCGTCACAGTCATCCCCGACCAAGTCGGGGATATTTTTTTGCGTAAAATCCGACGTAAATCCCCAAATCCCTCTGATTCTCCGCCACTTATATAGGACGGGTGGTACTCGTACGCAAAGAAGGAGATCTACCCTAAGCTGCGTACGGTGAAGTTTAACTTCTACCTCCACCGAAAGGGTATGGTCAAGGACACGATCCACACCACCACAGTGGACAGCACCTACGCCCGCGGCCTCCAGGCCCTCGCCGATATGGACTACCACACAGCGATCGCCCTCCTGGGCCCATATGAGGACTACAACGCCGCCGTCGCCTTCGTCGGCCTGGACCGCAACCTCACGGCCCTCCAGATCCTCGAACCGATAAAGCCGGAAGAAAGGACCCCGCAGGTGAACTACATCCTTGCCATCATCTACTCCCGCATAGGCCGAGTCCAGGACGCAGTCCAATGCTACCTCAACTCCGTGGAGCAGGAACCGAGCTACCGCCACCGAGGAAACCTCGACCCCGAGATCTCAGTCCTGATCAAACAGTACGAACTGTTCAAGGAAGAGGAAGAGATAGAATACTGGTAACCAGAGAAATAAATAGAAAACAAAAAATATAAACAACAAAAACACTAACTATTATGAAAAGATTTTTCTTCTCATTGATCGCTCTCTCAGCAGTCGCAGTCGGCTGTACGCAGAGCG
>JAFVOX010000007.1:0-61372 GCA_017505605.1 Bacteroidales bacterium
GCTCTTCTTGCTGCTTGACAGGGTCGGATTTGCCGAGGTCGAGTAGACGAAGCCGGCATCGGACACGGTGCCGTGGCCGTCGCTGGTCACGCTTGCGGCAAGACTTGCAGATGAGACTGTAATGCTCGAGACTGTAGTCTTCGAAGCCGATGGAGTGATGACTGTGTACAGAGTAGTGAACGACACAGCATCTCCATAATAAGTCACACCCGACTTGGCTTTTGCGTATGATCTTGCATAATAAGTGGTGTGCTGGGTGAGGCCTGTGAGGCTGACAGTGAAGTCCTTGGCCACTGTCGAAGCAGCCTTGTGGCTGTCAGACACCGTAGGAGTCTGGCCGGTAGACCAGCACACACCGACCTCTGTGACCTCATTGCCGCCATAGTAAGTGATGCTGCCACCCACTGACGCCGTCACATCAGTGATCGATGTTGCCTTGGCGGTGGTAAGGGTCATAGCGTCAGGAATTGTGGTGAAGCTCATCACCTCACCATAGGTAGTTCCTTTAGCGTTGGTCGCATAAGCACGGAATGAGTACTTCTGACTTGGTTCAAGACCAGTGAGAGTAGCATTGAAGTCACCTGTAGTACCGCTGACCTTCAGCTTATCCGACGCCTCTGTCGGTTCTCCCGAGCCCTTCATCCAGAAGAAACCTCTCTCTGTAATGGCAGAACCGTTGTCGGTCACAACAGTACCGGAAAGGTTAGCGCTCTTTGCCTTGACATCTGAAGACGAGATTGTCTTGACAACAGGAGTAGAGGCCAATGTCGTGAAGCTCACAACTGCACTGTAGGCTGTACCTGCAGCATTTGTAGCGAAAGCTTTTACATAGTATTTAGTATATATCGACAAGTCGCTTACCATAGATGAGAAGGCATCCTTCGCATATTGCTGGCTCACCTTCTTCGACGTTTCCGAATCCACTGATTCAGATGTACTGTAGCAGAAGCCGACCTCTGTTACAGTTGCACCGCCGTGATCTGTGACATTGCTTGTGAATGTAGCACCTGTTGCAGTCAATGACGACACATCTACTGCAGTAAGTGCAGGAAGTCCTGCAACTGTCATAAAGGTCACGATTTCGCCGTAAGAGGTACCATTAGCATTGATTGCATAGGCTCTGAATGAGTACTTCTTGTTCGGATCCAGGCTGCTCAGCTGCGAAGAGTACTCTCCGACTGTACCATTGACCTTGATCTTGTGAGAAGATGTTGTCGGAATGTCATCTCCCATTACCCACACAAAACCACGTTCTGTAATTGCCGCACCGTTGTCGTTGATGACATTACCGGTAAGAAGTGCACTTGTCGAGGTCACTTCAGAAGCTCCGACAGTTGCGACTGAAGGTATTGAAGATGATGTCGTGAAGCTTATCACCTCGCTATAGGTAGTACCTGCTGAGTTGGTGGCAAAAGCCTTGACATAGTACTTGGTGTTGACTGAAAGGCCGCTGACGTCGCTAGAGAATGAATCTCCTGCATACGCCTGACTTATCATCGCCGAGCTTGAAGGATCGACATCCTCGGAGATGCTATAGTAGAATCCAACCTTAGATACATTCGAGCCATTGTGATCTGTGATGATGCCGGTGAATCTTGCCGTAGTCGCAGTGACGTCTGTTACACTGGTCGCCGCTAGTACAGGAAGACCGGCTATCGTGCTGAAACTCATTGTCTCGCCGAAGGATGGTCCCTTTGAGTTGACAGCGTAAGCACGGAATGAGTACTTCTCATTAGGGTTGAGACCTGAAAGGGTAGCATTGAAGTCTACTCCTGTTCCTGATACTCTCAACACATATGAATCCATAGTAGGAACGCCCTCACCGTGCATCCATACAAAGCCTCGGTCTGTGACGTCTGCACCATTTGCACTTACGATTTTTCCTGAAAGGACTGCACTTTCTACGCTGATGTCAGTTGCACCAACGGTCTGCACAGTTGGGGATGACGAGGCGGTCATAAGTGTGTTGACCTTACTGTATGCCGTTCCCGCCGAATTCCTTGCGTACGCACGCACATAGTATTTTGTATATATCGACAGATCCTTTACATCTATGGAGAAGGTATCCTCTTTATACGGATGACTCACCTTAGGAGATGTCTCAGGGTCAACGTCTTCCTCTTTGCTATAGTAGAATCCGACCTCAGTCACTGTCTCACCACCGTGATTGGTCACTACACTTGACAAGATGGCAGAGGTTGCGGTTACTGATGATATAATTACGTCCGACAAAACAGGAAGGTCTACCGATGTGGTGAAATTCTTCACCTCACCATAGGAAGTACCCTCGGCATTTATCGCATATGCGCAGAATGAATATTTCTTATTAGGGCTAAGGTCCTTGAGGGTTGCATTGTACTCACCGGTGGTTCCAGTCGCCTTCAGCTTGTTGGAGTCGGTAGTAGGCTTGCCTATTCCTTCCATCCAGACAAATCCCCTTTCGATAATCCTCTCGCCATTGTCGGCAGTTATATTTCCGGAAAGGACTGCACTATATGGGGTGATCTCGCTTGCACCCACTGTAATTATTGAAGCCTTCTCTCCTGAGGTCTCAAAATCGACGATCTCCGCATATGACACACCTGCAGAATTGACTGCATAGGCCTTCACATAATAACGGGTCTTCAAAGCAAGATTTTCTACATCGATTGAGAATTCCTCTCCTTCTGATGCCTTGGTCTCAGGAGCAGCCTGCATCACAGAATACAGGGTGTTTGTTGCAAATGCCTTTGCAGACTTCTGATAATCAGAGTATTTGAGACTCACCTTCTGTGATGTTGAAGGGTCTACTTCCTTGTCATTGCTATAATAGAAACCTACTTCAGAGACACTTTCGCCGCCATCGTTCGAAAGAATACCATTGAAAGTCGCAGTTGTCGATGTTACATTTGTGACGGACGAAGAGGCCAGAGAAGGAAGAGCTACGAGGGTCGTAAATGTTCTGGGTTCACCGTAAGCAGTACCTGTTGCATTAACTGCGTATGAACGGAAAGTATACAACTTATTCGGAGCAAGACCTCCCACGGTGGCTGTCATAACACCCATACCGCTGCCTGCGACAATCTTATCTGAGTCTATTGTCGGCATTGCAGTGCCCTCAATCCAAACGAAACCACGCTCTGTAACAGCAGAACCGCACTCGTCTGTCACCTCACCTGAAAGCACCGCCCCAGAAGCTGTTACAGCCTCTGCGTCAAAGGTAGTCACCTTTGCTACCGCAGGGATATAAAAAGGCACGACCTGACCATATGCAAGATAATCGCCATCTTTGATATATGGTCTTAAGAAATATTGAGTCGCTTCTGTAAGGCCCTCTATGACAATCGTAACCACACCACCTTCAGAACGAGCTGCACCTGTAAAGACGCCGACTGCAAAATCACCATCCATTGATAGAGAATTAGGTTCAGTTCCATAGCAGGTTCCTGTTTCGGTAACATTCACTCCAGACCAGACATCTACGTCAATAGTGATTTCCACGCGCTTAGATGAATTGTCATACGATAGCATATTCACTTGTCCAAACTCAAAATAGTCTTTCAAGGTCTTCAGTTCAAAGGTAGTTACATCCGACTTGAACTCGAGCTCGTGGCCGTTTGTGACGAAGGAGTTTATGTAGTAAGTAGTGCCGTATTTGCGGGAAGGAAGAGCTGCGCTGAAGCTGTTGGCTGACATTGTGGCGCTAACCTTTACGGTATTCGTCTGGGCCTGATCCTCAGCCACATAGAAACCGCAGCTGTAGACTATATCTTCTGTTCCTTTCTGAACAGTGGAAGTCATTGTAAATGAGGACTCCTCGCATTTCACCTGCGCGGGAGAAGGTATGAGGATTTCGTCTGGGGAGCGCTCTTCCTTCAGGCAGGAAACGGCTGCGAGGAGGAGCAACATATATACTGACAATCTTTTCATAGAAGATCTGAGTTTTCTAGTTTAGAGCATTACACCGATTCCAACCTCGGCAGCAGTGTATTTGAATGCAGTGGTAGAAACGCCGGCCGAGAGGGCAACAGGGCCGAATTTGAATATGAGGCCCGCCTCCGCGCTGATTCCGGTGTAAGTGTAGTCTGTGATGTTGGCCCATTTGCCTCCCGCATCCTGCCACATCATCTTTCTTGAGCCATAGCCGACTCCGAAGTACGGATACAGCGATTTGGTAGCACGCAAGAGCATACCTCCTGACACATTCATAACAGATTCTGCCTTGTCGCCTGATGGCCAGAAATAGCCGCCGCTTTCGATATTCAGGTCGCTCGCTGCATTATATAAACCCTTGGTTGAATTGAAGTTGCTTCTGAACTTCACATAACCGCCGATTGTCTGAACGTATCCCAGCATCACACCGCAAGACATTCTGGGATAAATACTTGCCGACACCTGAGCCAAAAGGTTCTTTTCATAGGGCACCGATGGCACTGGGGTGTCGAATGCCATCTCGTCACCTGTCTCCGGAGTGATGGTGAGAGTGGAGAATGCAGGATAGTGATTGGTCTTCTTAGTCTTCACCTCGTAGGTGCCGGGAGAAAGATTTCCTGTCCAGGTACCCTCACTGACCTTTTTGCCGTCTATCATAACCTTCACATCATCCGATGCATTCAAGGTCACATTGGTAACCATCTGCTTGAGGACAATATTACGGGAAAGTTCTTCTGTATCGATAACCACTGTCCCTTGTACCGGATGATAACCTTCAGCCGAAACCCTATAGTCATAGGATCCAAACATTGTTCGTCTTGCTATTACTCCATCTGCAGAGGTAAGCGTTTCTCCATCGATTTCCAGGACAGCATTGGCAGGCTCAAGATTGAATGTCAACTGACCGTGAAGGTACTTCTTGTCCTTAAGTTCCACATTAAATGACAAGAGTTCAGTAGACACTGCAATCTGCTGGAAAGATTGCTCTTCTCCCAAAACAAGACGAAGATTGTGCATCCCGGATGTAACTCCTTGAATAGTGAGCATATGATCTTCACCTATAATTCCCCTATAGGTTTCATCCAGATAGACTTCTGCTCCTTGTGACATACATACCACAGTCACAGGGAGGACAATACTGTTCCAGGCCTCCATCCTGTATTGCTTGTCTCCCTCCAGATCTACAATCACTTCATTAGAATAGCCTAATGTCTTGTGATACAGATGGAAACGCGCCCCTTTTCGAGCTGTCAATTCTATGATCAGCCCATCACCATTCTGCGAAATTTTGTGGGTCACCTGAATAGTTCCTGAGGTAGACTGCACTTCCAGCTGACTTATTTCTTCGGGAGTCATCCTGCTGACACGCAATTTAATACGTGCACAAGGGCGGTTAGATCTATCACGAGGTATAGGATCAATGGGATGGCCTGTAATCACATCTCTCTCTTCAGGAGTAAGAGAAGATTCGTCCAGTTGGAGCATAGACGAAGCTGAGGACTGCGCATAAACCGGTAATGTGGCAAAAAACAAAACCAATACGCACAACCACTTGTGGGAAATTGTTGTCATAAAAACGGATGTAATAGATACACTACAAGAAAGTGTGGAGTCCGTTCCGTCTATCTAGTAAGAGGTTCTGACAAAACCTTGAATCAAATAAACGTAGCAATACCCCACACTCGAATAGATATGGGGTAATCGGTGCAAGAATGCACCGATGCCATTACCTAAACAAGAATGAGTGTCATTCGTACGTCCTTGATTCGTTGAAACTGTCAGATTTCTTACTAAGGACAGGAAAACACTTTCTAAAAATATGTCACCGGAAAATCCGATGAGACAAAGATACAAAGTTTTTTAATTGCACAACACTCATTCTCAACGGGTATTGCCGATGTAATAATACAAACTAGCTATTTGACAACAAAAGAGCCTGACGTGCAGGTGCACATAACACCTGTGGCGAGCCATAAGCCGGGGTACCTCCGACAGTTTTGCGGGAAAATGTGTCGGAGGTGCCGGGCGAAAGAAAGGGACCTCCGACAGATTTGCGGGGAATGTGTCGGAGGTCTATTCAGAGCGCGAGTACGATACTGGCGTCTATGTTTAAAGTTGTAGCAATCTTACGGGCTTGCTGGTAGGTAGGCTCCTTTTTCCCGTTCAGTATTTCAGAAAGTCTTGGAGCAGTTATTTCCAACAATTCAGACAATTCCTTTTGGGAAAGATGCAGTTCGTGCATCCTGCTGATTATTACCTCTGCAAGGGTTGGAGGCTGAATTGGACACACTTCCTTCTCGTACTCTTCAACAAGAGCAGAAAGCATATCAAGTTCTATCAGAAGAGGATCGTCTGACGGGGTTTCTTCATTTGTTTCAAAGAAGAGTTGATCAATGCGCGCCATAATCGCCGCATATTCTTTCTCTGTTTTAATGTACGACATATCAAATAGCCTTTATATTAACCTTATCATATTCACTATGTGTGCCAACAAAGCGGATATATACTAACGCGGGAGTGAACTTAATGGCTACTATCAGCCTATGTCTATTACCTCTTATATTAAACACATATTTCTGATCACCCACATAATCAACTGAGTTAAAGCCCCTCTTTATATCGCTAAAAGACTTCCATTGGGCTTTTTCAACCTTCGCATACCACTCTCTTAATGGGATCTCAGCGTCTTTGTGTGTTTCCCAATATTCTTTGAGCTTCTGGATTGATATAATTCTCATATCGCAAATATATAAATTATTTATTTTGAAACAAAATTTCATTATATTTAAACCACTTTTTAGACAATCTGTTCTACTATGTGGAGGGGTAAGTGGGAAATCCTTGCTATCTGCTTGGCTCCTGCTCTGAAGTTTTTCTTCAGCAGGGAGCAAAGGGTGAGGCGCTGTTCCATAGACAGTTGAGACAGGGATTCCTTTTGGAATTCTTTATATATCAGTTCCTTCATCTGGGTTGCTATTTCCTGATCAGACAAGCCCACAGTATCTGCTATACCGAATTTGATTTCCACCTCACCTTCAACCTTTCTGGAAAGCATATTCAGGAATCTTGCCGGATGTTTGAATATACCTTCAACCCTTTTGACATCCACATAGCACTCTGGGAGGATAATTCCATTTTCGTCGACGCAGTAATGACTCGGCACTGAAGATTCTGATTTCAGAATACCACAACGCTTTCTGAAGCTCATTTCATTCAAGTTAAACGATCGAGGCTTAGTTCCGCCATTGAAGTATGCCGCCAAAGAAGACCACGGATAAAAATAAGGAATCATACAAATGCCGGCAGCTAATGAATTGCGCAGCACATAGACGATTGCATTTTCAAGGTACTGTTCTGTATCAATATAGTTGACTTGCAATTTCAGGTTCTGGAGTCCCTGGACACAGCCATAGGCCTGACGCATTCGCATTGCGCATCTTCGTTTGTACTCCTCTGCAAACTTCAAGCACTGTTCCCTTGTCCCGTAAAGTATAAAATGGAAATGATTGCTCATAAGGCAGAATGCCAAAATGGATATATCAAATCCTAAGACAGTCAAGGCAATGTCATTCATACCACGGATAAAGTCTTCCCTACTCCTGAAAATGTCGTTACGTTCCAGCCCGCTGCTGCTGATGTGATAGAAACCTTTCATACTTTTTTGCTGCAATTTAGACAGGCTTAGAGAAAGGATCATCAAATCATAAAAAAGATTCTGCAGAAATTTCTTTTTCTTTAAAGTTTTCAATCTTTTTTTAACGACTTTGAATTTATTTTAACAAATTTAGTGATGGAATTTCTTGTTTTGATGTCTGCCAGGAGGCACAAAACAAGTCGTGCGAACCTTTAGTTCGAGCTCGCACGGTTTGTTTTGAGGGGGCGGCCCTGGTTTCGGCCGACCGCTCTGCCGATGGAGACAGATGTGGGAGATTAATGTCCGGGGAATAAATGTACAATACAATATATGGCCGTGGTCGGCGAATACGCTGGCCGACCACTATATAGTCTTCCGCCGCACCATCGCCGGCCAAAAGCAGGGCCGGCGACTCAAAGCCTCCAGCGCGAACGAAACCCAAAGGGTTCACGCTGGAGGCTTTGTGCGCTTGCAGGCCGGGGACCTCCGACGGTTTTGCAAGGAAAGTGTCGGAGGTGCCGAACGAAAGAGGGGGACCTCCGACGGGAATGCGGGAAAAGTGTCGGAGGTGTCGGGCAAAAGAAGGGGACCTCCGACGGGAATGCGGGGAAAGTGTCGGAGGTGCCGGGCAAAAGAGGGGGACCTCCGACGGGAATGCGGGAAAAGTGTCGGAGGTGCCAGGCAAAAGAAGGGGATCTCCGACGGAAATGCGGGGAAAGTGTCGGAGGTGCCGGGCAAAAGAGAGGGACCTCCGACAGATTCGCGGGGAATGTGTCGGAGGTGCCGGGCAAGAGAGAGGGACCTCCGACGGTTTTGCAAGGAAAGTGTCGGAGGTACCAGGCAAAAGAGGGAGACCTCCGACGGTTTTGCAAGAAAAGTGTCGGAGGTGCCGGGCGAAAGAAGGAGACCTCCGACGGAAATGCGTGGAAAGTGTCGGAGGTGCCGGGCGAAAGAAGGGGACCTCCGACGGAAATGCGGGGAAAGTGTCGGAGGTGCCGGGCGAAAGAGGGGGACCTCCGACGGGAATGCGGGAAAAGTGTCGGAGGTGCCGGGCAAGAGAGAGGGACCTCCGACAGATTCGCGGGGAATGTGTCGGAGGTCCTTCGGTTGTCAGGGGTTCAGGAGGTCAACGTTTACGAAGCCGTTGATTTCCTGGATGAGTTCTACTGAGGCGAGGGCCTTTCGCCGGATGTCGTCTGTGGCATCTGTGGCGGAGGCGGCCTCTCTATAGATGTTGATGGCTTCTCCGAAGCGGTTGTTGCGGCGGAGAGCCTCAGCTTGATTCAATAGTTCCTGTGCTGTCATTTCTGCAGAGCAGCTATGGCTTACACGAGTCCTGAGAAGCCCATAAAGGCCATTGCGAGGATACCTGCTGTGATAAGAGCGATCGGAATACCCTTGAATGCCTTAGGGACATCATTGAGGGCAAGCTGCTCGCGGAGGCCGGCGAAGAGCACCATTGCGAGGCCGAAGCCGAGCGATGTTGCGAAAGCGTACACGGTGGCCTCACCGAGGTTCATCATACCGTCTGCAGCAGCTGCAAATGGAGATGACTTCTGAACTACTGTCAAAGCAACACCGAGAACGGCGCAGTTTGTAGTGATCAGAGGGAGGAAGATACCGAGTGCCGAGTAGAGCGACGGACTGATCTTCTTGAGGACGATCTCAACCATCTGCACAAGGGCAGCGATCACAAGGATGAATGAGATTGTCTGAAGGAACTCGAGACCGAATGCAGCCAGAACCGAATTCAGGAGATAAGTCACCACAGTGGCAAGGGTGATCACGAAGCACACTGCCATCGACATACCTGTCGCTGTGCTGAGCTTGTTGGAAACACCCAGGAAAGGACAGATTCCGAGGAACTGTGAAAGCAGGATATTATTTACGAATATCGCTGAAATGATGATAAGTATATATTCCATAATTACTCTGCCTTTTTAGTAGTTAATTTCCTGAAGATCACGATGAGGTAGCCAAGCGCGAGGAAGGCTCCCGGTGCAAGCACGAATGCGAGGATACCGTCACCCGAGATGAACTTCCAGCCGAACATAGAGCCGCTTCCGAGAATTTCACGTACAAGTCCGAGGACAGTAAGCGAGAGGGTGAAACCGAGTCCGATACCGATACCGTCAAGAGCAGAATCGATCACGGAATTCTTGTTGGCAAATGCCTCAGCACGGCCAAGCACGATACAGTTCACCACGATGAGCGGGATGAAGAGTCCGAGAGTCTCATACACATCAGGAACATATGCCTGCATAATGAACTGAAGGAGTGTCACGAAAGTCGCGATCACAACGATGTATGAAGGGATACGCACCTTGTCAGGGATGAATGATGCGATCGCCGAGATCACCATATTGGACAGGATGAGGACGAACATAGTGGCAAGTCCCATACTCATTCCGTTGATGGCAGAAGTGGTTGTGGCCAATGTAGGACACATACCCAGAAGGAGAACGAATGTAGGATTCTCCTTGATAAGGCCTTTAGTTATAAGTTGAAATTTTCCCATACTCTGTTCCTCCATTAAAGATTGCTCGACTCGCTCTGCTCGCTCGAAATGACATCGTCTTCCATAAGGAGCATAGGTGCTCGTCCGATAGCATCAAAAACTTTCACTGCAAGGGCAAGACCGTCAGCGTAGGCACGTGAAGTGATGGTCGATGCTGTAATTGCATCCACATCTCCTCCGTCCTTCTTCACTGCAAGCTTCTTTGCAGAAGCGTCAAATCCCTTGAACTGGTCCGAGAACGCTGGCTCCACGCACTTTGCACCAAGACCTGGAGTCTCAGTCTGTGAGAGCACCTTTGTGTTCCAGATGACACCGTTCACATCGAATCCCACCTTGATTGCGATAGGACCTCCGAAGCCTACAGGAGCCACATTGATGGCACAGCCGACAACATTGCCGAGCTTGTCATAAGCGAGGTTATATGCATAAGAAGCGCCCTCGAACTCGACAGTCCTTTCTTCCTCGATCTTCACTGCAGTCTCAGGAAGCACTTCCTTGATTGCAGCCTCGTTCTTAGCTGCGGCTGCAGCTGCAATAGGCTCAGCTGTAAGAGCATACACAGCGGCAAGAAGGCCCGAGCACACAAGACAGATGGCAAGAAGGCACACTGTCATATTGATGAATGATGATTTAACTGCCATAACTAAGCCCTCCCGAATTTTTTAGTGTGGCACCACTTGTTGATAAGAGGAACCACTGCGTTCATAATGAGGATAGCAAACGACATTCCCTCCGGATAAGCACCGAAGTAGCGCACAAGCATAGTGATCAGACCGATGCCGACACCGAAGATGATTCCACCAACGTTGCTCATAGGGGAAGTCACATAGTCAGTTGCCATAAACACAGCACCGAGGAGCACACCACCTGTAAGAAGGTTGAACACAGGACCTGTGAACTCAGCTGGGTTGACTGCCCAGAAAATGCCTGAGAACACAGCCACAGTGGCAAGGATTGAAAGTGTGATGTAAGGCTTGATGACTCTGCGCGCAAGGAGATATACGAAACCGACCAGGATAGCGAGCGCCGAAAGCTCACCGGCAGATCCGCCGATATTGAAGAAGAGCATATCCATATAGTCAAGGCCCTCTACGGCAGCTACGCCGCCTTCCTTGGCGAGTCCCAGAGGAGTCGCGCCGGTGAAGGCGTCAACAGCGGCTGTGCTGATGAAGCCGTTTGGCTTCGCCCAGTTTGTCATATATGTCGGGAATGAGATCAGAAGGAACACACGACCTACGATTGCAGGGTTGAAGAGGTTCTGACCGAGTCCGCCGAATGTCATCTTGGCAACGCCGATCGCTACAACCGCACCGATGAACACCACCCACCAAGGAGTAGTGGCAGGAAGGTTGAGCGCGAGAAGAATACCTGTCACAACTGCTGACATATCGCAGACTGTGCAAGGCTTGTTCAGGAGATATTTTGTAATCAGATACTCCAGCAGCACACACGAAGCGACACTCACTCCGAGTACGAGCAGTTCTGCCCATCCGTAGAAGAGGACAGACACGATCACTGCCGGGATCATAGCGATCACAACATCACGCATCAAAGACTTGGTCGAAGTCTTTGTGTGAAGATGCGGTGAAGGTGAAACTAATAGTTTATTCATTTTATTGCTTTTTTAGTTATCAATTGGGGCCCGCGCCAAAGGCGTGGGAGGGATTTAGTTTTTACTTTTGACCCCTGCCTCGTATAATTCTGATGACGTCGCCTTTGGCGATGCGGATGATGTCCAGGAGAGGAATGTTCGCCGGGCAGCTGTAGAGGCAGCATCCGCACTCGATGCAGTCCTGCACCGCATTCTCTTCAAGTTCGTCCATCATATTGTTGCGTGCATACTTGTTCAGAAGGAACGGCTCAAGTCCCATAGGACAAGCCTCCGCACACTTTCCGCAACGGATGCAGGCCGACTCGACACCTCTGACAGTCTGCTCTGCAGTAAGGTACAGCAACGATGAGGATCCCTTCACGGTTGTCGCATCAAGGTTGGCTATCGCCTTACCCATCATAGGACCTCCGCTGATGATCTTCACAGCCTCCTCAGGGATACCGCCTGCCACCTCAGCAATATACGAAAGCGGCATACCGATCCTGAACTTGTAGTTGTGCTGGTTCTCCATTGGGAGGCAGTCACCGGTGATAGTCATCACATTGGTAATCAATGGGATGTTCTTCTGAACAGCCTCATAGACAGCAAGTGATGTGGCTACATTCTGAACCACTGCACCTACGCTGATAGGAAGTCCGCCGGACTTCACCTGGCGATCCATCACAGCATCGATGAGCTGTTTCTCACCGCCCTGCGGGTACTTCTTCTTGAGAGACATCACAGAGATGCCCTCATAACCCTTGGCAGTCTTCTGGAGCTCAGCCACAGCCTCGCTCATAGCCTTGATGGCCTCCGGCTTGTTCTCCTCGATACCGATCACAGCAGGACATCCGCCGAGCACCTTCTTCATAATGGCTGCTCCGATCACGATTTCCTTGCTTCTTTCGAGCATAATGCGGTAGTCGGATGTAAGATAAGGCTCACACTCGGCTCCATTGAGGATGAGACACTCAGCCTTGTTGCCCGGAGGCGGGCAGAGCTTCACGTGTGCAGGGAATGTCGCGCCACCGAGTCCCACGACTCCGCACATCTTGATCTTATCAAGAGTAGCCTTGTCGTCCTCAGGAATCTCTGTCACTATGGTGTCTGTAAGGTCAACACCGTCTACCCACTCGTCTCCTTCTACATCGATCTCGATGTGTACGACGTTGTTGCCGGCGATGTCCTTGCGCGGACCCACCGACTTGACTGTACCTGAAACAGACGAATGAACATATGCCGAAATGAATCCCGCAGGCTCTGCGATCACCTGGCCGACCTTCACCTGGTCACCCGCCTTCACGATCGGTGTGGCAGGGGCACCAAGGTGCTGAGCTACGGAAATATATACCTTTGAAGGAACAGGAAGTACCTCGATCCTGCAGTCTTTCGAGATCTTGCTGTCATTTGGGTGGATACCACCTATTGAAAATGTCTTCATCATAGCACTATTCCTCCTTTGGTTTGATTACAGGAAAGTTCACTGCGTGGATGGCCGCTGTAGGGCACTCAGCCACACATTTCTTGCACAGCTTGCACTTTGTAAAGTCGATGTAGGCCACATTGTTCTCCACTGTGATAGCCTCGAAAGGACACACCTTGGCGCACTTTCCGCAACCGATGCAGGCCGCCTTGCAGGCCTTACGGGCAACAGCGCCCTTGTCCTTGTTGATGCAGGAAACATACACACGCATATTGCGGCGTCCCTTGTTGCGAAGCTCGATCACATTCTTAGGACAAGCCTTCACGCAGGCACCGCAGGCTGTACATTTCTCCTCGTCCACTACAGGAAGACCGGTCACAGGATCCATAGAGATCGCACCGAACTGGCAGGCTGCAACGCAGTCGCCGCATCCGAGGCAGCCGAATGAACATCCTGTGTCACCGCTGTAAAGGGCAGCCTTCACACGGCAAGACTGATAACCGCCGTACTCGTTTGTACGCGGACGGTTCTCACAAGTACCGTTGCAACGTACCACAGCGACCATAGGCTCCTTAGCGGCAACCTCAACGCCGAGCACTCCTGCAACCTTCTGCATCACATCATTACCTCCGACAGGGCAGAAGCAGCTGTCAAGGCTTTCTGATTTTACGCAATGCTGGGCAAACGCACGGCAGCCTGCCTGTCCGCAGCCTCCGCAGTTGGCACCAGGCAACACCTTCTCCACCTCGTCGATCCTCGGGTCTTCCTCCACCTTGAACTTTTCAGCCACAACGTAGAGAACCACCGCAAGCAACGCACCGAGAATGGTGAGGATTGCAATAGTCCAGATGATTGTTTGTGTCATTATAGGTATTGTTTATATGTTATTTTGTCTTGATATAAAACACGAACTCAGTAGCGAGTCTGTCCCTCAGCAACCAGATGATGAAGTAATAGACCGCCACGCCTGCAAGTGCGAATCCGCCTCTGGCGTACTCATTCGCGACAACGGGGGACAAAGATAATATTATTATCATTAAAACTGCCAACGGAATCACATAAGATATCCACACGGCTTTCAACCCCATTGCCATTTTTGTAGCGACCTGTACCTCGTCTCCTACCTGGTACTCCGCATACGGGTCAGTAGGAAGCATAATGAGCTTTTCCTTGTCCTCCGACATTCCGCACATCGCCTTTGCCTGGCACGAGCTGCAGGCAGACGACACCAGAATCTCGATTGTAGTGACCTCCGGTGTGATGTCCACTATCTTTCCTGTGTGTACTATTTCGTTTTTCTTTGCCATATTGTTATTACTTTATCAATGAAGTGAACGGGTGCTTCAGACCTTCGTAAGCCGTCATCCTTCCTGTCGCCTTGCCCACAAGAAGAGGGGCCTCGAAATAGACCGGAAGGCGGTTCTCATCGTCCGTCACCCAGATCATCATATCCTCTTCTCCCTTGAAGACCTCCCCTTCCAGAAGCTTTGCAGCGAACTTGATCGTCTTCACCGTTCCCAGGCCTTTCACCTTGATGGTCTCGCGGCCGTAAAGAATGAAATACACATTGAACACATCGTCGTCGATGGCGAAGGTCATCGGATACTTCCTGCCGGGCTCGACCACGTCAAAGTCCATATTCCTTGCGAAGAAGAAAAGCGACGGAAGGTCGAAGGTGCACGGGGTGAGCGGCAGTTCCATCGAACGCTGGCCGCGTTTTGAGGAATATAGGTCCGCAGATATATGCGGCTCCGCCGCGTTCCTGTCATATAGATATATATTCCTGGCCTCATAACCGCCCTCGTAGGTGTCACGGGTGAACTTCAGCGGCACCAGGCCGTCGCGGGTAAACCAGCTCTTGAAGTCCTCGCGGACCTTGAAGAAGATGTCAAAGAACTTTGTGGTCTGCCCGTAAACCGAGCAGAGGAAGGCATCCTTGCCGTTGAAGCCGACATCATCGAGCTTCACCGTGCCGTAGCCGACATCCGAGTTTATAGCTCCCCATCTGTAATGAAGCACAAAATCAAGCTTCTCACCTGCCTGGAACGCAAGCTTGTCCTCAGCAAGTGTCCTTACCGGCACGCAGGCCGTACCTTTTAAATCAGAATTCCCCTGTGCGTGCGCCGGACTTACCGACAGACGCATACACAGGAGAACTGTCAAACATATTATTATCCTCATCCTCATCTTCCGATGAATCTCTATGCAAACTCGTCAGGCATTCCGAAGTCGCTCGGAGGCATCGGTCCCGGCCCCGGATAGTCCTCATTCATCGCGGAAGCCACTGACATCATATCCGCCTGATTCACCAGACTTTCCTGCTCATCCACGAATCGTACCTCATCGGCACGGAACCTCATATCCACATCCGCGATCGCACCGTTACGATGCTTTGCGATGATGATCTGAGTTCTTCCGATGTCGTCCGGATTGTCCGAAAGTCCCTGATAGTCATAACGATGGATGAAGATTACCATATCGGCATCCTGCTCGATGGAACCTGACTCTCGAAGGTCGCTCAGCTGAGGACGTCTGTTGCTTCCCTGACGGTTTTCAGACTGACGCGAGAGCTGGGAAAGAGCGATGATAGGAACTCCCATCTCCTTTGCAGTCGCCTTCAGTGTACGCGAGATCGCTGCAACTTCCTGCTCACGCATACCACGGAGCTCTGCAGGTCCCTGCATCAGCTGGAGGTAGTCGACAACCACAAGACGCACACCCTTCTGGTTCACAAGCCTCTTCACCTTCGAACGGAACTCCATAACCGGAAGTGAAGGAGTGTCATCTATATATATAGGTGCCTTTGCCAGTCGCTTGAGCTGGATGTCCAGCTGCTCCCACTCCCAAGGCTGGAGCTTCACACCTCCCTTGATCTTGTCGGCACTGAGTTTGGTCTCCGACACCATCATACGGTTGGCCAGCTGCTTTGCAGGCATCTCAAGAGAGAAGATCGCTACCGGCATATTGAAGTCCACTGCTGCGTTTCTGCAGACGTTCACCACAAACGCTGTCTTTCCGACCGAAGGACGCGCCGCAAGGATGATAAGGTCAGAAGCCTGCCATCCGAGCGTGATCTTGTCGATGGACGGGAAGCCGGAAGGCACTCCGCTCAATCCATCTGAGTCCTGACGTGCCTGGAGGTCCTCCAAAGCCTCGTTGATGACCTTTCCGATCTCCTGTACATCTCTCTTGACGTTGTTCTGGATAGCGGAGAAGACCTTGGTCTGCGCCATATCGATGAGGTCATCCACGTTTGTGGATTCATCATAGGACGATTTCAGGATGTCGTACGATGCAGTGATGAGTTCTCTCTGGATGTGCTTCTGCTTGAGAATCCTGATGTAGTACTCGATGTGAGCCGCTGCACCGATCTTCTGCGAGAGCTGGGCCAGGGCTATGGTTCCTCCCACAGCCTCCAGGTTGCCTGAAGACTTGAGCTTCTGTGACACAGAAAGCAGGTCGAGCGCGATGTGCTCACTTGCAAGAGCAGTCATCGCCTCGAAGATCATCCTGTGCTTCTCGGAATAGAAGCAGCTCGCAGTGAGCTCGTCCATTGCCTCGTCCACACAGTTCGGTTCAATCAGAAGCGCTCCAAGGACAGCCTCTTCAACATCAAGAGCCTGAGGCGGTCTGTTACCCATCTCAAGCCCAAGAGTGTCAAGATTGACTGACTGTTTCTTTCCTCTGACCGGTCTTTTCTTTACCTCGTCAGCCATAGTATTTTAGAATGTTGAAACTGCGGGATGCAGTCTCTTAGATTATTCGAAATCCGGATTTACAAGAATTCTTCCGCAGTACTCGCAGATGATCATCTTCTTGTTTGAAGCGATGTCAAGGAGTCTCTGTGGCGCGATTGTGTTGAAGCAGCCGCCGCAAGCATTGCCATTGAACACAGGAACTACTGCGAGGTGGTTTGTGCAGCTGTGTCTGATGTGGTCGTAGGCGCTCATTGTCCTCTCGTCGATCTTCTCGGCACAAGCCTCGCGGTTGGCGCGGAGCATCTGCTCCTCCTTGGAAGTAGCCTCAACGATAGTCTCGAGCTCTTCCTTCTTAGCCTTGAGGTCATCGTTTCTTACAGCGAGCTTCTCCTTGATCACCTCGAGCTCCTTCTTCTTGTCAAAGATGCGCTCCTTGGTCTCTGCGATATGCTTCTCCGAGATCTGTCTGAGAAGGTCCTGGTTCTCGATCTCCTTGTTGAGTGAGTCGTACTCGCGGCTGTTTGCCACGTTCTCGAGCTGTGACCTGTACTTCTCGATGAGGTCCTCACACTCAGTGATGCTCAGCTTGTTAGCTGCGATGAACTTGTTGTACTCCTCGATCATCTCTGCAAGGCGTACTGACTTTGCCTTGATCTCAACGATCTCGTTCTCAAGGGCCTCCACTTCCATCGGAAGCTCACCTCTGAGCTGAAGAATCTTATCTATTTCCTTGTCTGCCTGCTGAAGGGCATACAAAGTCTGAAGCTTCTCACTTACACTCAGTCCTGAGTCAGCAAATGTCTTCTGAATGGACACGAAGGTTTCCCTTTTGTCAATCGGCGTTTCGATTTTCTTTGTCTTTTTAGCCATATC
Organism: Bacteroidales bacterium; assembly: GCA_017505605.1. Classification (GTDB taxonomy): domain Bacteria; phylum Bacteroidota; class Bacteroidia; order Bacteroidales; family UBA932; genus Cryptobacteroides. The sequence continues at coordinate 17,650 of JAFVOX010000007.1, forward strand.
GCTTAAAAATAAAATATCGGGTTATTATATATATTCTGCGTAATGCGAACTGCAAAGGTAGGAAAATTTTTCTTTAACAATGAAAATAAAATATCAACTATCTCTATTTCACTTTCATAATGGCCTATATCCATAATCATAAATCCTTCTTTTGTGAAGAAGTTGTGATATGAAATGTCGCCGCTGATGTACAGCTGCGCCCCTGAACGTGCCGCCGCTGAAATCAGCGAACCGCCCGAACCGCCGCACATAGCCACGCGGGATATTCTTCCCTCCAGCGGCCTTGACGTCCTCATCGCCTTGAGCGAAAAGCGGTCCTTTACCAGGGCCACCGCCTCCTGGGCGCTTATCGGCTCCGGAAGGTCTCCTACCACTCCCAATCCGGTGCCTTCGCCGTCCTGGTCGAGGATCTGAACATTCTTAAGGCCAAGTCTTGCGGCCATCGCGCCGCTTACTCCGGCGATGACCTTGTCGGCGTTGGTATGAGCCGCATATATGCTTATACCTGCCTTTATTGCTTTAATGACCGCCTCACCCACAATATTATCCGGGGTTATCTTCTTGAGCCCTGAGAATATGAGGGGATGGTGTGTCACTATCATATCCGCGCCACAGGCTATCGCCTCGTCTACCAGCTCCGGAGTGCAGTCCAGCCCGAGAAGGACGGAGCTGACCGGTGCCTCGGGCGAGCCGATGCACAGCCCGCTGTTGTCCCAGCCTTCCTGGATGGAGAGCGGAGCAAACTGCTCTATGACAGCCGCTATGTCTTTTACCTTATATTCCATATGCATAGATTCCTCGACAAGCTCGGAATGACGATTGATTATTTTTACAATTCTTTACGGATTTCTGTCAGCTGCTCGCGGATGGACTTGAGGGACTCAAGCACGCGGGCCTTGTTTATCACATCCTTCCTGTCGCCCCTGAGTCTCTTGGCCACGCCTTCCAGAGTCAGACCTTCGACATTGACAAGCAGGTGTATGTGCTTGAATGTCTCGACATCTTCCTTTGAGAAAAGCCTGTTGCCCTTGCCGTTCCTCTGGGGCTTGATGAACTTGGAGAACTCATTGGACCAAAAGCGCACAAGCGAGGGACTTTCACCCAGGATTGTTGCGACTTCGCCTACTGTGTAGAAAAATTTTTCCATAAATACTTAATTTAGATCCTCACGTCGGCCACGCCTCCTCAGGATGACACTTCGTGTCAATCCATTGACTGTCCTGTAGTTATGGACATTACCAATATATTCATATATTCCTCCGGCGTCACTGTGGCGAACAAGTGGTTCACAGGATCGAGGGCCACGGTGTCACGCACGACCTCGTAGTGAAGGTGAGGAGCAAACGAACTGCCGGACATTCCGACATTGCCTATATGTGTTCCCCTCTTGACCTTGCGTCCCTTGACGGCCACGACGTCCGAGAGGTGGGCATATCTTGTCTTATATCCATTGCCGTGATCGATCTCAACGACGTTGCCAAGGCCCTTTCGCGAACGGGTCACATTGCTGACCACTCCATCTGCAGAAGCATAGACAGGTACGCCCGAGGATGCTATCATATCAAGACCATTATGCTGGATCTCCACCTTGTAGAAAGGATTGATCTTGTAGCCGACAGAAGCTCCGGTCTGAGCAAACGAGAAGTCCTTCAGAGGATTATGCATAGGAGGCATTACGAAACCGGAGTCAGTCACGGCCTTCATTATGGCTTCGAAATTCTCATCAACCCGGCTGCCTACCTCGCTCAATTTTCCCAGCTTCCTGTCAGTATATTTCACCAGGTCCATATCCGGAAGAGTGTCCAGACCTGAAAGAAAATCAACCGACTCCATAGGATCCACATTCGGTGCGGCAGTTTTGAATATTTCCTCATATATACGGTCATCCTTCAGCTGAAGGCCTTCGATGACGTCCGAAAGAAGGGCTTCCTTCCTTGCCAGCTCGGGGTACTCCTGCGAGTAGAGGCGGTTCTCGTTCTTGAGCTTCTGCTCTTCACCGGTGCTGAAAATCAGGGCGAAGATGATGTAATATATCACTGCAACCGACATTGTCGCGAGGATAAAGACGAGCGTCTTCCTCAGGATAATCCACGGGGAAGTCCTCTTTTTCTTGACCTTGATGTCATTCTTGTCTAAGAAGTAGTCCTGTCTCATATGCGTCCCCTTTTCTTGTGAGACGGATGCAGTGTCACCCTGCCTGAAGCGTCCGCAGTGTTCTGTACCATCGTTGCGTACTCCTCAGGGGTTATGGTGAGGTCAAAATAATTTGCCGGATTGACCGGAGCGCCCTTGTAGAGCACCTCATAGTGGAGATGCGGACCCGACGAGCGGCCTGAATTTCCGCTCTCGCCTATGCACTCTCCCCTCTTGACCTTCATTCCTTCCACGACTCCGACCGACTTGAGGTGGGCATATCTTGTCTTGTAGCCGAATCCGTGGTCTATAACTATCTGGTTACCATAGCCGAAGAACTCGAACTTGACGCTTTCCACGACTCCGTCTCCGGTCACGTAGATCGGATTGCCCGGCTTCATCGCAAAGTCCACACCTGTGTGGCGCTTCGAGCGTCCGGTGAAAGGATCCGAACGGTAGCCGAACGAACTTGAGAGCCTGTATATCGATGGATCAGGATTGACAGGAGGGATTGCCGGGATACACATTGCCATATCACCCGCCCTCTTAGAAAGCTGTGCTACCTCATCGAAGGAACGGCTCTGCACATAGGTCTTCTTTGTCAGGATGTCAAGTCTTACTGCAGTGCTCTTGAGAAGACCGTCAGAGTCGATCATATCCAGATGAGCGTACCTGTTCACGCCTCCGAAACCGGCGTTACGCACTTCCGACGGGATCTCATTCATACCGAAAATCGAACGATAGATGCCGTCATCCCTCATCTGAAGAGACCCCAAGGCTGTTTCGTACTGATCCAGATGTCTGTTCATCACCTCCATCTTCGAGCACCATTCAGCATTCTCCTTCTTCAGGAGCAGGGTCTTCGGTGGATCGAGACCAAGGACAGACACATAGATCCAGAAATAGAATCCGGTCATCACTATACTTACGACGAAAAGTGTCGCGAGCATTACCACCCACGACAAACGAGAACGCCTTTTTACATCATACAAGAGCGTTCTCGGGTTCAGAATGTACCCAAAAGTTTTTGACATACGGGTGCAAAGATAGTAAAAAACCTTGATTCTGAAAGGGTTTTGATTTGGAATTTTACAGTATTTTTTGTATTATTGCAGTTAGATTTCAAACATTTCATAAGATATGATCTTTAGCCAGGATAAGTTGCAGAAGAATGTAATCGGGGTGATCTTTGGAGGCAAGCATCTCAGTGCGGCAAGAATCGAGAACGGAGTCATCGCAGACATAGTCCACAGGGAGGTAAACAACAGGGAAGCTGAGGAAGTCATCCTGAGCGAGATCATCCACACCATCAATTCAGTCTACACAGACTCAGTCGCCGGAATCGGAGTCGGCGTACCGAGCCTGGTAGATGTCAAGCACGGTATAGTCATCAACCCCACCAACATCCCTTCCTGGCACAAGGTACACCTGAAAGACATCCTCGAGGAGCAGTTCAACGTACCTGTCTACATAAACAACGACGCAAACTGCTTTGCCCTGGGAGAGAAATATTTCGGAGTCGCGAAAGACTATGAAAACATCGCAGGGATAACCATAGCTACCGGTTTCGGAGTCGGTATCATAATCAACGGCAAGCTTTATTCAGGCAGGAACGCCGGAGCCGGAGAGTTCTGTTCCATCCCGTACCGCGACCACGACTACGAGTACTATTGCAGCACAAAGTATTTCGAGGAGAAGTACGGCCTGAAAAACGAGATCCTGCTGGCAAGGGCAAAAAAGAAGGACAAGATAGCCTTGGCGATATACGAACTTTTCGGAATGGACCTGGGAAATGCCATCAAGACGATAATGTACGCCCTCGACCCCGATGCCATCGTCATCGGAGGCATAATGGCTGAAGCCTATGATTTCTACAAGGAGGCGATGCTCAAGACAGTCAACTCGTTCATTTACAAAGGAACGGTGAAGAACATCAAGATCTTCAAGTCCACAGAAGCAAACATTCCGGTTTACGGTGCAGCCGCATTGTGCTTCGAATAACTTATGAACCTATGGCAAAGAAAGTAACAATCTACGACATCGCCGACAAGCTCCACCTGTCTCCTTCGACGGTTTCCCGCGCCCTCGCGGACAGCAGTCTGATCAACATAAAGACCAGGAACCGCATCCGCAAGGTGGCGGAAGAAATGGGCTACAGGGATTCCAGAAACATACAGACTGAGCCTGACACCATAGCCGTCATCGTCCCCGCAAGAGACAATGTCTTTTACAACAGCATCATACACACCATCCAGGGCAAGATCGAAGACAAGTACCTGCTCTCGGTAATGTGCTCGGACAACTCCGCAAAGAGGGAGAAGGAGATCGTGTCAAGGCTGTCTCCCGCCCACATCAGATGCCTCATCATATCCCAGAGTATGGACATAGATGACAACACCCATCTGGAAGAGGCACAGAAAAGAGGGATAGAAGTCATACTTTTCAACAGAATACACTACGCAGGAACCTGCCCTAAATTCCTGATTGACAACTATATGGATTCTTACACACTGACCCGGCATCTTGTTTCTGCCGGATGCAGGAGGATCGCATTCGCCGCCAAGCATTACAAGTGTCCCATCTACAAGGAAAGGGTGGCGGCATACAAAGATGTCATCAAGGAAAACGATCTGCCTTTCGACCCCAGACTCCTCATCTACAGCGAGCTCACCAGCGACGACACCTCTGAGGTCATCAGCCGTTTCTTGAAGACAGATCCAAGGCCTGACGCCATCGTACTGCCTAATTTCATTTCGGTACTCCAAGCAGTCTCAGCCGCCAAGCTTATGAACCTGTCGATTCCCCAGGACATCGCCATCGCGAGTTTCGACGAGACGCCGGAATGCAAATTCTCCAACCCGTCAGTAACCTGCCTCAGCCGTCCTCTGGAAGAAATCGGAGAGGAAATCGCAGACACCGCACTGCGGCTCTGCAATGGAGAACTCACCGAAAAGGACATCACCCGCGTGTTCGGTTCCAGACTTATAATCCGAGGCTCATCGTTTTCCTGCTGACGCACTTTTCCGGTACAGCCCTCATCAGACGCTCCGGCCTGAACCATATCACCCCATCACCGCGATGGGGTGTTTTTCATATCCGCTTTATGCAACTTGTTGCAATTTTAAAATCATTTGCTCAAATATTTGCATTTAACATTTTAAAAATCTAATTTTGGCACAACACTGATAACCAAATAGAATAGAGCAAGGCCCGAACGGACTTTGCAACAAGTTGCAAAAGCACGCAAAAAGGCCTATCCAATCAACACACACAATGAAAAACATATTGGGAATAGACCTTGGAGGCACCTCCATTGAGGGTGGAAGGATAGAATCCGGAAACATCGTCAGCTATGCAAAGACTGACACAAAAGCATCAATCGGAGGCGAGACCACCATCGGATTATTGAAGGACCTGATCACCGGTCTCATAAATGAGGAGACTGCAGCGATCGGCATCGGCGTTCCTAGCGTCGTGGACAGAAAAAAGGGAATTGTCTACAATGTACAGAACATTGCGGGATGGGATGAAGTTCCGCTCAAGGAGATTCTTGAGGCAGAATTCGGCCTACCTGTGTTCGTGGACAATGACGCCAACTGCTTTGCATTAGGAGAAAAGATCTTCGGAGAGGGTAAGGAATTCGACCACTTTGTCGGAGCCACTTTGGGAACCGGCCTTGGAGCAGGAATAATCCAGAACGGCCGCCTTCTTGCTGACGCCAACTGCGGTTCCGGCGAATTCGGAGAGATTCCGTATATGAACGGAAAGCTCGAGGACTTATGCGGAAGCCGATTCTTCACTGAAGTTGCAGGCAAGGACGGTTACGAACTGTCGCTTGAGGCCCGCAGCGGAAATGAAGAGGCAAAGAAGATGTTCGACGAATATGGCAGGCACCTGGCTTACCTTGTAAAGATCGTTGTTCTGACACTTGACCCTCAGGCTATCATATTCGGAGGCTCGATAGCGAAGTCATTCGACCTTTTCAAGGATGCGATAGCCGCAAATCTCGCCGACTTCCCTTATCCGAAATCCATAGAGAAGCTCAGCATCCTGAGTTCAGACAAGGAGAACTGCGGCATACTTGGAGCCGGAGCACTCTGCCTTGCATAAAGGACCCCCGAATAAAACAACAACCACATAGTCAAGACAATGAAACTTCAGAAAACAATCCTAATTCTCGCACTATGCCTCAGCGGCATAATGGCGCAGGCGCAGAAACTTTCCGTACAGTTGGAAGAACTTTCTGCCATCGAGTTCAAGGAGGCGGTAAAGAAGAGCTGCGAAACAGCTATCCTCCCTATCGGAGTGCTTGAGAAGCACGGACCGCATATGCCTCTTGGAACTGACGTCTACACAGCCAGAGAAATGGCCCTCAGGGCAGCTGAGATGGAGTACGCGGTAGTGTTCCCTTGGTACTATTTCAGCCAGATCAACGAGGCAAGACACCAGCCGGGAACGATCGCATATTCGCCTGAGCTGATCTGGAAGGTGCTACAGGAGACTCTCGACGAACTCAGCCGCAACGGCTTCAAGAAGATCATCATCGTCAACGGTCACGGAGGCAACAAGGCTTTCCTCGAGTATTTCGGCATATCCCAGCTTTCACAGAAGAGGGACTACGCCCTTTACTGGTACCAGCCTTCATATGACCGTGAAGTCATCAGGCAGGCAGAGGCCCTGACAATGCACGACCCGCTCGACCAGCACGCAGGTAACCGCGAGACATCAATGGTGAAATCCATCGTTCCTGACCTCGTACACCCTGAACTTGCAGGCACTCAGTCAGGAGCAGACCTCGACAGGATTAACAACCTTGAGCACGTCTACACAGGCATATGGTGGTACGCAAGTTTCCCTAACCATTATGGCGGAGACGGTTCGAAGGCTACAGCAGAGGCAGGAAAGCTCATTATGGACAGCGTGGCATCGCAGTTTGCAGATGTAATAAAGGACATCAAGGAGGACAAGAATGTTCCTCAGCTGATGGAGCAGTTCTACAAAGACGCTGAAAATCCTCTCGGAACCAAGCAGCCGTACTAGAGAGACAACTAACATAATAATAACCACACCTTATCAACTTTACGTATGATGAAAAACACTAAACAGACCCACACATATCGTGAGACTGGAACAAGCGGGATTCTACGCCAGCTTGTTGCTCTGTCTCTGTTCCTTATGTGTGCACTTCCTCCTGCAAGGGCGGAAAATGTAAAGTCCGAAGGGTTCTCTGCAATGGAACAACAGAGAAAGACGATCACAGGTAACGTCGTGGACGAGACCGGACAGCCGGTAATCGGAGCGACAGTGATCGAGACCGGCACTACAAACGGTGCAGTGACTGACTTAGACGGAAACTTCTCTCTTGAAATAAGAAGCAATGCAGAGATCACCGTCACCTGCATCGGCTTTTCAGATGAAAAGATCTCCACAAGCGGCAGAACAAGATTCACCATCGTCCTCAAGGAAGACAAGAAGATTCTCGAGGAAGTTGTCGTGACAGCGTTCGCCACACAGAAAAGAGTAAACGTGACAGGTGCGATCACCGCAGTTACAGGCGACGACATCATTGCGGCTCCGGTTGCAAACGTGTCATCAGCCCTGGTAGGTATCACTCCTGGTCTCAGCGCTGTGACAGTCAGCGGTGAGCCTGGTCAGGATGCTGCCGACATCGCTATCCGTGGTGTGTCTTCGTATTCGGGAAGCACTGCTCCGCTTATCGTCATCGACGGCATCGAGCAGCCTGCAAGCCACGCGATGAGCATTATGAACAGCTTGAACCCTAACGACATCCTCGGAATATCCGTACTTAAGGACGCATCGTCTACAGCCGTCTATGGTATCCGTGCAGCAAACGGTGTGATCATCGTCACTACAAGACGTGGTCAGGTAGGAAAACCGAAGGTAAGCTTCTCCGGCAACTTCGGTGTAACCAACGCTACCAACCTCCAGAGAGGCCTCTCTTCTTATGAGTATGCACTCTTCAGAAACGAAGCCGTGATGAACGAGGTCGAGGGATACGGCAGTACTGCTCTTATGAACTTCCTTTTCACAGAGGATGACCTTTGGAAGTTCCAGAACAACAGAGACTTCACCCCTGCAGAAGTTGCAGCGATGAACCTCACCCAGGAGCAGAAGGACCAGCTCCTCAACAGCCCTGCACTTTATTATGGCACATCAGACGCTTATGCTGAACTCTACAGCAGAGTCGCACCTCAGTGGCAGGCAAACCTCAGTGTGTCCGGCGGTACAGAACGCGTGAAGTACTACGTGTCACTCAGCTACTTCGACCAGCAGAGTATTATGCAGAACACAAACTACTTCAATGTAAACACAGGTTCGAGATACCAGAGGTACAACGTAAGAGCAAACATCGACGTCGACATCTTCAAGAACACTACCCTTTCGGTAAACACTTCAGGACAGTTCGGCGTGAACAAAGGTCCTGGAACAGGTAGCCTCTACAGCCGTTACAGCGGCATTATGCAGATCATCTACGAGGGTAACCCGTTCACCAACAGGGCAATGATCCTTGACGACAAGCTCATCGTGGACTTCGACCGTCCTCAGAACTCGGTTCAGGACGGACTCCAGAAGAGGACTGACAACGAGATGACAGGAAGCTGGCTTCCTGCACTCCTGGGCCGTTCACTCGGAGTGACATCCAACACACGCGTGGACGTGACGATGAAGCTCAGACACGATATGTCATATCTCCTTAAAGGTTTGGACGTTCAGGCCAGCGTAAGATATCAGGAGAATGCAAGCAAGGTGGCCGTACAGTCATTTGCAATTCCTCGCTACACTGTAAGAAGAAGCCAGAGTAACCCTAACGAGTACGAATTCTTCGGAGGTACTGTAGGTGCTGACGGCTATTCATCAGGTTCGTGGGGCGGTATGCGTGACTTCTACGCTGACGCGACCGTCAACTATCAGGGCAACTTCGGCAAGCACTCGGTAGGAGCCCTCCTCCTGGGACGTGCCACAAAGTACACTATGCCTGGTGACAGCTTCAACACTCCAAGCGGTCTTATCGGTACATCAGCACGTGTGACTTACGACTACGACACACGCTATATGTTCGAGGCCAACGTGGCATACAACGGAACAGAGAACTTCGCAAAGGGCAAGCGCTTCGGTCTCTTCCCTGCATTCTCTCTCGGTTATGTCATCTCAAATGAGCCTTTCTTCCCAGAGAACAATTTCGTGACTTTCCTCAAGCTCCGCGGAAGCTACGGTCTCGTCGGTAACGACCAGATCGGTGGAAGACGCTACCTCTACCTTCCTGGTACATATTCAATCAACCTCAGCCACTGGAGCTTCGACAGTTCGACCCAGTCAGGTTCACTCAGCGGCAACTACTACCAGTTCGGAACCAGCACCGACGCGCACAACACCATCTACACAGGTTCTGCAGAGGGTACCCTCGGAAACCCTGACGTGACTTGGGAGAAGTCTGAGAAGATGAGTGCAGGTCTCGAGGCCAAGTTCTTCAGAAACAGACTCTCACTGACAGCTGACTACTTCACAGAGAACAGAAGGGACATCCTCACCACACTCGGCGTGATCCCGGCGACATTCGGTCTTCCTTCAGGCAGCACATCTCCTGTCAATGTAGGTCAGGTGAGCAACAAGGGATACGAGGTTGTCATCGGCTGGACAGAAAAGAAGAGAGACTGGGGCTATTATATAGAAGGTAACCTCACCTATGCCAAGAACAAGATCATCTACAGAGCTGAGGCACCTAACCCATACGACTGGATGAACCAGACAGGACACAGCATCGGACAGAACTTCGGTTACATCACAGACGGTTACTATGACACTCTCGAGGAACTCAACAGCCGTCCTTACTTCTCTGCAAGTGCGAACGCAGTGACCCTCGGTGACATCAAGTACCTCGACCTCAACGGTGACGGTCTGATCGACAACAAGGATATGGCCCCTATCGGCTACCCTAACAGACCTATGATGCAGTTCGGAGGAAAACTCGGATTCAACTACAAGGGATTCGACGTGAAGGTGGTTCTCTCAGGTACAGCAATGGGTACCTATTATATATCGCGAATCACCAGCCCGTTCTTCAAGAGAGCAGGAAACGCCTTCAGATGGCAGTGGGACGGAAGATGGACACCGGAGAAGGTGGCTTCAGGAGCGAAGATCACTTATCCGCGTGCCGTGTACGATGCAACACAGGACCACTACAACTTCGGTCCTAAGAGCGACCATTGGGCACTTTCAAGCGACCATTTGAGAATCAAGAACATCGAGCTCGGCTACTCATTCTCGCCTAACTCGAAATTTATGAGAAGAGCAAGACTTTCAGGACTCCGCGTCTATATGAATGCAAACAACCTTCTCACTATGTTCGATAAGATGAAGGCCTATGGTATCGACCCTGAAACCAAGGACAACCTCGGAGGTTCGGAAGGTAACATCTCATACGTATTCCCTCTTACCAGAACGACAAATGTCGGCGTTAACATTCAATTCTAAGGAGGAACAGATATGAATAGAATCAAAAATATAATATTGACACTTGTCATCCTTGCAGGATTCACTTCTTGCGAACTGTTCCTTGAGATGCCGGAAGTGACCGGAAGCGTGTACAAGGAAGACGTTTTCTCAAACAGAAAGGATGCGGAAGGAATGCTTTGGAGAGCCTATCACAGAGCATTGCGCGACGGTCTGCCTGAAGGCTGGCAGATCAACCACGGCACCCTCGCAAGTTTCTCTGGCGAGATCAGCCGCGGTTACAGCTGGCACGCGGGCTACAACCTCGTGGTAAACGGCCCTAACCCTGCACCGGCAGACGGTTATCAGGGATTCCCTGCAGACTACGACGAGAACTGGGAAGTGATCAGAATATGCTGGCTCGTGATCGCCAACATCGACCAGGTCCCTGAGCTCAGCGCAGAGATGAAGGAATATATGAAAGGAGAAGCGTACGGCCTTATGGCCTACCGCTATATGGGTATGTTCTACCGTTGGGGCGGCGTTCCTATCGTAAGGCAGGCGAACGAGATGACAGACGACATCAACTTCCCTAGAGCAACCGCACAGGAGACCCTCGACTACACTCTCGAGCTCATCCAGGAGGCATACAACAGACTTCCTGACCACTGGATAGACATCGAGCCTGGCGACGGTGAGAAGTGGGTAGGACGTATCACAAAGGGTGCTGTACTTGCTATGAAGGCACGCCTTCTCACATTCGCAGCACGTCCGCTCTTCAACTCCAACACTTCTTATGTTGACGAGAACAACCTCAAGTTCAATGGTGACAAGCAGATCGTATGGCTTGGCGGCTATGACGAGCAGCGCTACCGCGACGCTATCCAGGCACATCTCGACGTGCTTAACTGGGCATCACAGAACGGCAAGCACCTTATCTTTACAGCTGGAGAAGGCAACAGAAACACTTATGAGCAGGCAATCGACGACTACGGTCGCGGAGTTTCCGAACTCAACGGACCTGAGCTCATCCTTGCGTTCAAGATCGCCAGCTACCAGCAGGTGTACAACAATATGACAGAGGGTTACAACTGGTCAGCATATTGCGATGCCGGCGAGCGTTCACAGAGAGGTGTCCTCACCAACTTTGCAAGAGTCTATCGTGACAAGGACGGTGGAGAAATCGACTGGCCTAAGGTCGGCGAAGCTGCACCACGTCCTATCGATGACTTCTTCGCAAACATCGAGAAGATCGAGCCTCGCTTCCGAGTAGACATCTGTGTACCGGGACTGTACGGCCGCTCAAATGACGGAGACGCCAACTGGAACGAAGGAATGTGGTATATGGCCAGTCTTGCCACAAGCGAGGACATCGCTGCAAGTATGGCAAGAGCAATCGAGGGCCGTGGAATCGGTGCCCCTACCAAGTTCTACTACAAGGCCGGAGCAAGAAAGTGGCTTGAGTTCCCATTGTTCCGTCTTGCCGAGAACTACCTCCACCTTGCTGAGGCTTATAACGAAATCGGCGAAACAGACAACGCGCTCAGGTACCTCAACATCATCCGCAACAGAGCCGGTCTTCCTTCAGTGGATGAGAGAGACAAGGCTAAGCTCAGAGAACTCATCGTCCGCGAGAAAGCTCTTGAGTACTTCGAGGAGAACCACAGGTACTATGACCTCAAGCACTGGAAGCACCCTGAAATCGGCAGCATTCTCGGTGGAGATATGACTGAGATTTCATTCCTGACAACAGACGGCAACACAAAGGCAGGTCTCGTGTCATACTGGGATGCTTATTCATACACAGCTTACTGGCATCCTAAATGGTTCCTTGAGCCTTTCCTCCAGGGCGAGGTCAACAAGGGTATCATCGTCCAGAATCCTGGTTATTAATAAACGATTCCAAAAGAAGTTACTATGAAGACATATAGAATAACAAGCCTGATTTTGGGGTTGACGGTTGCCGCCGCTTTCAATGCCGGCGCCCAGGATCTGAAGACAGGCGCTGACAGCCTCAAGGTTCCGGCAAATCTGATGGAGACATCCGCTATCAGAAACACCGCAGCAGTCTCGACTGTAAGCGGCGAGGAACTTTATGAGTCCGCAACACCAAATCTCACCAACACACTTTCAGGCAAGCTGCCGGGTCTCTTCATCGTCAAGGGAGACGGCACACCGGGATACGGCACATCCAGGATGTTCATCCGCGGAATAGGTTCGTACGCCCAGTCGACAGACCTGAACACCCTCAAGTACTATGTTGACGGTTTCGAGGTGAAGCCGGAATATATAGAGTTCCTCACTCCTGAGGAGATCAGCACAGTGTCCGTATTCAAGGATGCCGCAGCTCTTGCCACATTCGGTATGAACGGTGCAAACGGCGTTCTCTGGATCGAGACAAAGAGAGGAAATGCAGGTGCACCTGTGGTTTCATTCCAGACACGCACCGGTGTGCAGCAGCCTATCAACGTGGCGAAGCCGCTCGGATCGTATGAATATGCCTACTTCTACAACCAGGCAGTCAGCAACGACAACGGCAGAGTGTGGACTCCACAGTATGACAACGAGACCCTCAATGCGTACTGGTACGGCCAGGGCACTGATGTCAGCTGGTATGATGAGGTGTTCAAGAACAACGGAATGTACACTGACGGCGTTCTCTCTTTCAGAGGCGGCTCCGACCAGGTACGCTACAACGTGGTACTGGACTATGCAAACCAGCAGGGTCTGTTCAACGTAAAGAACACAGACCAGACATCGAATGCCACATATGCAAAGTATGGTGTCCGCACCAACTTCGATATGAACTTCGGCAAGGTGCTGACAGTGAAGATGGACATCGGAGGACGTCTTGAAGACAGGACACGTCCGAACTACGACATCTACACCCTCACTCAGAACGTCCTGAACTACCCTTCGAACATCTATCCTATCTACGACGAGGCTTCGACTGACCCTATCAGCAAGTTCTCAGGTACTGCAATCTATCCTGACAACCCTGTAGCTTCACTTACCGGTCTTGGCTGGACAACAAGCAGAACAAAGGTGCTCCAGGCCAACTTCAAGTTCATTGAAGACCTTGATTTCCTGCTTGACGGACTCTATCTCGAGGAAGGATTCTCATTCTACTCAAGAAGTATCGGTAACACAGGCAAGACACGCACCTATGCAAGATACATCAACGGCGTTGCCCAGACAGACGACCAGTCGACCTACATCAGGTCAAACGGTTACTGGACTTCAGGCAAGGAGCGTTGGATGCAGGGCAACGTGACACTCGGCTACGGCAACACATTCGGTCTGAATGCCGTAAACGCAGCCCTCAACGCCCATATTTCCGACTACACAGGAATGGGATCAGCGTTCTACAACTGGAAGTACCATTTCATCAACTACAACGGAAAGGTGAATTACGCCTATGACAACCGCTATATCGCAGAACTCGCGTTCTCATATTTCGGAAGCGACGCGTATGCTCCGGGCAACCGCTACGGATTCTTCCCTGCAGGTTCACTTGCGTGGGTCGTTTCCAACGAGTCATTCCTCAAGGACAGCGATGTAGTGAAGCTCCTGAAGGTAAGAGGATCGGCAGGTCTTTCAGGCTCGACCGAGGCAAATGTTGCGATCAGCGGATTCGAGACTAACGGACGCTACCTCTATCAGCAGTACTATGCTAACGGCGGAAGCTTCATCACCGGCCTTGGACCTTCATTCGGTGGCGGCGGAAGCGGTCTTGTACCTCTTTTCATCGCAAACCCTGACGTGACTGCAGAGAAGAGCCTCAAGCTCAATGCCGGTATCGATATGAACCTCTTCGACAAGCTCAGCATCACAGCTGACTACTTCATCGACAAGAGGAGCGACATCCTTACCCTCGACAACACCCGTATGGATTACAACGGTACAAACGTATATTATTCGAACATCGGAAGAATGACCAACCAGGGAGTCGATGGAAACATCACATTCACCGACAAGATCGGCGACTTCAGCTATTCAGTGTTCGGAAATGCCGTATATGCTAAGAACACCGTTGACTTTATGGGAGAGGTTCCACCGAAATATGCCTACAATGCAGCTACAGGCCGTCCTCTTGGAACAAGAATGGGACTTACCTGCATAGGCTTCTATCAGGTGAACGACTTCAACCTCGACGGTTCACTCAAGAAGGACCTCCCTACTCCTCTCTTCGGAAGCGTACAGCCGGGAGACCTTAAATATATGGACTGGGACGGTGACGGCTATGTAGACGAGACCGACATCAGCGAGATCGGCGGACCTGGCTATCCTAAGCTTCAGTTCAGCGTAGGTGCAGACTTCGCATACAAGGGATTTGACTTCTCATTCCTCTTCACAGGAAGTGCCGGCGGTACTGTCAACCTCCTCGACTACTCAGCCTGGAAACCGTTCCTCAACTATGGCAACATCTTCGAGTGGGCAAGAGGCGCGTGGGCATATTACCCTGAGCAGAACATCGACACAAGAGAATATGCTACATTCCCTCGTCTTACAACCGGACAGAACGACAACAACTACCGTTCAAGCTCATTCTGGATCCGCAAGAACGACTACATCAGACTCCAGAACGTAGAAGTGGGCTACGACCTTGCAAACCTCAGGGCAGTGCGCAATGCAGGCATCACAAAGTGCCGTCTCTACATCAACGCACTCAACCTTCTCACATTCAGCAACCTGCTGAACGAATGCAAGATGGACCCAGAAACAGCTTACTACGGCTATCCAGCACTCAAGTCTGCAAATGTCGGAGTACAGATCAGTTTTTAACCGGTAAAATGCCAACATAATGAAAAGAAACATCAAAAATATCATTCTCATCTCTGCAGCAGCTTTGGCTTTCTGCGGATGTGAAGACTTTTTGGATACAAGAATGGATGTGTTTGACACGATAGACAGGCTTGAGACCAGATCTGCGACCCTGACTAACTTTGCAAACGCATACTATGCTCCGATGCAGTACGGTTTCGAAACCATTGACGGTAACCTGTTCGCTGCAGCTTCTGACGAAGCCGTGCAGACAGCACCGGTGTCGGATGTATCATACTTCAACAGAGGACTCATCTCCCCAGATGTAAATCCTCTGGCGTACCTCTACAAGAACTACTATGAAGGTATCAGAGCCGCTCATTTCTTCATCGACTATGCAAAGGACGGAGAAGAGTTCCTCGCTCTGAACAGGGACACGACCACAATGTACAACCCTGACGGATCGATCTACAACACAAGTAATCCGAGAGCCTACAAGAGAGATGTGATCAATCTCAACTGGCAGAGAGCTGAAGCAAGAATCGCTGAGGCCTACTACTATGCAGAACTCATCAAGATGTATGGAGGAGTTCCTATCATACAGGAGGCTGAAGGAGGCAACGGCCTTTATCAGCAGGCTACCTACGAAGAGGTTGTAGAGCACATAGTAAGACTTATCGACGAGAACAAGGACAAGGTCTGCCTCGACTGGCGTGTAATGCTCGATGAGACTCCGGAGAACAAGATCGCAGATGTTGCAAACTGGAACTTCAGAGACAACACCGGACGCTTCGACAAGACCAGTGCCCTGGCCATCAAGGCTCGCGTTCTTCTGTACGCAGCCAGCCCACGTAACAACCCGGAGAATGATCCTGCAAAGTGGGAAAGAGCAGCTGAAGCGGCTAACGAACTCATCCAGACCCGCAAGGCCATCTTCGAGAAAGGATTCGGCTTCGGTGAGGGCGGCAGAGTGCCTCAGCCTTACACTATGCCTGTGAACAGGAAGTATGGAGACTACTTCATCAAGAACAACTCCACAAGTGACCTTGAGTCAATCTTCCTTATCCGCAAGGTAAACAGCAGTACACCTGAGCGTCTCAACTACCCTGTAGGAACACGCGGAGGAAACAGCGGCATCACTCCGAGCCACAACCTCGTAGATTCTTATGAATATATCGGAGCACAGACTGCCAATCCTTATGTCAACCGCGACCCACGTATGGCTGCGACCATCGTCTACAACGGATGCGAATGGAACGGCGTCACTGACTTCGACCAGTCTCCAGGCGGACAGTTCGACCAGAAGACAAACGGAGCCAGCAAGACAGGCTACTATCTCAGAAAGTTCCTTGCTCCTAACCTGAACCTCGTGGAAGGCGGAAGCACAGACCACCTCTGGCCGGTGTTCCGTTATGCTGAAGTGCTTCTGAACTATGCTGAGGCAATGAATGAGGCTTATGGTCCGGATGCAGACCCTAAGGGATACGGAATGACAGCCCGCCAGGCCCTCACTGAGGTCCGCAACAGCGCAAGTACTGCTCTTCCTGCAGTGACTGCAGCAGGCAAGGCTGACTTCAGAAAGGCTGTCAAGCACGAGCGCCGCGTGGAGCTCGCATTTGAGGATCACCGCTACTGGGATCTTCTCCGCTGGCTTGATGCTGAAGACGTGCTGAACAAGCCTATCAAGGGTGCAGTTGTACGCCGCAACAACCTCGGAGGTTATCAGTACTCATTCACAAACGTTGAGAACAGAGTGTTCCACAAACGCAACTACTATCTGCCGTTCACCCGCAAGGAGGTAACCAACTCCAACGGAGCGATCACCCAGAATCCTGAATATAACTAAAATTAAAGGTAAAGAATATGACAATCTTTTCAAGAAAAAATCTTTTGTTCCTTGCTTTGGCCGCTATGGTTTCAATCCTTGCCGGCTGTGAGCCAAGTGACGCAAACAAGGATTATGGCTTTCCTAAGATATACATTCCTCAGGCCACTGTGACCGGAATGGATAACAGCTATCCTATCCCTAACGGACCTCTGGATCAGAACAAGACGTATGTCTGCAATTTCGAAGACGGAAAGCTCAACATAGCCCTTGGAGTTGTGCGCGCAGGTGCTCTTGCCAAGGAAAAAGCGTTCAGCGTGGACCTGAAGGTTTGCGACAGCGAGACTGCAAGAAAGATCGCCGAGTACGACTCGAAGGATGTTCCTGCAGCAGAGCTCCCGGTAAACCTCTGCACCATCCCTGGCAAGATCAGCGTAAAGGAGGGTGAGAACACAGGTACCTGCTACGTGACTGTAGACCTCAAGACCCTCGCGGGACAGGCTTCCTCTATCGTGACAGATGGAAAGTACCAGCTTCTCGTCCTCGGTCTCGAGATTGCCAACCCTACAGAGTACGAACTTGCAGAAAGCAACACCAGCGTGGTGATCGTACTCGACCTCAACAGCTCAGAATGGGATGAGGCACTTGCCAAGAACCTCCCTGAGGGCGGAGTAAGAACATTATTTCCAATACCAACTATTTAATAACCAACACAAACCTAATTTTTAAGTACAATGAAAAAGATTTTCAAACTTTTTGCGGCATTCGCAATGGCAGCTGCTATGTTTGCAGCTTGTGAGGACCCTGCTACACCAACCCCTCCAGGCCCGACTCCTCCAGGCCCAGAGACTGAGAAGCCAGGTACAGAGAAGCCGGCACTCAAGGCTGACTTCACATTCACAGCAGAAGCTCTTACAGTGAAATTCACAAACGCATCTGAAGGTGCAGAGGCTTACCTCTGGAACTTCGGTGACGAGAACACTTCGACTGAGGCTTCTCCTGAGCACACTTACGACGCAGCCGGAACTTACACTGTAAAGCTTACAGTTCAGGATGCTGACGGTAATGCAAAGAGCGTAGAGAAGGACGTGACTGTTGCAGGTGCTGTGAAGGCTTACTTCTCAGCTACAGCCCAGACTGACCGCGCAGGTAAGTTCGGTAAGATCTTCACTTTCGACGCAACTGCTTCTGAGAACGCAGCTTCTATCGTTTGGGACTTCGGTGACGGCAGCGAGGCTTCTACTGAGTTCACTGTAAACCACGAGTTCCCTGAGTTCGACAAGACTTACACTGTAAAGGCTACAGTTACCGGCGCAGCTGGCGATACTGACGTATTCGAGACAACTGTAGAGGTTATCGGCTACAACGAGCTCCTCAAGGGTGGTTCAATGGAGGCTGACGACGCTGCTTTCTGGACAGTTAAGGAGTACTTTATGATGGCAGAGGACTGGTCAGGTGAGACTACTGACCCTCAGTTCGTACACGAGTTCGGTCACACAGCTACAGTTCCTGCAGGTGGCCAGGGCGGTTGCCTCAGACTCGGTGGCGAGAGCCAGTTTATGCAGTACTCATTCAAGTCTACTGTATATCAGGCAATCGAGGTTGTAGAAGGTGACAGAATCGAGATCTCAGCTCAGGTTAAGTGGGGTGAGAACACTGTTGACAACGGTCTTATGTGGTGGTGCATCGGACAGGATGCTGAGGTTCTTGGAGAAGACGGTTCAGGATCTACTATCCTCGAGCTCTTCAACTACTGGGCAGTAGGTTCACCACTCCCAGCTTGGGATGGCAACCTCCTCGGCGCAGGTCTCCCAGAGGGATGCGGTTACGGTGCAGCTTCAACAACTGAGATCACTGAAGACGGTAAGGTAGTATGGACTGCTACATTCACAGGTACAGCATACTTCGGCTTCCAGCTCCGTTCAGTATGGGGTAACTACTGGGGTGCAGGCGTAGACTACTTCATCGATGAGGTAAGCGCTAAGATCGTCCTCTAATTCTAAAAAACTAAGGGGCGGGATGAGGGATTGTCCCGCCTCTTCCAACTAAACCACATAATTATGAGAAAAGTAATATTAACCCTTTGCGCGGCTCTGCTGATGGCGGCAGGTACTGCAAGCGCCCAATCTGTTGACACAGACAGATTTATGGACACTTTCATCGAGAACTTCAACAGCGACCGTCCGGAGTTCTTCAATTGCCACGGCACCTACAACTATCGTTATTTCCCTAATGTGCCGTCACTCTCTGAGAAAGGCTCGGATGTAATGGTAATGAGAATTGACCCGACTACAAAGGCCGGCGCAGGACGTGGTCCTGAAATCGGAACAAAGAAACTTACTCACTTCGGAACATACACAGCACGTATCAGAGTACCTGATGTCAAGAAGGTACAGCCCAACATCGGAGCTGTAGTCGGCTATTTCACATATCGTATGGACAAGACCTTCGGTCTGAGCGAAATCGACTTCGAATGGCTCATAGCCGACCCTACCCTCATTTATGTCGGCACCTGGACTGGCCCGAACGCAAATCAGAGAGTCGGAAGAACCATCGACCTTGCAAAAGGTAAGATCCTCTATACAATCTACCGTTCTGACGCAGACGGCAACAGAAACCACAACATCACAGGCATAGGAAACCAGCCTGAGACCATCACAGCCATTCCGGACTATGACGCATCGAAGCGTTTCTACACCTATGGCTTTGACTGGCATCCTGACCGCCTCACCTGGTGGCTCGTTCACCCTACTACAAATGAAAAGATCATCCTCTGGGACTATCAGCCTGAGAGCTCAGCCCTGAACGGAGTGGAGGGCTTCGACGGTATTCCAAAGTCGCCTACAACATATCTCCTCAACTACTGGCACACAAACAACTGGCCTGTGGACACAAATCCTAAGTCAATCGAGGCACCGGCCTATCCATATGCCCTCGAAATCGACTGGATGAAATACGAGCCATTCGTAGAGGAAAGCCAGACTTGGATAACTGAGAATAACTGGAAGTAATTTATATATCATATATGAGATATAGATTAATATTACTGACCTTGATCCTTGCCGCAGCATCCTGCGGCAAGGAGTATCCTACCCCTGCACCGGCTCCACCTCCTCCGCCGCTTCCTCCTGAACAGGAGAAACCGGACAATGGTGATCAAGGTCAAGAAGAGGTGCCCGAAATCCCATTCAAGGATGTCATCCTCTACGGAGAATTCCGGGAAGACTTCAGCGAAAGTGCTTCTTTCCTGAGATTCGCACCGAAATCCAATGGAGGAGAGGATTTCCGCTACTATTCCGGACATCCATCACTTTCCGCAGCCAACACAAAGGTAATGATGATGCGCATAGACCCGGAAGATGGCGAAGGATGGGGAAAAGGTCCGCAGGTACTTACCAAGGACTACACCTTCTACGGTTCCTACTCTGCACGTATGAGAGTCCCTGACATAAAGAAGGCTCAGAAGAATCTGGGTGCTGCTGCAGGAGTGTATGTCTACGACGTCGATGATAAATACGGACACAGCGAGATCGATTTCGAACTGCGTGTAGCTGACCCTACTATAGTCTACTTGAGCGCTATAACCGGCACAGGAAAGGAACTGAACAGAATAAGCAGGACCATCAACCTTGCCAAGGGCACAATCATCGAAAGTTCAGATAAGGACTCCCCTGCCACAATCACCGCCATAAGTGATTTTGACGCTTCAAAGAAGTTCTACATCTATGGCTTCGACTGGACTCCGGAGAAGATCACCTGGTGGATAAGAAAGGACGAGAACACCGACAGGATAGTTCTTTGGGAGTACATCGGAAAGGAACTTTTCGCAGGTTCATATGCTCCTTCAGGCATACCGGTACTTCCGGCACACTACACTACAAGCTTCTGGCACAGCACCTCAAGACTTGCTCAGGGAATGGCTTCAGCCAAGGAAGCTCCTAAATACCCGTTCGAGATGGAAATCGACTGGATGGCCTATGAGCCATTCGATGACCAGATCAACGAATGGAAAGAGAATGCTTCAAAATAACCCGACAACACCGCATAATTATGAGAAAGCACATATTGGTTAGTATATTTCTGCTGGTAGCAGCAGGAGTCGTGAATGCACAGCCTCCACAGCGTGGAAGAGCAAGGGAGGCTGCATTTCACGGGTCTTTCATCGAAAACTTCACCGAAGAGACATCTGATTTCTTCAACTATAACTACAGGCGCAATGCCTATGACTACCGCTACTATTCCGGACACTCATCACTTTCGGAAGCCGGCACAGACATTATGATGTACCGTATCGATCCTAACGACCCTGCAGGCGCAGGCAGAGGACCGGAGATCATCACCAAGGACTACACCTTCTACGGCACCTACTCGGCCAGAATCCGAGTGCCTAAGGTGCAGGGAGTACAGCCGAATGTGGGAGCGGTTGTAGGATATTTCACCTATAACATCGACCCTCAGTACGGTCAGAGCGAGATCGATATGGAATGGCTCATCGCCGACCCTGCAATCATATATGTAGGTACCTGGACAGGTGTCCGCCCTGCGCACAACAGAGTAGGCAGAACCATCAACCTCAGAGAAGGCATCATCTACGAGACTTCATACAGGGCAGAAACCACAAAGGAGGACAGGACACGCGAAATCACTGTCAGAGGCGACTTCAAGGGCAAGCAGAATATGCCGAAGAAGATCACTCCTATCGAGGATTATGACGCTTCCGAGAGATTCTATGTATATGGATGGGACTGGTATCCTGACAGAATCACCTGGTGGATCATCCATCCTGACACCAATGAGAAGATCATTCTGTGGGACTATGAAGGAAAGGTCGTGTTCCCTGACCAGCCTGCCAAGACTGGTATCCCTATGGTACAGTCAAAGTACAGACTCAACTTCTGGCACACCAACAACTGGCCTGTAGAGACCAATCCTAATTCAGTGGAGGCGCCTTTATATCCATACGAGCTCGAAATCGACTGGATGGCCTACAAACCTTTCGATGAGCTGAATCCTCACCTTCAGAAGTAACAGCCATCTTAAACCACAGACTATGAACATAAGACTGATAAGCATTGCCGCGGCTGCTTTACTGGCTGCCGGCAGTCTTTGCGCGCAGGAGAATCCTGCCAATGAGAAAGCAAAGTATCACAAGGCCTTCACAGAGGACTTTGACAAGGAAGAATCCAAGTACTTCATACAGAGAAGGGACAGAAGAGAGGAAGCCACTGACTTCCGTTACTTCCCTGCCAACACGTCACTCTCTGAGAAAGGCACAGATGTTATGCTGTACAGGATAGACCCGGACGATCCTGCAGGAGCCGGCCGCGGCCCTGAGATCATATCCAAGCATTACACTTCCTACGGCACCTATTCTGCCAGAATCAGGATTCCTGATGTGACAAAGGTACAGCCGAATGTAGGAGCTGTCGTAGGTTATTTCACCTACAATATGGAAAAAGGCAAGAGCCTGAGCGAAATCGACTGGGAATGGCTCATCGCAGACCCTGAAATCGTTTACATCGGCACCTGGACAGGTCCTCGTGGCAATCTTCAGAGAATCGGCAGAACCATAAACCTTGCTGAAGGTAAGATTTACAGCACAATCTACCGCTCCGGCAAGGACGGCAACATCAACCACGACCTCACAGGCCTGCAGAACCAGCCGGAGACTGTCCCTGCAATCGAGGGCTTCAACGCAGCTGAAAGGTTCTATACCTATGGTTTCGACTGGTATCCAGACCGACTTGTGTGGTGGATACTCCATCCTGAAACAGACGAAAAGATCGTCCTGTGGGACTATCAGGGCTCGACTCCGGACTTCTCAGGTATTCCAGACAACCGTACCTATTACAGGCTCAACTTCTGGCACACCAACAACTGGCCGGTAGAGACCAACCCTGACTCAATCGAAAAACCGCTCTACCCTTACGAGGTGGAAGTCGATTGGATGTCATATGAACCGTTCGACATCAAGTAAAGACAATAACCAAGCATATGAGACGACATTCCATCCTGGCAGGATTGCTGTCCGCCGCATTCTGCCTTGCTTCCTGTTCACAGACAAGCCGTTTTGAAAACAGGGCTGCATCTGAGAGCGAAGCCATATCCAGCGAATTCACATTCAACGGCTACACCAATCACTGGCAGAACGTCTACCAGCAGCAGTACAGGTACGGCAACCTTTACAGAATCAACATCCCTGATCTTGAAAAGGAGATAGCACAGTCCAGAATGGACATTGCCGCCAAGCTGGGACTGCCCGGCCTGAAGATGCAGGAGGGTTTCCTCAACGGACTCCTCCAGCAGGACCATCCAGTCCTGACCAGTCCTTCCGAGAAGGACATAAACAAGGCTCTCAAGTCATCTGACGCCGTGCTCATTCTGGCCGCAGAAGGCTCGGAAGCCGCAGGACTGTTCGCGAACAGAAGGCCAAAGTCAAGCAGCATCTCAGGTTATCAGTCCAAGGCCGAGGACTATGCAGCTTTGGATGCATTCATCCTCAGCAAGAGAAACAAGACTCTCTATGTCGTCATAGGAAAAGACGAAGAGATCAGTCAGTTCCATAAGCTTCTGGACAACGCTATGCAGGTTGCCCGTGACTATGATCTCGAACGCGGATGGTTCGGCACAGCCACCAACATCCAGAGCGTGACCTGCACCCCGGGTACACCTATCGATGTGATGGGCAGGGGTATGAATGAGGGTAACTCCTGGTTTGTATTCAGCGGGGGCTACGAGACACACTCCGGAAGCAAGATAGCTGACTGGGTGAAGGAGACCGGACTGCCTGTGGTGACAGACCTCGGAGCCTCCCCTCTTTACGGCTGCGTGGACTGGGACGGATTCCAGAGCCAGCTTATGTCGGGAAGGGATTCCTGGTTCAGACTCAGAGAGCAAAAGGGAGGCTACCTCTTCAAGAGAGTAGGACCTCCGAAGGGCGAGAGAGACTACTCCAACAATGACGACTACGACGGCTTCTTCGCAGACCCTGGTCACGAAAAGCAGATCAACACCTCCGACAAGCCTTTTGTCATCACGACCGGCAACCTTCTCGGAGGAACAGTGAACAGTATGGTACTCTTCAACAGGAAGGGAGAAACCTTCAGCCGCGAGAAGATGTGGGAAGCCATTATGGACAGACGCTCGGTAGCTGTGGCAGAGAAAGGCCTGGTTATGGGTTCGGACTGCTTCCGCAATGCGACCTACATTATGATGCTCGACAAGGATTACCTTGAGAACTGCTTCGGTGACAGAGTCAATATGACAGCTGCGATAGACGGAACCACCCTTCTGCTGGACATAACCAACACCTATGGACACAACATAGAAGGTACCCTGACCCTCAACCTTCCGCCACAAGTAGGCGCAGAGGGCCCTGCAGCAAGAAATATAAAGCTGGCAGCTCACAGCACCCGACGCATAAAGATCGAGCTCAATCCTTCAAAGGAAGCTATGGCAAGACTCAACGCCATAGGTATGACATTCGACTGGGGTTGTTCGTCAAAGAGCATAATGGCAAAGCTCGATATGCCTCCGGCTGTGTCGGCTCATCAGCTGCTTTACGGCTCGGCCGAAGGCACAACCGTGCCTGTGTCCGTATATAACCACATCGGCGGCGACGAAATCGAAGTCAGCGTCAGCATAGCACCGAAGGACAATCCTTCCCAGGAGGTGTTCGCGCAGACCAGCACCGTCAGCGTCAGCAAGGGCGGCTACCAGACGCTCAAATACGACATCAAGCTCCCGGCAGGTAGCTACACCGTCACTTCTGAGGCAATGGGAAGCACCGCAGTGACCCAGCTTGGAATAGGAAGCGAGGAGGGCAACGTCACCCTGAAGGAAGTCGACCTCAACGACGACGGAGTGAACGAATATATAATGGAAAACGGCCACGTGAAGGTGACCCTGCTCACCACAGGTGCCAGAGTAATTGAATATATCGTCAAATCCCGCAACGACAACGTGTTCTTCAAGCTGTGGCCTGACAAGCCGGAAGACGTGAACAGGCCATACAGAGACTGGGCATTCTGGCCTTTCGGAGGCTTCGAGGACTTCCTCGGACAGGCAAGTATGGAGACTCACAAGGTCTACGACGCTGAAGTGATAAAGAACGGAGGTTCTTACGCCGAAGTGCGTATGAGGGGCGAGTATTACGGCAACACAATCGAAAAGACATTCACCCTCTACGGCGACACACCTCTGCTGGGCATACGCTTCGCCCTTGATATGATCAACCCTGAACTTGACGTCCTCGGTCCTCAGCCTATCCTCGCCCTTGGCAGGGAGCACGGCACAGAAGACAGGTTCATCATCCCTGAAATCGGTGGAAATCAGGAATATATTATGAGACCTAAGCAGATGTACGGCAAGATCCTGGACCTCAGGGAGGGCTGGAATGCAGGCTACGACACAAGG
This sequence comes from Bacteroidales bacterium, assembly GCA_017505605.1. Lineage (GTDB taxonomy): Bacteria > Bacteroidota > Bacteroidia > Bacteroidales > UBA932 > Cryptobacteroides. The sequence goes on from JAFVOX010000007.1 coordinate 43,238, forward strand.
GAAGACATATCCTTTGTAGGAGCCTATCCTGTCCATCGTCCGTTCTATCTGCATATGTGGATGAACCTTGACACCAACCCTGACTCACACTACCCTTACGTGGAACTCCAGCCGTGGGTACCTCTCTACCACAACTCGACCTCATATTTCTCATACTATATGTGGGCAGACGGAGGCTCGTGGGAAAAGGGACTGGACGAACTCAGAAAAAGAAACCTCATAACCGAAAGATAACATATGAAATACATCTCATTCATTGCTGCGGCAGCGCTGATGCTGTCGGCGTGCAACCCACAGGCGAAGGTAAACGAAGAAGCTATGGGTCATAAGGTCTATACCGTCTCGATGAACAAGATCTGCAAGGAATGGGACGGACAGTGGCAGGGTATCACAGTCGCATCCGACGGCAACTGCTACTTCTCGTCATCGACACATTCCAAGAGTCACGGAGCCGGATTCCACAAGTTCGACCCGAGGACCTACGAGCACACAATGCTCGCCGAGGATATGACATATGTATGCGGAGAGCAGGACACTCCATCTCAGCAAGGCAAGATCCACAGTCCTATCGTGGAGTGTGACGGCTGGCTCTATTTCACTACCCATCTGTCCAACTACTGGAAGGAAGGCATAGAGAACTACACCGGCGCCCACGTGATCGGTTACGAGATGGCAACCGGGCAGTTCAGGGACTATGGTATCGTAAAGCCAAGATATTCAGTATATTCAGCCATCGAGGTCGACCCTGTAAGAAAGAAGCTCTACGTCTTTATGGTTCCTTTCCTGGATGAACTGTACGAATCTGACGGCTGCCACCTCTACAGCATCGATATGGTCACAGGCGAGAAGGAAGACCTCGGTCTTGTGGTAGAAGGACGCAAGGCAGCCAGCTTCTGGTTCTTCATAGACAACAACGGGAACGTGTGGTTCACCCTCTGGAAGAGGAACTATGCATACGAAAACGACCGCGGCAACCTCTACGTCTACAGACCTGAGACCGGTAAGATTGAGACCTACTTCGACGTTCTTCCAAAAGGCAGGCTCATCGACGGCACACCTGTGGACGAGTTCAACAACACCCAGAGATCCTGGACCTGGCTATCCCCTATGCCTGGACGCGAGAAGTGCTACTTCACTATGGGAGCACTCGGCGGCGGAGACGAGCGTCTGTGGATCTTCGATCCGAGCAAGGACATCGAGAGCGGCGAGGCCTTTGAGGAAGTTGCATATATAGGTTCGAACTACTTCCAGACCGCAGTAGGCGGCGACCGTCTCTATTTCATTCAGTATGAAGACCTTGACGATGAGAGGAAGCTCTTCTCGGAAGATGAGAGGGAGATCGACCCTGCAAGCGAGGCATATGTGGACAGGAAACTCCACCTCAGAAGCATATCTCTGGCAGAAGGAGCTGACCACAGCATCATCACAGACCACGGTCCGGTCATCGACCAGGACGGCCGCGCCGCACGAATGATTATGTCGATGTCAGCGGACGCAGAAGGCCGTGTCTATGCTTACGGCAGCTGGCACGTGAACTCGTTCAAGGAAGCCACCCTCCAGTACCTCCTCTTCGAGTACCCTGGCGGAGACCTTTACAGACTTCTCAAGAGAGGAGAATTCTTCGCAGTGATAGATACTAATAAATAACACTATAATCTTATGAAATTCAACTTTATCAATTTCCTGACTGTAGCAGCTCTTGCTGCAGGATGCACAGAGGCAGTTGTGAGCCAGGACACTGACTTTACAATCACGGACGGCTGGAAGATCCAGTCTTCTGAAATCGTCGGACTTGACGGCGAGGCTCTCTCCACCAAAGGAGCAGGCGAAGCTGCCTGGTACGAGACAACCGTTCCTTCTACAGTTCTTGGAACCCTTACAGAGCACGGCCTGTATGCAGACGCCTTCATAGGCACAAACTATGACAAGGTAATTGACCGCGACGACTTCAAGGAACCTTGGTGGTATATCAATGAATTCGCTGTTCCTGCCCTGAAGGATGGCCAGCGCATATGCCTTGATTTCGAAGGAATATGCTACAGCGCAGAGGTGTGGCTCAACGGCACATTGGTAGCTTCACGCGAAGATATGACAGGTCCTTACCGTCAGTTCAACTTTGACGTAACCGACCTCATCAAAGAGAATAACCTTATGGCAGTCAAGCTGTTCCGCGCAGAGGACGGCGACTTCAACATCGGTTTCGTAGACTGGAACCCTCGCGCTGCTGACGAGAGTATGGGTATATTCCGTCCTATCTGGGTACGCTACAGCGATGCGGTCTCACTTTACAACACTGCAGTGAAGACCAAGGTCGACACCAAGACTCTCAAGAGAGCGTGGCTGACTGTGGAGACTACTCTCAAGAATGCTTCAGACACACCTGTCGAGGGCGAGCTCACCTACACAATGGAGGGCAAGACCTACAGACACCCTGTGACTGTGGGAGCCGGCGAAGAGAAGGTCATCACTGTAGGTTCGGACGACGCAGCAATGTTCGACGTGAAGAACCCACGCCTGTGGTGGTGCCACAACCTCGGAAACCCTGAGATGTACGCGATGGAAGTGTCTTTCAACGTGAACGGCAAACAGTCTGACTCTGAAAACGTAGACTTCGGTATCCGCGAGATCGACACATATATGACAGAAGAGGGCCACAGAGGCTTCCTGCTCAACGGAAAGAAGGTTCTCATCAAGGGAGCGGGATGGACAGACGACATATTCCTCCGCAACCCTGACGAAAGGAACGAGATCGAGCTTGACTATGTCAAGGATATGAATATGAACACCGTACGTTTCGAGAACGTGTGGGGAACATCACAGAACGTGTATGACCTCTGCGACAAGAAGGGTCTCCTCGCCCTCGTAGGTTGGAGCTGCTTCTGGGAGTGGGAGGTATATTCAAGAACCCCTAACGACAAGTACGGCTGTATCAAGGAAGAAGATGATATGGAGATGATCGCCCAGTCTTGGCGCGACCAGATCCTCTGGCTCAGGAACCACCCTTCTATAATCGCCTGGTACTCAGGAAGTGATATGCTTCCAAGACCGGCCCTCGAGCAGAAGTACCTCGACATCCTCGAAGAGATCGATGAGCGTCCTTATGTTGGCGCAGCAAAGGCTCTTGTCAGCGAGCTCACAGGTCCTACAGGTATGAAGATGGTTGGTCCTTACGACTACGAGGCCCCTGCCTACTGGTACAGCAAGGAGGCACCGGGCGGCTCGTTCGGATTCAACACAGAGACCGGTATCGGAGCACAGATGCCTATGAAGGAGTCGATTATGAAGATGATTCCTGCCGACAAGCTCTGGCCTCTTGGAAAGGAGTATGACTACCACTGTACAACCGCAGGTGAGGCAATGCATTCTCTTGATGTACTCAAAGAAGTTGCAGAAAAACGTTACGGTCCTTCCGAGAGTCTCGATGAGTTCCTCCTCAAGGCTCACCACCTCGACTACGACGGCACAAGAGCTATGTTCGAGGGCTTCCGCGCAAGTGTTCCACGCTCTACAGGACTCATCCAGTGGATGCTCAACTCAGCTTGGCCATCACTCTACTGGCAGATGTACGACTGGTATCTCGTTCCTACAGCGGGTTACTATTCAGTCAAGAAGGCCTGCGAACCGCAGCAGCTCGTATATAACTATGTGGACAAGCACATCTATGCTGTAAACGACGAGGCTGAGTGCTTCGACCTCACAGCGCACGCTGAAATATATAACCTCTCAGGCGAGCTTACAACCAAGGCCCAGTGTGACGCACATATGCACGCAGGCACTTCGACAAAGCTTTTCGAAATCCCTCAGTGCGAGGAAGTTTCATTTATGTTCCTCACCCTCAAGGATTCCAAGGGCAACGAGGTGGCGACCAACACCTACTGTCTCTCACCAGTATATGACATCCACGACTGGGACAACTACAACTGGATCCGTATCCGTCTGAAGCAGCACGCTGACTACAAGGCTCTTAACGATCTTAAGAGCGCCGGTATCGAGGCGCACGTCGAAAGAGACGGAGACACTGTGAAGGTCACACTCACCAACAATTCAGAGGTGGTTGCCTTCTTCGTAAGAATGGCCCTCAAGGACGCAGCCGGCGAGCTCGTCACACCTGCATTCTGGAGCGACAACTTCATAAGCCTCAGACCAGACGAAACCAAAACATACACCTGCAAGGCTGAAGGCGGAAGCAACGTAGAAATCAGCGGATGGAACGTAGAAAAGTCAACATTAACACTCTAATAATTATGAAACAGATATTCACAATACTTTCGCTTGCCCTGGTCCTTATGTCCTGCAGCAAGGAAGTTACCAGAACAGACATCGGCATCATTCCTCAGCCTGCTTCTGTAGAAATATATGAGGGAACATTCAACGCGGCAGGCGCCGCTTTTGAAGCTGACGCACTCTGCGAGACAGTGCTCAACGCCATCTCAACTTTCGAGAATAACCTCGTTGCCGCTTCCGGAGCAGCATCAGGCACCTCTGGCAGCAAGTTCGTATTCAAGGCAGACCAGAGTCTCGGTGAGGAAGAGTACACCATCGAAGTTTCAGCAAAGAAGGCTGTCGTGAAGGCATCTGGCCTCAACGGATTTGTCTATGCTCTTGAGTCCATCAAGCAGCTTCTTCCTGCAGAGATCTACACCGGCACCCCTTCAGCATCAACCTGCTGGTGCCTCCCTTGCCTGAAGATCCAGGACGAGCCGAGATTCGGCTACAGAGGTATACACCTTGACGTGTCGCGCCATTTCTTCGACGCAAATGAGGTGAAGAAATATATCGACATTATGGCAATCCACAAGCTCAACGTCCTCCACTGGCACCTCACTGACGACCAAGGCTGGAGACTTGAGATCAAGAAATATCCTCAGCTCACCGAGCACGGAGCAATCAGAAAGCAGACCATCATCGGCCACGGCCGCGACAGAAAGGGTTATGACAACACTCCTTACGGAGAAGGATTCTACTACACTCAGGACCAGGTGAAGGAAATCATCGACTATGCTGCAGCAAAGGGTATCGAGATCATCCCTGAGATCGACCTTCCCGGTCATATGCTCGCAGCCCTTGCCTGCTTCCCTGAACTCGGATGTACAGGCGGCCCTTACGATGTATGGGGCAGATGGGGCATCGCTGATGACGTTCTCTGCGTAGGTAAGGAAGAGACAATGAGGTTCCTTGAGGACGTTCTTGCAGAAGTTGCCGACCTCTTCCCTTCTGAATATGTACACATCGGAGGTGACGAGTGCCCTAAGGTACGTTGGGAGGAATGTCCTCACTGCCAGGCTAAGATTGCAGAACTCGGACTCAAGGATGATGACAAGCACAAGGCAGAGCACTACCTCCAGAGCTATGTAACCAACAGAATGGAGCAGTTCCTCAGCACAAAGGGCAAGAGAATCATCGGCTGGGACGAAATCCTCGAAGGTGAGATTGCTCCTAATGCGACCGTTATGTCCTGGAGAGGCGTTGAAGGCGGTCTTGAGGCTGTGCGTATGGGCCACGACGCTATTATGGTTCCATATACCCACCTCTACCTCGACTACTATCAGTCAAAGGACACTGCAAATGAGCCTCTTGCAATCGGTGGTTATGTCCCTGTAGAACTCGTCTACTCATTCGAGCCGTTCACAGAAGATATGACAGACGAAGAGAAGAGCCACATCCTCGGCATCCAGGCAAACCTCTGGACAGAGTACATCCCTACAGACGCACAGCTGGAGTATATGCTCCTTCCACGTCTTTCAGCACTCAGCGAAATCCAGTGGTGCGAACCTGAAAACAAGGATTACGAGAGATTCCTCGGCAATATGGAGTCAATGAGGAAGATCTACGACATCCTCGGATACAACTATGCAAAACACATATTCTCCAAATAGGTTAGTTGGTTAATGTGGGCAGGGCAATACGGATCCCTGCAGCAAGGGTGGCTAAGTTTAGCCACCCTTTTTGTGTAGATAGAGAGCAGAAAATGCGAGCCTTTAGGCCGAGCTCGCACGGCTTGCTTTGAGCGGTCGGCCCTGGTTATGGCCGACCGCGCTGCCTGATAAGAAAGAAATGTTCACAAAACCACAAAGTGCTATCATTCAGCTATATACGTAAAATCACCTGCTCCAAATGACGCAGGTGATTTTCTGCAAAGCGCTAGGTTTCAATATATTACTAATCACGCGAGAGCAAAAGGCAGGACAGCATCTTAAGTTTTTGGGGTAAAATGTCAGGCAGATGCAATAGGCCGTGGTCGGCAAATATGCCGGCCGACCACTACTTAGTCTTAAGCGCACCATCGCCGGCCGAAAGCAGGGCCGCCGATTCAAAGCAGTCAGCGCGAACGAAACCCAAAGGGTTCGCACTGACTGCTTTGTGCGAATGCAGGGCGTTTCGGACAAAGACTATGGAAGACACACATCTGTGCTTATATTTAGCAGAGCACGGTGGTATTTAGCAGAGCGCTGTGCGATATTTCGCAGACCACTGTGTCATTTATACATCTATAATCTACACAGTGGTAGCCTAAACCCACATTCTAACGTCATTTTAGCAACCACTGTGTCATATTTTGCTGCAAAAACGTCACAGTGCTCTACGCAAAGCTATCAAAAATGCAGCGACGCAAGGTTTTGAGCTGAAAAGCTTGCGTCGAAAGCAGGAAGGAGGCACTTTGTGCGAAAGGAATGCAGCGACGCAAGGGAATAGTTCAAAAAACTTGCGTCGCGAACTGGAAAGGGGCACTTTGTGCGAGAGGCACGCAGTGACGCAAGGAAATCAGCCTAAAAACTTGCGTCGCGGAAGCTGAGGCATAGAAGATACATAACTGGGGGCAGAGAACGGAGAGAGGGTGGAGAGACGGAGAAGAGGAGGGAGAGGCGGAGAAGAGGAGGGAAATAGTGTAGGGAGGGAGGATCAGGGGAGGATCAGGGGAGGATCAAGGAGCGGAAAGATATATTTTAGGGGTCCTCTGTTATATAATGTACCATCTTTTCGGAAATTTATTGTACTTTTGTAAGTTATTTTGCCGTATTGTGCAGAAACGGCAACAGATTGGAGATAAAAACAACAGATATATGACTTCAAAAGAGATCAGAAAAGCATTCTTGGACTTCTTTGCTTCAAAAGGACACCAGATCGTGCCTTCAGCGCCGATGGTGGTTAAGAACGATCCCACACTTATGTTTACAAACGCAGGTATGAACCAGTTCAAGGACTGGTTCCTCGGAAACAGCCCTGCAAAATGGAAGAGGGTTGCTGACAGCCAGAAGTGTCTCCGCGTGAGCGGTAAGCACAATGACCTCGAAGAGGTTGGTCGCGACACCTACCACCACACTATGTTCGAGATGCTCGGCAACTGGAGTTTCGGCGACTACTTCAAGGCAGAGGCCATCGACTGGGCTTGGGAACTCCTCACAGAGGTATACAAGCTCGACAAGGACAGACTCTATGCAACAGTGTTCGAGGGCTCTGAGGCTGACGGCACTACACTTGACGTGGAGGCTATGGAGGCTTGGAAGAAGCACCTCCCTGAGGACCGTATCCTCCTTGGAAACAAGAAGGACAACTTCTGGGAAATGGGCGACACAGGCCCTTGCGGCCCTTGCTCGGAGATCCACATTGACCTCCGCAGCGATGAGGAGAGAGCAGCTGTTCCAGGAGCATCACTCGTAAACAAGGACCACCACCTCGTTATCGAGATCTGGAACAACGTGTTTATGCAGTACAACCGCAAGGCAAGCGGTGAACTCGAGCTTCTCCCTAACAAGAACGTAGACACAGGTATGGGATTCGAGCGTCTCTGTATGGCTCTCCAGGGCAAGATGTCAAACTATGACACCGACGTGTTCACCGGAATGATCGGCAAGATCGAGGAACTCTCAGGACACAAGTACGGAAACACCACTGAGGAAGACATCGCAATGCGCGTAATCGCTGACCACATCCGTGCAATCAGCTTCTCTATCGCTGACGGCCAGCTTCCTTCAAACGTAAAGGCCGGATATGTAATCCGCCGCATCCTCCGCCGTGCAGTACGCTACGGCTACACTTTCCTCGGCTTCAATGAGCCTTTCATCTGCCGCCTTGTGCAGCAGCTCGTTGATGATATGGGTGAGTTCTACCCGGAGATCGTGAAGCAGCAGACCCTCATCGAGCGCGTTATCCGCGAGGAGGAGATGGCTTTCCTCCGCACTCTCGACAGAGGTATCCGTCTTATGGACAACATTATGGCAAAGTCAGCCGAGACCAAGGTAATCTCAGGCGAGGATGCATTCGTACTCTATGACACCTTCGGCTTCCCTATCGACCTTTCAGAGCTCATTGCTTCCGAGAAAGGCTACAAGATCGACATCGAAGGCTTCCAGGTAGAGCTCCAGAAGCAGAAGGACCGTGCACGTAACGCGACAGCAATCGAGTCTGGAGACTGGGTTGAGTTCGCACACTGCGACAACATCGAGTTCTGCGGCTACGACCAGACCGAGCTCGAAGGCGTACAGCTCACACGTCACCGCACCGTGAAGGCAAAGAACAAGACAATGTTCCAGCTCGTGTTCGAGCGCACACCATTCTACGCAGAGATGGGTGGTCAGGTAGGCGACACCGGCTACATCCTTTCAGAAAGCGGCGAGAAGATCAACATCGTAAACACAATCAAGGAGAACAACCTCACCATCCACGTTGCAGAGCGCATCCCTGCAGACTGCACAGAGAGCTTCAGCCTCCACGTGGACACTGAGAGAAGACTCCAGATCGAAAATAACCACACAGCTACCCACCTCCTCCACCAGGCCCTCCGCGAGATCCTCGGAACACACGTGGAGCAGAAGGGTTCATATGTGTGCGACAAGTACTTCCGCTTCGACTTCTCACACTTCGAGAAGCTCAGCGAGGAGCAGGCAAGACTTGTAGAGAAGCGCGTGAACGAGCTCATCAGAGCAAACAACCCTCTCGACGAGAACCGCAACGCAACTATGGAGCAGGCTCAGGAGATGGGTGCAATGGCACTCTTCGGAGAGAAGTACGGTGACACAGTACGTGTGATCAAGTTCGGAGACTCTTGCGAGCTCTGCGGTGGTACACACGCAGCTGCAACAGGTCAGATCGGACTCTTCAAGATCGTTTCAGAGTCAGCCATCGCTGCCGGAGTACGCCGTATCGAGGCAACTACCGGAGTACACGCAGAGGCTATGGTAAACGGAATGGAGGAGACAATCCGCACAGCGAAGGCATTCTTCAACAATGTTCCTGACCTTGCAGGTGCAATCAGAAAGATGGTTGAAGAGAACGAGGCTTTCAAGAAGCAGATGGAAGAGATCGCGAAGGAGAAGACCCTCGCACTCAAGTCCGAGCTCAAGGCAATGGCCAAGGAGGTTAACGGCGTGAACATCGTGGTGATCGACACTCCTATGGATCCTGTAATGCTCAAGAACGCAGCGTTTATGCTCCAGAAGGAGGCACAGAACCTCATCATCGCAGCAGCATTCGAGGCAGCCGGCAAGCCACAGCTCCTCCTTATGTACACAGATGACCTCGTGAAGGCAGGCCACAACGCAGGCGCCGATGTCCGCGAAGCTGCAAAGCTCATCCTCGGCGGCGGTGGCGGCCAGCCAGGCCTTGCGACAGCTGGCGGAAAAGACCTTAACGGTCTTTCCGCAGCTGCCGCTAAGTTAGTGGAACTAGCGACCCGCTAGTTCCACTAACAGGGTTTCTTAACCCCCTGCCCCCTATTAGGGGATTTCGGCCCTGCCCGGGCCGGTCGGCTGAAGCCGACTATTAACCTCCGCACTATATAGTGCAGTATTAGTATCATTACTAACAAGGAGGAGCAGACTGATGAACGGAATTGGCATTTTCCCACCCCCGGGTAGGGGGAGGGGCCCGCTCGAAGAGTGGGAGGGGGCCAATGGAGGTCACAGTCTGTCCGACTGACTATTTTAGGATGAAGAGACTCGACAGATTCATAATCAAGTCATTTGTGGGACCGTTCGTTGCGATCCTGCTGGTGGTCGTGTTCATTCTCGTGATGCAGTTCCTCTGGCTCTATATCGACGAACTTGTCGGCAAGGGCCTGAGTCTCAAGGTCATACTGGAATTCCTCGGCTGGGGAGCGGCCACAATGCTGCCGCTCTCCCTCCCGTTGGCCACCCTGCTGTCATCGATGATGACACTCGGTACGCTCGGTGAAAACAACGAGCTCCTGGCCATCAAGGCCGCCGGCATATCCCTTCAGCGAGTGCTCCTGCCGCTTTCGATGATCTGCCTGATCATCAGCATCGGAGCCTTCTTCGTGTCCAACGACCTCCTCCCTGTCGCATATAATAAGATATATACCCTCAGGGACGACATCGGCAAGACCAAGGACGAGATCAAGATCCCGACAGGTACATTCTATAATGGTATCGAGGGATATATCCTCCGCGTGGACGAGAATGACGACGAGACCGGAATGATGCACGGGGTGATGGTGTACAACCACACCAAGAAGAAAGGCAACGTCAGCCTGACCATCGCCGACTCAGCAAAAATGAGTATGTCGAAGGACAAGACCTACCTTACCTTCACCCTTTACGACGGAACCAACTACGAGGAGACCAACGACAAGAAGTACAGGGACACCACCCTCCAGGTACAGAAGATCGACTTCCACAAGCAGTCTATGATCATCCCTCTGGAGAACTATGCATTCCAGAAGTCCGACAGCGCAAGATTCGACGACCAGGTCAAATCTATGAACCTCAAGCAGCTGCAGCACGGCCAGGACTCGATCGGAGCACTTGACGCAAAAGGCAAGAAAGACAACCTCGATGCCCTCAGGACCTCAAGACTCATAAGGTACAACAGCCAGCTGGACACATCAAACAAGAAGATGCCTACCAGCATCTTCAGCGTAGAGAATGTCGGAGTGTGGGACGACCTGCAGCGTGAGATCACCGCACTCGAAAAAGCAAAGAACGCCGCATTGGACCTCCAGATGTCCTTTGAATCCTATGCAAGAGAAAGATACAGACACAACTTCACCCTCAGGCTCATCGACATCGAGATCCTGAAGAAGTTCGCCCTCTCGATTGCCTGCCTCATATTCTTCTTCATCGGAGCGCCTCTGGGTGCACTCATCCGCAAAGGAGGTCTCGGCACACCTGCGATCATCTCCGTACTCTTCTTCGTAGCATACTGGGTAATCGACATTTCAGGAACAAAACTGGCCCGAGACGGTGCTGTAGGACCTTTCTTCGGAGTGTTCTTCTCCAGCTACGTCCTCCTCCCTACCGGACTCTTCCTCACCTGGAAGGCAATCAACGACTCCGCAATCTTCAGTGCGGAAAGTCTCAAGAACGGATTCAAGAAAATCAAAGCAAAGATAATGGGATACTTCAGGAAGACGCGTATCGTGTATATGGGTACGCCGGAGTTTGCTGTAGCACCGCTTGACGAACTCATAAAGAGCGGCTACAACATAGTAGGAGTCGTGACCGTAGCCGACAAGGCAAGCGGCCGCGGACTCAAAATCAACGAAAGTGCAGTCAAGAAATATGCAGTAGAGCACAACATCCCTGTGCTCCAGCCTGTATCGCTCAAAGACCCTGAGTTCCTCCAGGCACTCCAGGCGTGGAAGGCAGACCTCTTCGTGGTTGTAGCGTTCAGGATGCTCCCTAAGGTGGTATGGTCAATGCCTCGCCTTGGCACATTCAACCTCCACGCCGCCCTTCTCCCTCAGTACCGAGGTGCAGCCCCTATCAACTGGGCAGTCATCAACGGCGAGAAGACCACAGGTGTGACAACATTTATGATCGACGAAGGAATGGACACCGGAGGAATCCTCTACCGTTACGACTGCAAGATCGGACCGGACGAAACCGTCGGAGAGGTTCACGACAAGCTTATGGATATGGGATCGAAGCTCGTAGTCCAGACCGTCGAAGCCCTCGTCGAGAAGAACGCCGAACTCCGCGTCCAGAAGAGCTTCATCCAGGGCTCTGAGATCCTGCACCCGGCACCGAAGCTCACCCGCGAGCTCTGCCACATCGACTGGAACGGCAAGACAAAGAAGATATATAACCTCATCAGAGGTCTCAGCCCGTACCCGGCAGCCTTCACCGAACTCACCAAGGACGACAAGGTCCTTCAGATGAAGATATATAAGGCCGCAAAGGTCGAGAATGAGGAATATACCGCTATGCTCAGCGAGAACGGTATGTCCCAGGCTGCGCCTGGTACTGTCCTTTCAGACGGAAAGACCTACCTCGCCATCGCCACAGCGGACGGAGCCATCTCGGTGACCGAGCTCCAGCTCTCAGGCAAGAAGAGAATGCCGGTGAAGGACTTCCTCATCGGATTCCGCGAGCCTCAGACCTACGGCACAACCCAGGGCACATCATCACAGGTAACAGAAGCAAATGTATAACAATGTCGTAATAATATGCGACGGTGCCTTCCCAAAGACAGAGTACCCTCGCTACCTGATCCGCACTGCAGATTTCATCATCTGCTGCGACGGGGCGCTGAAGAAGTTCCTGCGCGCCAGCGCTGCCATCTTCGGCGGGCAACGCCTTCCGGACAGGGTCATTGGAGATATGGACTCTATCTCGGCAGCTGACAAAAAGAAATATAGCGACATCATCGTCCAGGTCGACGAGCAGGAGCACAACGACCAGACCAAGGCCTTCCGCTGGGTGATGGAGAATCTCAAGGACGTATGTAACATATATATACTTGGAGCCACCGGACAGCGCGAGGACCATACCATCGGCAATATATCCCTACTTATGGAATATGCCCGTACCTACGACCTTGAAGGCCTCGGGGTCAATGTCGAGATGATCTCGGACTACGGCAGTATGTTCGCCGTGACCGACACCTTCGAGATGGACTGCGGCACCGGAAGACAGGTCTCGATCCTCAGCCCGGACAACACCCTGAGAATCAAGTCACAGGGACTTGAATGGCCGACTGACGACGTCGTGTTCGACAACTGGTGGAAAGCCACACTGAACCGCGCAAGCCAGGACACCGTAAGGCTTGAGTTCAACCACAGATCCATCGCACTGATAATAATGAATTAGTCAGAAAATCTGCAGAATCATTAGGAAATCAGCGATTAAAATTATATTTTTGACAAAACAAACCACAATCTGATTTAAAATCATTAGAAATGGTTACAAGCAAGTACTACCCCACTGTTGAAGCTATAGAAAAAGCTTCCGGCGTGCTTGAGGAGATCCTCGAACCAACACCGTTCCAGAAAAATCAGAACCTTTCAGACATCTACGGAGCCGACGTCTATCTCAAGAGAGAAGACCTCCAGATGGTCAGATCATACAAGATCCGCGGTGCCTACAACAAGATAAGGTCCATTGAGCCGGAGTCTATGAAGAACGGCATTGTCTGCGCCAGCGCAGGCAACCACGCCCAGGGAGTCGCATTCTCCTGCAGCAAGCTCCAGATTATGGGCTCCATCTTTATGCCGGTGACTACACCTAAGCAGAAGATCGAGCAGGTACGTATGTTCGGCAGGGAGTACATAGAAATCATCCTCACAGGTGACACCTTCGACGCAGCCAACAGCGCAGCTATCAGGTACGCGAAGGAGAACGACAAGACCTTCATCCCACCTTTCGATGACCCTAAGGTAATGGAAGGACAGGGCACAATCGGCAGGGAGATCCTCAGCCAGTGCAAGGAGAAGCTCGACTATGTGTTCGTTCCTATCGGAGGTGGCGGACTTGCATCAGGACTCGGTTCTTACATCAGACAGATGTCTCCTGAGACCAAGATCATCGGCGTGGAGCCAGGCGGAGCACCTTGTATGAAGGAAGCCATCAAGGCTGGAAAGGTGATCAAGCTCGAACAGATAGACAAGTTTGTGGACGGCGCCGCAGTACAGGAAGCAGGTGCATTGACCTATGAAGTGTGCAAGGAAGTCCTTGACGACATCATTGTGGTTCCTGAAGGAGCAGTCTGCACCACCATCATCCAGATGTACAACAAGAGCGCCATCGTAGTGGAGCCTGCAGGAGCACTTTCAGCCACAGCTCTCCGCTTCTACGCAGACAAGATCAAGGGCAAGAAGGTTGCCTGCATCGTCAGCGGAAGCAACAACGACATCACCCGTATGGAGGAGATCCGCGAGAAGTCGCTTCTCTATGAAGGACTCAAGCACTACTTCATCGTGAACTTCCCTCAGAAGTCAGGCGTGATCGTCTCATTTATCCGCGATATCCTCGGTCCTACAGATGACCTCGTGCACATCCAGTACACCAAGAAGACCAACAAGACTTCAGGTCCGGCACTGATCGGCATCGAGCTCGCATCAAAAGAAGACTTCGAGCCTCTGCTCCAGAGAATGGACGCACAGGGACTCAAGTACGAATATATCAACGAAAACAACCAACTTTTTGAAATACTAATCTGATAATACTATGGCTAACATCGACTGGAGCAAACTTACATTTTCTTACACAAAGACCAACACTATCCTTCGTACAGTGTACAAGGACGGCGCGTGGACTCCTGTAGAGAGTCTCACAGATGACAACCTTACATTCAGCAGCTACGCCGGTGCACTCCACTACGCAATCGAGTGCTTCGAGGGCTTGAAGGCCTTCCGCGGCAAAGACGGCAGAATCCGCCTTTTCAGACCTGAAGAGAACGCAAAACGTCTTCAGAGATCTGCAAAATTCCTCGGCATCGAGGCTCCTTCTGTAGAGATGTTCATAGATATGTGTAAGAGAGTGGTGCTTGAGAACATCGACTATCTTCCTCCTTATGAAGAGGCCGGTGCATCTCTCTACCTCCGCCCTACCCTCATCGGAACAAACCCTCAGCTCGGTGTACAGTCATCAAAGGAAAGCACATTCCTTATGCTCTGCTCGCCTGTAGGCGCTTACGTCGGCGGCGCACTTGACGCAGTGGATGTAGTGATTGCAAGAAACTACGACAGAGCAGCGGCAAACGGCTCAGGAGCCTTCAAGGTAGGTGGCAACTACGCTTGCTCACTCTACTCGCTCAACAAGGCACACGAGCTCGGCTACAAGGCAGTCCTCTACCTGGACCCTGCAACAAAGAAGTACATCGACGAGTTCAACTCATCCAACTTCTTCGCAATCAAGGGCAACACCTACATCACTCCTAAGTCAGGATCAATCCTCCCTTCAATCACCAATATGTCCCTCGAAACAGCAGCGGCTCATCTTGGAATGGAAGTAGAGAGAAGACCAGTGGCAGTAGAGGAACTCAGCACCTTCGATGAAGTGGGCGAATGCGGCACAGCAGTGGTGATCACCCCAGTCCACAAGCTCGTTGACAAGCCTACCCTCGAGTCAGAAGAGGAGACAGTCTACACCTACGGCGACGGCCAGTGCGGACCAAAATCCCTCAAACTCTACAACTTCATCAAAGGCATCCAGCGCGGCGAACTCGAAGACGTCTTCAACTGGAACGTCTTTGTAGACTAAACATAAAAAAGACCTCCGACACTTTTACAGGATTTCCGTCGGAAGTCATACAATTTTAAGGTGCACCTCCGACGTTTTTACCACAAAACCGTCGGAGGTCTCTTCTTGTCATCTCGAGCCTGCCGAGAAATCCCCTCCCCCAAAAAGCATTCGAGTACCGTCGCCACCAACCTCCTAATATGCGTAAAAAGAACTCCACCCTCAAGCACGAGAAGAAGGTGACTTCGCTTCGATCAACCGCCTCAACTGGTTCATCGACGAGCAGGTCGAGGAGGAGGAATCGGCAAGGGATATGATCGCCGCCGTCGAGGCCGATTGCTACCTGGAATTTTGTTGAATTTTTACAAGAAATCGAACAAATTCTATGCGTTTATAGTAACGCCTGCAGCTCCGCCACCTGAGCTTCGGTCAGGCCGGTGTCCTTGCAGATCTGATCGATGGCAATGCCATCTTTAAGCATATTGATGGCAGTTTTGGCGAGTTCGACCCCTTCAGCACGAGACTCCGCCTTGGCGAACTCTATCGTGTTCTCATAATCACTTACTGCAAATAAACGTTTCATATAGTTCCTCAGTTCTTCTGCGGTAAAGTTATTTAATTCAGCCAACTTATACAAATCGTTGAAGAACTTTTCATTGAAGAAGCTTGGCGGCGTGTCGAGTTCGTGCATATGCTTCAGAGAATATACCAACTTATCAAGAAGAGTAGCGCATTCTTTTTCTGTTTTGTTGAATCGCTTCATCTCTATATATGTGAGATTCACAATGTTATTCAGTTGCTCGTGTGTTGCCTGTTCGCGAAGTTGATAACTGCTGATGTACTTTTCTTCTGGAAAGTTTTTAGCGTGATCAAACGAGAAGTTCATTATCGCTATGAGATAGACAGGCTTGAGGCTATAATTCCACTTATATCGGGGATTCAGATTATGCTTTTCCCTGTGCGTGCGCGCCTGCGAACTGATGTGGGATGAAACGTAAGCTATAGACCTGTTCTTAAAATTCACCTGATTGGCCTTCTGCATCTCTGCTATGAAGACTCTGCCGTCAGATGTTGTACAGGATATGTCGAAGATTACCTTATTATCTGAAATGGTGTCACCCAGATTTTCCGTCGGCATATAGTCGATATCAACAATATCTTCATCCGGAATCACCATCTTCAGAAACGGCAGCATTATCAGTTTGTTGCCAAACAACCTCTTGAACACAAAGTCCACCATCACATTTCCATACTTGGCGTTGATCTGCGCCAACATTTCCTCTTTCGTTTGCTCTTTATTTGCCATAAACTAAATGTATTAAAGTTACTCCGACAAAGTTCCACAGAAATAGCCGTATACCGAAAAAGTATACGGCTATTTACGAAAATCGGCCTCTCACGCACTTGAAAGGCCGATTGCTACCTAGAAATTTGTTGGTTTTTTTGTAAAAATCAAACAAATTCTGAGGTAGGACGCGGCCTGTAGTTAGGCTGCCATTCCGAGTTCCTCCCTTGTCATTCCGAGCGAAGCCGAGGAATCTCCTGTCAGGTTATGGGGCATTACATAGGGACACGGATGTTTGCGTGTTCAAGTAGCGAGTCTACTAGTATCACAGCTATTCCTGTAACGCTCGGAGCTGAATCAGTTATTCAGGAGAGGGGTGGGTCAAAATCGCACCTTGTAGGAAAGACCTGCCCATTGTATGGCATCAAGAACAGAGTTCCTAAAAACAAGAACCCGAAATTCAACAAGATGAGCCATATGGTGGCAGTGGTTGCATTGAATATCGTGAACAATGGTCACGGCGGTGACATTGTAGTGAAGAGCGCGGGTCTCACCGCTTCAGAGGAAATAGTAGGAGACTTCGATGTCAACATTCTCGGAAACCCGAGTGAGAACATCTATGATCCGATCTTCACAAAGAAAACAAATGCAAAAAAGTCGACCAAGGTTGAACTTTCATCAGCAGTAGCCATCAAGTCTGGCGAATCTGCAACCCTTTATCTTGCAGTGAAACCGTTCGACGCGTCCGGCAAGGATCTTACTATCTCCATCAACGGTGAGCCAGTGAAAGGTAACGGTGCTTCCAAAACAATCAAAATGCCAGCGGGGTCAAGGTTCGAGGCCGGTAAGATTACAACTATCACAGTGCCTGTTGAGAAATTTTCCTTCCATAACGAGAATGTGGATCCAGCGACAAGTAATGTGATGAACGTTAAGGCAACGGGAATGAAAGCAGGATGGTTCAACTCTTGGTCTGAACAGACAAAAAATGCAGTAGTCTTTAATAATACTACTGAGGAGACAATTATTGTAAATGGTAAAGAGGTACAAGCTTATGTTATAGGATCAGATGGTAAGACAGGTTCAGTAACCATAAGTGGAAAAGCCAAAGAATTGTTCCCGTATATTCCGATTGAATTTTATGCCACTTCCTTTGGAGATAAAGCAGTTATGAGAGTGGATAAGATTTCTGTTGGATTTAACTTCTGGTTTATTATTACAATCAATCAAATTATATCAATGACATATGCAAATTTGACAGAAGGCGATGATCCCCTTATTGCAGATGTTTCAAAATTACGATTCTCTGGATTGTTACCATTAGAGCGCGTTACTGTCAAAGAAAATGGTGCAGACAACAAATATGCCGTTATCCTGGACGAACAGCCATATCATAAACCACTTTCAGAACAAAAGGTAAGTGACTTGTTGAAA
>JAFVOX010000025.1:0-3375 GCA_017505605.1 Bacteroidales bacterium
GTGAGACGACGAGGAAGGATCTTACCCTGCTCGTTAAGGAATCTCTTGAGGAACTCAGCATCCTTGTAATCAACATACTTGATACCTGCCTTCTTGAAACGGCAGTACTTCTTCTTTCTAACCTCTACTGTAGGAGGGTTAAGATAACGGATTTCATTGTTCTGTGCCATAATTCTGTCCTCCTAAATTATTTTGCCTGTTTGTTAGCTCTTCTTCTTTCAGCATAAGCAACTGCGTGCTTGTCCATCGCGAAAGTGAGGAATCTCATAATTCTCTCATCACGACGATACTGAGTCTCGAGTCTTGCGATGAGTGTAGGCTCAGCCTTGAACTCGATAAGATAATAGAATCCTGTAGTCTTCTTCTGGATTGGGTAAGCAAGCTGCTTAAGGCCCCAGTCCTCTTCGTACACGATCTCTGCACCACGCTCCTTGAGGTAGTTAGTGTACTTTGCGACCGCTTCCTTCATCTGAGCATCAGACAAAACGGGAGTTGCAATGAAAACGGTTTCGTACTGTTTAAGCATTTTTGTTTGTAATTAATTGTTTAATAATAATTTGCGCCCACTTTTCAGGACTCACTCCTTCAAAATGGGCTGCAAATATAGCAATAAATATTTGAATCTCAAACATTTTTGCAAAATCTCCTGCAGTTTCCGGAGAAAGATTCACTTCCCCCTCTCTTTGGCGGTTTCCAAGAAAAAACCTATCTTCGCGGCAAATTACAACATTATGCACAAGGTATCGGAAAACCCTTTCAAAAACCGAATCAGTGAACGCACTGCCTTCACTGTTGTCGTATCACTGTTTGTCACCCTCTATCTGGTGTCAAACATTATGGCCGTAAAGGTCATAAGCATCTTCGGACTTTTCTACTTCGACGCAGGCACCATCACCTTCCCTTTCGCCTATATGCTGGGCGATGTCCTCACTGAAATCTGGGGATTCAGGACTGCCAAGAAGGTGATATGGATGACATTCTTCTGCAATCTGCTAATGGTTGTCTGCACCCAGATCGGAGTGTGGCTGCCTTCGCTGGGCTATCTCGAAGAGACAGCCTCGGCATATAACCATATATTCACTTATGTTCCCCGCATCGTGATCGCGTCGCTGACCGGCTTCCTGCTCGGCGAGCTTTCGAACGCCTACATTATGGAGAAGATCAAGGAGAAGACCAAGGGACGCAGGCTGTGGGTGCGTACGATAGGAAGTTCGGCCGTGGCTTATATATTCGACAGCCTCCCGTTCGTGCTCATCGCATTCGCGGGAGTCGTCTCGACACGTGACCTTCTGATGATGATAGCCTTCCAATATGGAGCCAAGTTGCTGATAGAGGCCGCGTTCGGCACTCCTATGGCGTATATGGCCATCAGCCTGTACAGAAAGAAAGTCAGAGCTTAGAGATCTCTCTGTCCATCCAGTTCAGCTTAGACTCGTAGGCTGAAATCATTCTTGCGACCGCGTCATCAAATGACAGTTTCTCATCCTGGTTGACCACCTGGGTGATCGGCCACATCCGGTGATTCATCTTCTCGGAATTTCTTATGTATCCGGCCTCGGAACGGATAAAGTCCGGAAGGGTGCGGAAGTCGTCACTGAACTTTGCCCATCTTTCCTTTACGACAGACCTGAACTTCGGATCCTGGAACAGGCGTCCGTAGTACAGGGCGTCCTTGATACGGAACCAGTTCATAGGCACATAGGTCTCCCAGTCAAAGTCCCAGACCGGACCTGCCGTAAGTTTGCCGCCCTTGTCCTTGTGCATATAGCAGCTCTTCGGATGGTTCGGTTCCCATATTCCTGAAAGTTCCATAACCAGCCACCAGTCGACGAACGAAGTGACGTCGATATATTCCTCGTACTCCCCTGCTGCGAATCTCTCATCATCGTAAAGGGCTGATTCAAGGTCGTTTATATATCCCTGAAGGAAATCGAACTGTTCGGTCGAGACCTCGTCCGGGTCCTTGAACATATACGGGAGTCCCTTTATGGCCGACCTGAATTTGAAGGCCTCATCGAAGTAAGCGTCGAGTTCCAGGAGGTAGCCGCCGTCCACTTCGCCTTCATCCAGTTCATCGATGTTCACCCTGTTCTCGTCGACTTTTATCTGTTCGCACAGCAGGTAGTTACCCATATGCTTTCCGTTGACAAAGAGTTCGACGAACTCCCCTCGCGGTGTGTAAGCGAGGTCTGTCATCTCGGCCAGGTTGAACGAAACGCGGTTTCTCAGGAGGGTCCTGTCCATCCAGTTTGCAAGAAGAACCCATCTCTTGTGCTTTGGCATACCGAGGATCTCTGCTTTGGAGTCGAGTTTCAGGGCATATGGCTTCTTTGGATAGCCCCAGGTGCTGTTGCCTCGGCCCCTTATACTTGTAGGACCATCGTAGTCCACTGTCCAGTCCGTATTATAAATGGTAACGTGGGAACCTTCCAGCCAGTCCTCCCATTTGGCCGGAATGTTCTTCCCTCCGGCTGTCTCCACGAAGACCATAGGAAGTCCTGAGTATTCGAGGGAAATGGTGAAGGTGTACTCGATCTTGTCCTTTACCGTGCAGGTTACAGGCTTTGAAAAGTCATTGACAGTCACGCCGCTGACCTGCTCGACGCCGTCCACATATACCTTTGCACCCGATGAATCGAAAGTTGCTGTGAGGTTCGGGTTTGTGATCTTCGGCGACGAGAGGACTGCGCTGCCGGTTGATATATCCACAATATGGTCAGAATCTAGAGCGGTCTTGTTGTTTTCCTGCAGGAACCTGATGGTGCGGAAAAGAGGAGCCTTCTGGATGTAGGCTCTGAAATAACCCGATGTGACTGTGTATATATCTCCCTTGTCATTTGTTGCTGTCAGTCGCAAAAAGGCGTTTTCGTCATATGATGATGAAATGCCCTTGTCGCGTATCCGCGCCTTGTAACGACCTTCCTCTTCAGAAATCAGGGTTATAGATTCTATTGAGTAATTTTGGGGAACGACAGTGGCCGGCGAGCCTTTCAAGCCCAGTCTGATCTGGCAGTCCTGGGAGGAGGCATCCGGGTTAAAGTCCGCGTCTGCAGGGATTACAGAAAATTCCAGTTCTTCCACAGATCCGGGGCCGAACACCAGAGTTGAGTTTGGATCCAGTTTGATTTCCTGAACCGGAATTATAGGATCGGATTTCTGACAGGCTGCCAGAGCCGTCAGGATTATGATTGCCGATATTATTCTTATGCGCATAAAAAACTTTTGTTGAGCCAACCAAACTTACATAAAAACTTTCGTTTTTATGCCCGTTAGAATAAAAATCAAGCCCACATACTATCTTTAAAGGTCAAAAGCGGTCATGACTTCTCAGCCAGCCGCACGGTATCTATGTTCAACGAGGTCTATGCCTCAAAA
>JAFVOX010000026.1:0-22856 GCA_017505605.1 Bacteroidales bacterium
ATCCAAACCTTATGATCATCCTCTGCATCCTTATAGAATGTCATAGTCCATTCAAGAGCAGCACCAGAAACGAAGTGTGTTCCTGTAGCTGTGTAAGCTCCCAACATAAATGTAAGAGGATGGTCGATGTCAGAGATAGTCACGGTACATTCAGACTCTGAACCTACAGGAAGAGTCTCGCTAGGGAGAAGCTTCACAATGAACTTGAGGTCACCTGTGTACTCTCCGTCAGTCTTGGTCTTGAACTCGATGTACTGTGTACGGTTCTCGGCATTGAAAGAAAGGACACCTGTAGTTGAAAGCAGTTCGTAGTTGACACCTTCTACAGCTCCTTTTTCCTCAGGAGATGATACTTCAAACTTAACAGTCTCCTCAAGACCCTTGACAGATGCAAGAGTCACAGGAATCTTGAAAGTGGCTCCATCCTTTGAATAATCTTCGGCGTAAGTTACAGCCACAGCGTCAAACGCTACGAAAGCATCCTTATCGTCAAATACGTTCGGCTCATTCTTGTCACAGGAAGCCAATGCAACGGCTCCGGCAAGAAGAAAACTAAGATATTTTATATTGAGTTTCATATCGTTTCACTATTTAGGGTTCTGAACAAGGTTTTCATTTACGTCGAGTTCGCTCTTTGGAAGAGGGAGAGCCCACTTAGTGCTAGGGAAAGGCACGTCGAGGTTCATTGTGAGAAGCGGATAGTCCGCAGCTGCACGCTCGACAGGCTTATTCCAACGGGCAAGGTCGTAGAGATAGTGGCCTTCCCAAGCAAGCTCCTTGCGGCGCTCTGTCTCAATGTCAACAGGACCTACTGATGTGTAAGGAGCTGCTCCACGGTTGGATGTGATGACATTGATGTCAGAGATTGCAGTAGCACCAGGGATTGATGCGCCACGCATAAGAGCCTCTGCTCTGTTGAGATACATCTCTGAAAGACGGAAAATCACTACGTTGTTGCAGTCAGGAGCCGCATTGTCGCCCTTTCCAGGATACTTTGCAGTCCAGAGAATGCCTGACTCTTCGTTTGCATCAGTTCTGTAGGTCTGGAGACGTACATCACCTTCTGCATAGAGGTCGATGAGCGGCTGAGCTGCCTGAGGGTCACCTGAACCGGCAGGATTAGTAAGATATGAGATGTCCTCCCAGCTTCCGTATGCGCTGTTTGTACGCTTTCCGTAAACTTCGAAGATGACCTCGCCTGTTCCGAGCTCCTGTCCCCATACTGTAGGATACTCAGCAGCTGTCCACATCTGATACTTCTTGCTGTCGATGACCTTAGTAGCGTAGTCTGCTGCCTTCTGCCACTCACCCATATAAAGGTATACCCTTGAAAGGAGAGCCTGGATAGTAGAAATGTTGACTGCAGCATTTGCATCTACAAGGCTAGGACGTACAGATTTTGCAACATAAGCAGGATCGATGATGCTTTCAGCCTCGAGAAGGTCCTTCACGATATTCTCGTAATTTGAAATGACGGTCTCGCGTGCAGGCTTTCCGTTAGGATCGGTGTGGTATACGTAAGGTACACCAAGGCTTTCCTTATCGTTGGCTACGCAATAGGTATAAGGCTGTCCGTATGTCAGAACGTTGCAGAAGTGTGCAAATGCCCTGATGAAGAGACACTCTGCCTTGAGGTTGTTGAGATCCTGTTCAGTGACGTCACCGCCTGCCTTGCCTTCGAGGTTGTCGATGACATTGTTAGCCATTGCGATGGTCACATATGCTGTTGACCACATTCCAGAAGTACCGTCTTCAGTATAATTCCAGTTGTAGGCCTGAGTACAACGGTTGGAGTTCGCGAAATTCGACTTCATACCGTTTCCTGACCTCATTTCTGCGTCGATGACCCAGCTCTGACCATACCATCCTGTAGAAGCGATGTAGTAGTATGCTCCGTGAGTCGCGTCGTTGAGGCCGCTGTAGGTAGACAATGTTATGTCTGTAGACTGCTGGAGCTGCGGCTCTCTTGTCAGGAAATCTTCGCATCCTGAAAGTGCCGTAAGCGCAGCGAGCGTTCCTATATATAATAATATCTTCTTCATAATTTATGTCGACTTTAGAATGAAACTTCGATTCCTCCAACGAAAGACTTGACCATTGTGTGTGATGCACCCATCGAATATCCGAGAGTACCCAGCTCTGGGTCCATAACGCCCTTCACATTGTGGAATGTATAAGGATTCAAAGCACTTACATAAACCCTGAGTCCCTGCATCTTGATAGCTTTGAGAACTCTTTCAGGGAATGAGTAAGAAAGGGATACATCCTTGATTCTCATATAGCTGCCATCCTGCAGATATCTTGTAGAGTTCGAATAAGGACGCTTAGGGTTACCTGCTACCGGCTTAGGGTGAACACCTGTGTCACCTGGCTTCTCCCAATATCCGAGAGAGTAAGTGGTAGTGTTTCCAGTCATCTTATAACCGTCGAGGTCGAACTGTGAAGCCATAAATACATTGTTTCCGTAAACGAACTCGAAGAATGCCGAAAGTGTCAGACCCTTCCAAGAGAGACTTGTATTGAATCCGCCTGTAGCCTTAGGCTCCGGTGAACCTGTGTAGATATAGCGTGCCTTAGCTACGTCGCTTGTGAGGTTGCCTTCTTCGTCATACCAGAGAGGATCACCGTTTGAAGGGTTCACTCCATACCAGTCGCGGAGATAGAATGTATACAGGCTCTTGTCCTTCACGATTCTTACTGGTGTACCTGTGTTGCTGGAAGCACGTCCGTCACCTACTGAGAGATATTCGCTGTCTGCAAGGTCGAGAACCTTTGAGCGGTTGAATGCTACGTTGAAGCCTGCAGTCCACTGTACATCCCTTGTGTTGACAAGAATTCCTTCGAGCTGGAGCTCTACACCACGGTTCCTGATGGCACCGATGTTAACGAAGTTTGAACCGAAACCTGTAGTATAAGGCACTCTCTTGCTGAGGAGCATATCTTCAGTCTGACGGTTGTACCAGTCAACACTTGCGGTGAGTCTGTCGTCAAAGAATCCGAAATCAACACCTACGTTGACTGTTCTGTTCTTCTCCCAAGAGAGGTTAGGGTTCTCAGGACGTGAAGGAACCATACCTACATATGAACCGTAAGTCATTGTAGAATAGATACCATAGGCACGATATGCAGCGATGTTGTTGTTACCGTTCACACCGTAAGATGCTCTGAGCTTAGCAAGGCTGAGCCAGTTTCTTGTACCTGCCATCCAGTTCTCCTTGGTAATGTTCCAGGATCCGCCGACTGACCAGAAGATACCCCACCTGTTTGCTGCTCCGAAAAGTGAAGAACCGTCCGCACGTACTGAGCCCTGGAAGAAGTACTTGTTGTCATAGTTGTAGTCAGCTACTCCGAATACTGAAACCATAGACTCGTCTGAAAGGCTGTAAGCTACCTCATCTGCCTCAGGAGTAGATGTGTTAGGGAATGGAATGAGCGGATTGACGTTAGGTGAGTAACCACCGAGGTAGTCGTAAGTGTCAACCATTGCTTCCTGTCCTGCGAGTACCCTTACTGAATGTGCTCCGAACTTGTCGTCGTAAGTCACAGTGTTTGAAGTGGTATAACGAAGGTCCTTTGTCCAGTATTTGAAAAGGGTTGCAGTACCCTTGTTAGTCTCTGCAGACCAATACTGCTTAGAGTCTACATATACGAACTCGAGAGCGTTTGTAGTCTTGAATGTGAGCTGCTTGATAGGGCTCCACTCGAGATAGATGCTTCCCTGGAGACGATAGTCCTTATCGTTATATGTGTCGTAGTAAGCGTCTGCTGCAGGGTTTGTATCAGAGTTTTCAGGAATGTTCACATTGAAGCTTCCGTCAGGATTCTTGAAAGGAGTCCAAGGAAGGATAGAGAACATTGCGTACTGAGGGTTAGAGTAATAGAGGTCACCCATCTGTCCTGAATTCGAATCAGAGTAGCTGAGGTTGAACCTCGCACCGCTCTTGAGAGACTTCAGAAGCTGGAAGTCGCTGTTCACACGTGCAGAGAAACGGTCATAGCTGATGCCGTGGAATACGCCTTCGTTGCTATGGTATGCTGCAGAAGCATAGTAAGATGCCTTGTTTGTTCCTCCTGTCGCATTGATTTCATACTCCTGAAGCCTACCCACTTTTGTCAGCTCCTTGTACCAGTTTGTAGTACCGTTCTCAAGGAGTGTATCTGGAGTATAGTACTGGTCTGCAGGATCAAGAGGGTCGTGTCCTGCGTTGATTGCAGCAACTCTCTTGTAATCAATGAGTTCACTTCCTGTAAGAGGACGCCAGTTCTTGTCGTTGATGAGCTGCTGTGCACCGAATTTCGCTCTTGCTGTGAAACGTGCCTTTCCTGCCTTTCCGCTCTTTGTGGTAACGAGGATGACACCGTTTGCTGCACGTGAACCGTACACTGAAGCTGCTGCCGCATCCTTGAGGACTGTGATGGACTCGATGTCGTTAGGGTTAAGGAAGGTCGAAGAAGATCCTCCGCCGACACCGGCATTTGACAACTGACGGAAGTCGCTTGACATCACTGGAATACCATCGACAACCCAAAGAGGCTCGTTGCCTGCATTGATTGAAGAGATACCGCGGACGCGGATTGTTGATGTCGAACCAGGCTGTCCGGATCCTGATGTGATGGTCACACCGGCCATCTTACCTGCGAGCATCTTGTCCACTGATGTTGCTGGAACAGAAGCAAGCTGCTCATTCTTTACTGATGTAACACTTCCGGTTGCTGCCTCTCTGCGGACTGTACCGTATGCAACCACCACTACGTCATCAAGCATATGCTTGTCTGCCTCAAGTGAGATTACAAGATTGCTGTTTCCGCCAACGTTGACTTCGGCTGAATGATAACCCAAGCTGCTTACGACGAGGACACTGTTGGCAGGGACTTCGATGATGAAGCTTCCTGCATCGTCTGTCATTGCGTAAACACCAGTGTTGCCTTTAAGTTGTACGGCCGCACTAACTACCGGTTCGCCAGTTTCGGCATCCTTCACTATTCCGGATACCGTGTTCTGAGCGAGAGCTGCGCCTATGCTCATCAAGAAGCACAGGGCGATTGTGAATAATTTCCTACTCATACATAAGCTCGGTAAAAAAGTTAAACATAAATATTGATACTTTTGTGTACACTACACTAAAAAACCAATTGCACTGGTAAACTGGCGTTTTCTATTACGCCATTTCCTACAAAGTTGACTAATATTTTTCACTTTTCCAAATATCCTCAAGTCAGTCATTTATGGCGATTGTTAACTTTTTGTTACAAAAGTTGTGATAAATTGTAAGTTTATGCGCTGATTATCCTTTCCCTTTTACCTTGTATGCGGCTTTGTATTTACGATTTGAAACAATAAGAAAAAAGTCATTTTATTATTTTCTGCATTCTTTCAAGTATCTGCCCGTAGTATTCCTGTGAAACCCATACTTTGTTTCGCTATATATGACGAAAAAAGCGGCAGTCATTGACCACCGCTCTACAGCTATAAGAAAACCCTTAAAGGGAACCTTTCTTTATGAAAGTTTATTGATATAAACTGCGATACCGCTCTTGAGGTTTGCAGCTTTGTTCTTGTGGATAACACCGATCTTTGCGAGCTTGTCGATCATTGCATAGACCTTAGGAGCGTTAGCCTCGGCTGCTGCCTTGTCGGTTGTGTTACGAATCGCACGGATTGCGTTTCTTGTAGTTTTTGCATAATACTTATTATGCAATCTGCGCCTTTCGCTCTGGCGATAGCGCTTGTCTGCTGATGCGTGATTTGCCATTGTTTTTATTTTTTATATTTCTTGTAGTCGGTAGGGGAATCGAACCCCTCTTGCAAGAATGAAAATCTTGAGTCCTAACCGATAGACGAACCGACCAAACTGACCATTTTTCACAAATGGGAGTGCAAAGGTATGAAATAATTTATAAAACGCAAAATTATTTTGTTATTTTGTTGCATCATTTTCATTCTTCGCCCACTCGAAAGAGTAAAGAATGGACTCTACCTGCCTGAGATACTGTCTCTTATCATATTTTGGTGCATATACAAAAGCAAGGAGGACGATCATATCCTTTCCGTCCTGGCTATAGAATGCGTGCGCGACGAATGGTCCGCCCATATAATCGTTGTAGACATCCCACAGACCTCTGATCTCTGCGAATGCGTGTCCCTTGTAGTTGAGATATTTCACAGAAGGGGTTATTCCTGATGCGATGGTCATATATGTGTTTTCGAACATACCCGGAACGTTTTCCTTGAGCATAAGGTTGATGTTCTCGGTAAGGCTTGTCCTGCTCATCATATCTTCACCTTCCACAACAGGATATTTGAACGCGAGGATGCTCTGCTGGGTTCCCTGCGGTGCGTAAGTGATCCATACGAAATCCGAAGTCTTCTTCTTGAGCTGGTATCCTGAAGGGTAGTGAGGAGTTCCGCCTATGACTTCTTCCGTTGCCGGTGCAAGGGCTCTTTCCTCGTATTTCTTCGCATTGGCTATCACTCTGTCGCGTTCTGCCTGTTCCAAGGTGGTCACGATCTTGTCGCTGTTGGCCTTGATGAGTTCCGTGGCGGTCTCACTGTCTGCAGCATTGATGTAGATCACGCACTGAGGGGCTGCCCAGACATCTTTCCTTATCACTACACCAGGTTCTGTCACAGAACTGCTGACGTTGATTACTATTATGTTCCTGTGTATCTGGAACATATTGTTGAATCCGCTCGGAGCCACATCAACCAGATTGTACATAGGCTCTCTCTGAGGAAGGAAAGGGCAGTCTGCGGTAAGTGTGTCGCGGAGTACGGTTCCTATGCTGCCTTCCCACAGGCCTTTGTCTATTACGACAATGACCTCGCCTGCTTTTCCGCTGATGTTGGGGAGGAGTGCCTTCTTGCGCTTTTCTTCGCTGCAGGAAGCTATGGTCAGGACTGCTGTCACAGCCACAGCCAGATATGTCAGGAATCTTTTCATAATATAAAATTGGTTGTTATCTGAATAATCTTGCAATATCGTTGCCGAATGCGAGTATCATAAGTCCGAATACCAGAATCATTCCTATGATCTGCATAATATAAAGGAAGTTGTCGCTAGGCTTCCGTCCGGTGATCATTTCATACAGCGTGAATACTATATGTCCTCCGTCGAGGGCCGGTATAGGCAGCAGGTTCATCACGCCCAGCATTATGGACAGAAGGGCTATTATGCTGAGGAAGCTGTACCAGTCCCAGGATGACGGGAAGATCTGGCCGATGGCTATGAAGCTTCCGACCGACTTGTATGCTTCGGTACTTGGAGTAGCCACAAGTTTCAGGTCCTGGATATAACCGCCAATGCTGCTGAAGGTCTTCCTGAATCCGGCCGGTATCGAAGAAATGAAGGTGTATTCCCTCCTGATTGTCTCAGGCTGTCTGAGATATACGCCTATACGCCCGCTTGTGTCGACTGCCATATTCATATTGATGGTGTCGTTGCCGCGTATTATCGTTGCCGGCACTGAAGTCCCGGCATTGTCCTTGAGGACTTTCCAGGCATCCTGTACATATTCAATCTCCTTGCCTGCGATGCCGATGACCATATCATCCTTGCGTATGTCGGCAGAGGCGTTGGGAGAAGCTTCTGCTACCGACTGTACAATGAACGGAAAGGCCAGGTCGAACATTCCGGGGGTGTTGAGCACCTGACCGATCATCGTATGGTCTATATATATGTTCAAAGTGTCGGAGTCTCTGAGGACGACGGCCTTGCTTGGAGTCTGCCTTGCCAGGTCAGGCTGAAGCATACTGAAATCCTCCGGTACATAATCATCGAAGCTCAGGATCATATCTCCGTTGCGGAAGCCCATTTCGTATGCCAGTTCGTTGACATATATCCTGTTGCCCTCATTCGGCAGATAATTCTCACCCCAGATGTTCAGGATCGTCGAGTAGACCAGGATTGCGAATATGAAGTTGAACAGCACACCGCCGGCCATCACGAACAGCCTTTTCCAGGCCGGCTTCGAACGGAATTCCCAAGGCTGGGGCTCGGTCTTGAGGTGGTCGGTGTCCATAGATTCGTCGATCATACCGGCTATCTTGCAATAACCTCCGAACGGTAGCCATCCTATGCCGTATTCTGTCTCCCACTCTGCAGCCTTAGGGAACAGTCTTGCGAACCATCCTGTCCGGGTGCTGAAGAGCTTCACTCCGCCGGCATCAAAGAAAAGGAAGAACTTGTCTACCCTGATGCCGAAGATCTTGGCGAAGAAGAAGTGTCCGAATTCGTGGACTACGATGAGTATGGCCAAGGCCAGAATCACCTGAAGTATCTTGATGAGTACAATCATAATGTCGGTCTAGTTTAGAAGGATTTCCTGCCTGAGATCTTTCCGATAAGCTCGGAAGCTTTGGCAAGAACGGTTTCATTGGTGTCGAAAATGGTATCCAGATCCGGTTCTGCAACAAAATCCGCACCAGACATACATTCGCAGACTATGTCCGTTATTTCGTAGAAGCCGATACGTTCGTTCAGAAATGCAGCGACGGCAGCTTCGTTTGCCGCATTCATTATGCAGGCCATATTTCCTCCTTTCTCAAGAGCATCGTAGGCCAGCTTGAGTGCCGGGAACTTCTCCTGGTCAGGAGCATAGAAGGACAGGCCTCCCAATTCGGCGAAATTGAGCTTGCGGTTGTCAAGAGGCAGTCTGAACGGATAGCTGAATGCGAACTGTATGGCTTCGCGCATATCAGGATGTCCCATCTGGGCTATTACAGATCCGTCGGCATACTCGATCATAGAGTGGATGATGGATTCCGGATGGATGACAACCTGGATCCTGTCTCCCGGTGTGCCGAAAAGCCAGCGTGCCTCGATGATTTCAAGGCCTTTGTTCATCATCGTGGCTGAGTCTATGGTTATCTTGCTGCCCATATTCCAGTTGGGATGGTTCAAGGCCTGGGCTCTTGTGGCTTTGGCTATGTCCTCACGTGTCCAGGTGCGGAACGGACCGCCCGAGGCCGTGAGATGTATCTTTTCAATCGGTGCTCCTGCCGAACCCATCAGGCATTGGAAGATGGCCGAATGTTCCGAATCGACAGGAAGTATCCGGGCTCTGTGGGTTTCGGCAAGTTTCATTACAATCTGTCCGGCAGCGACAAGTGTCTCCTTGTTGGCGAGGGCGATGGTCTTTCCAGCCTTTACTGCCGCTACAGTCGAAGACAGACCGCTGAATCCCACCATCGATGTAAGGACAATGTCGATATTGTCGCCTGTGACCAGATCGCATACCGACTGCATTCCTGCAAATACCTTTATATAATAGGGCTGCAGGGCATCGGCGACTTCCTTGTATTTGTCTTCATTGCAGATGACGACTGCATTGACGTCGAATTCTATGGCCTGCTGTATGAGGAGTTCGGAACTGTTGTTTGCTGTGAGAAGCTCCACCTCGAAGAGGTCGCGGTGCTGTCTTATCACATCAAGCGCCTGTCTTCCTATTGATCCTGTGGATCCCAGTATGGCTATATGCCTCTTTTCCATTTTTCCCGATTAGAAGTTTATGAATCTTGTAGGGTCGACCGTTTCTCCCTTATACCATAGCTCGAAATGGAGATGGTCTCCGGTGGTGAGCTTGCCTGTATTGCCTGTGAGGGCGATAGGAGTTCCTGCTGTGACTCTGTCTCCTGTCTTCTTCAGGAGCTTTTCGTTGTGCTTGTATATGGATATGATGTCTCCCTCGTGCTGTATCTGGATGGTGTAGCCTGCATCTTCGCTCCATCCGTCGTTTATTACCGTTCCGTCGAGAGTGGCCTTCACTACAGATCCTGCCGGCGCTGTGATGTCTATGTATGGGTGCACTGCCGGGTCATAGCCCTGGGATACGATTCCCTTGAGCGGTGTGAAGAAATGAAGCCCTTCGATGGGCAGGTTCTTCTTGTCTCTGTCGGAAATGCCGAACTGTTCCTCTTCCTTGACCTGTTGTCTCAGAAGTGAGTCCTTATGCGCCAGTTCCGTCAGGTCGGTCTTCTGCCTTGCGCGGTCTCTGCCGCCATTTATCAGGCTGTCTATCTTCAACGGTTCCTCTCCTTCCACCACTCTTCTGAGATTCTCGGAGTAAAGTTCCCACCTGTAGATTACATTCTCCAGCGAATCGATGCGGATAGCATTCTGTATCGCCGCTCTTTTGGAGTGCGCATCCGGGTAGCCAGGGATGAATGTCCTTATCGGAGTGAAGGCTATAAGGGAATATATCACGGCGGTCAGGACCACTATGAAGCTGACCACGGCCACGAAGAAGGTGGT
Organism: Bacteroidales bacterium; assembly: GCA_017505605.1. GTDB lineage: Bacteria > Bacteroidota > Bacteroidia > Bacteroidales > UBA932 > Cryptobacteroides. The sequence continues at coordinate 10,251 of JAFVOX010000026.1, forward strand.
CTTCGTGAAGTGGATGTTCAGCAGATGCTGATGCGTCTTGTCGTCAATCAGTGCCAGACGGAACTTGCTGGGCCGGTTGTCTTTATTTTCTTTGCTCATATTTTTTCTTAACTTTGCCCCCGAATGGACAGGATCATAGGAATAGACTACGGAAGAAAACGAGTGGGTGTGGCCGTGAGCGACCCGCTCGGCATTTTCGCGTCTGCCCTGGAGACGGTACAATCTGCAAAGATAATAGAATATCTCAAAAAATATGCTGAAAATGAGAATGTAGTGCGTTTTGTCGTGGGATATCCTGTCAATATGAACGGGGCGCCGTCAGAGGCTGCCAAGGATGTGGATGTGTTCCTGAAGCATCTTGCAAAGGCCTTTCCGGATGTGCCTGTCACGCTGGAGGACGAAAGGTTCACATCGGTTCTGGCGCACAGGACGATGATCGATGGAGGAATGAAGGCCAAGGACAGAAGGGACAAGGAATCGGTCGACAAGATCAGTGCCGCCATAATCCTCCAGAGCTATATTGACAAGACTTCCGGGGGCGCGAAATTTGCAGTGGATCCGCTTCTTGTGCCAGATTCTATGTCCTCGAATGTAACGAGAAAAAAAAGAAGATAAGATTATGATATTACCTATTTATTTATATGGTTCGGAGAAGCTTCGCAATGAGAATGCGGAGGCGGATCTCCAGGACAGGGAGGGCTTGACAAAGCTCATCGCTGATATGGATGAAACCTTGAAGGCTGCTGACGGATGCGGACTTGCTGCTCCTCAGGTGGGTGTCAATCTCAATGTCGTGATAGTAGACGGAAGGGAACTTACGGAAACTTACGACTATCTTCACGATTTCTACAGGGTGATGATCAATCCTGTGGTTCTTGAAGAAAGCGAGGATACCTGCGAGTATTCGGAGGGTTGCCTCAGTGTCCCGGGCATTTATGCGGAGGTGACCAGGCCATCAAAGATCAAGGTGGAATATTACAATGAGAAATTCGAGAAGGTAGTGGAGGAATTCGACCGCTTCGCCTGCCGTATGGTCCAGCACGAACTGTCTCATCTGGAGGGTAATCTTTTCGTTGACAATGTGTCTCTGATCCGTCGTAAGATGATAGCCAGGAAACTTCAGGCGATTTCCAAGGGAACTGTTCAGACACGCTATAAATCAAAGAGATAATGGGAGCATTTCACGCATACGACATAAGGGGAATCTATAATGTGGATTTCGACAAGGAGACAGCCTACAAGGTGGGTTTCTTCCTTCCTGAACTCCTTTCTGCAGACAAGGTGCTTGTGGGAAGGGATGCCAGAGTATCATCCGATGAGATACACGAGTATCTTCTGAAGGGACTTACAGATGCAGGGGCAGATGTGTATGATATAGGTCTCAGTACTACTCCGATGGTGTATTTCGGTACTGCAAACTATGGCTTCAAGGCTTCCGTACAGATTACGGCCTCACACAATCCTGCCGAGTATAACGGCTTGAAGGTGTCCCGTGAGAATGCGCTTCCGGTGGGTTACGATACGGGCCTCGGCCAGATCAAGGAGTGGATAGAGAGCGGACGCGAGTGCGTTCCTGCTGCAGTCAAGGGCGCTGTTCATCCTATGGATGTCAAGGCAGACTATCTTGCCTTCCTTCTCAAGTATAAGGGAGACTGGTCGTCACTCAAGATTGCGATGGACGTGTCCAACGGAATGGCTTCTCTCTTTGTCCGTGACATTTTCGGAGACCAGCCTGCGTATATATATGAGGAAATGGACGGCCGTTTCCCGAACCACGAGCCTAATCCTCTGGTACAGAAGAATGTAGAGGGTCTGAAGAAACTGGTCGCACAGACCGGGGCTGATATCGGAGTCATCTTTGACGGTGATGCTGACCGCGTGATGTTCGTGGATGAGAACAGCAGGTTCATTTCACCGGATCTTATGATTGCCGTGCTGGGACACTATTTCCTCGAGGAAAGGGGAGAGAAGGGATATATACATCAGGACATCAGGAGTTCGAAGGCTGTGGGAGAGTATCTTGCACCGATGGGCGGAGTGATGAACACCTGGAGGGTCGGCCGTGCATATGCTGCGCTCAAGCTTCGCGAGATAGATGGGGTGTATGGCGGTGAGCTTGCCGGACACTATTATTTCCGTGACTTCTTCTATTCGGACAGCGGCCTTCTTGCTGCAATCCTGATCATAAATGTCGTGGCAAAGATGAAGGCTCAGGGTGTCTCCTTGAGTCAGCTTATAGCGCGTATCGAGAAGTATCAGAATTCCGGTGAGATCAATTTCCGTCTGGAAGACAAGAAGGGTGCGATGGATGCCGTACGTGACCATTTTATGTCTTCGGAGCAGTCAACTGCATATATGGATTTTGATGGCTACCGCGTTGAGTTCCCTGATTGGTGGTTCAACATAAGGCCTTCAAATACAGAACCTTACCTTCGCTTCCTCTGTGAGGCAACCTCAAAGGAACTTCTTGAGGAGAAAGTGGCTGAAGTTAGGGAGATACTTGAAAAACAGTTCGGAGCAAAGTAGGGTTATGAGGCATTTTATAATCGCATTGGCTGCGCTTTTTGTCTTTTCCGGTCCGGCGGGGGCTGTACGCCCTGTAAGGATAGACACTACCACTACTCATCTTGTGATTCCGCGTCCGGCACTGGAGCCTATAAAATCGCTGATCACCTCTCCGTCAGATCCGATCGATACCCTTGATACTGCGAACGAGCATATCAAGGTCATTCTTCACGCCGACAATACCTGGCATTACTACAAGACTCCCGGATTCCAGCAGGTGGCAGGAGTCTTTGATGACCATTGGAACGAGACCCAGACCAATCCTTACGGCATAGCCCAGAGCGATCTTCCGGACCAGTGGTCCATCTGGCTTGTCGACAGCCTAGATCAGTACCACTGTCCGTTCCAGGGCTCGGTGTATTATAGAGGAAAGTTCGGAGTACGTCGCGGTCGTCGTCACCAGGGTGTGGATCTTCCGCTCAAGACAGGAGATCCGATATATGCCACATTTACAGGAAAGGTGAGGATGTCGAAATATCTTGGCGCATTCGGCAATCTTGTGGTGATCCGTCACGACAACGGACTCGAAACCTTCTATGCCCATCTGTCCAAAAGGATGGTGGAAGCGGGTGACTGGGTCAATGCCGGTGACGTTATCGGACTGGGCGGGTCTACCGGACGCTCGACAGGCCCTCATCTGCATTTTGAAACCCGATATAACGGCTTTGCCTTTGATCCTCAATGGCTTATCGATTTTGAGAAAGGCATCCTGCGTCATCGTCTCTTTGTGTTGAAGAAGAAATACTTCAATATCTACAGCAACTATGAGCAGGACTTTGAGGACGAGATGAAGAACGAAGAAGACGACAAGAAGGAAGATGCCGAAAGGGAGGCGATGCGCTGGTACACCATCAAATCCGGTGACACTCTCGGCCGCATAGCCATCAATAACGGCACCACAGTCAACGCCCTCTGCCGCCTCAACGGCATCAAGCCGACGACCACTCTCAAGATCGGCCGGAAGATCAGAGTGAGGTAGCTTAATCAGATACTGGCAGAAAATCGGATAACGGGAATGAGTCGGGAGTTGAGCCGCCGGAGGCGGATTGTATTTCGCGAGACTATTCCCGTTATCCGGTTTTGGCTATACCTTGGACAGAAATGGACGAGGAAACGTCCGAGGTGTCGTGATTATAGCACTATATATACTGTTTCTTGGACACCTCAGTCGAAAATTGCTTAAAAAATGTCCGAGGTGTTCGGTCATAATACAAGGCAACGCCGGATCTGCCTTTCGCCGATACGAAGGTTTCTGTAGAGGTGTTCGGCAATCTGCTGCTTTTCCTGACGTGTGAGCATATAGATGGACGGCTTTCCATATTTAGGAAGTATGTTTCTGTCGATTTCCGTACAGATGTCAATGTCGGAGGGCCTTCTGTAGTCTGCCTTGCCGTTTTCGTAAATCAGCATTTTCTCCGTGCTATCTGTAATTACTCCCGACTCGATGGCCGCGATGTTTATAGGCGCTTTGCCGTTCTTGTCTTTTCCCTGTTCTGCTTCCCATTCTTCAGATGACTTCCGGCTCATATACCAATTGAATGCTCTTGGGGTTACGAAAAGGTTTTCGACTTGTGGAATGTCCAGCACGCTCTCTCTCAGGAAGACTCCGCTTTCGCTCATCTTGTATGAGGCTGGGTATTCTGCGTTTTTTCCTATGAACCGGCGGTAGTGCCTCGGATCAATAAGTCTCTGGCAAGGGCTCTTTCCCATTTCCTTCAAGAAGATTGCATTTGCAGAACAGTGGGGATATGCGTATGGAATAGGTACGATACCGTGATGCAGCGCATTCCTGAGAACATAACTTGCAGCTGCCAGAATGTGATGATAGCCGACTACCTCCATACTGAAATGCATCTTCTCACCGAGTTTGCCGGAACGATGATATTTCCGGTTGAAGTACATACTGTATGATATCCGGAAGAAATACATAAGTTCTGCCGGGATTTCAGTCTGTACCAACTGATGGCTGTGAGTGGACATAAATGACTCAACAAGTCCGGAAGACCCGGTCTTGTATAGGGCTATGGCAAAGCTGTTGAATCCTCTGTTGTAATCTTCAAGGTCTCTGAACAGAACCTCTTCTCCTGCCGAAAGGCATAAATGGTAAGTCTTTTTCATATCATTATCTTTTTCACGTTCGCGCGCTTCTTATCCTTCTTCACATCCTTTTCACGATGTTATGATATGCAAATGTATGAATTTCAGTTGAGAACTATACGTGTTTGATTGCAAAAAAACACAATTCTCAAACACCTTGGACAGAAAACATTGAAAAGATGTCCAAGCTGTACACCGAACAGACTGATTTTTCTGTTTTAGGATACATCTCGGGCAGAAATTGCCGAGGAAACGGCCGAGGTGGTAAAAACAAAAAGACACCGTGCCTGATTGAGGTGATGCACGGTGTCTTTTGTATCTGGAATCCGAAAAGGATTATTCCCACTCGATGGTTGCGCTTGGCTTCGGCGAGAGGTCGTAGCAAACGCGGTTCACGTTCGGAACTTCTGCGAGGATGCGGTCGGTGATCTTCATCAGGATCGGCCAGTCGATCTGTTCGATGCTTGCTGTCATCGCGTCGATGGTGTTCACGGCGCGGATGATCACAGGCCAGTCATACGAACGTGCGTTGTTGCGTACTCCTACTGACTTGAAGTCAGGAACCACTGTGAAATACTGCCATACCTTCTTGTCAAGACCGGCAAGGGCAAATTCCTCGCGGAGGATTGCGTCAGCCTCTCGGAGAGAGTGGAGACGGTCGCGTGTGATGGCTCCGAGACAACGTACTCCGAGGCCTGGACCTGGGAACGGCTGGCGGTAAACCATCTCGTACGGAAGACCAAGCTCTACACCGCAGGCGCGTACCTCGTCCTTGAACAGCTGCTTGAGAGGTTCTACAAGCTCGAACTGAAGGTCATCAGGAAGGCCGCCTACATTGTGATGGGACTTCACGACCTTTGCTGTCTTTGTACCGCTTTCCGCTATGTCAGGATAGATGGTGCCCTGGCCGAGGAAATCTATTCCGTCAAGCTTGCGTGCCTCCTCTTCGAATACGCGGATGAACTCTCCTCCGATGATCTTTCTCTTCTGCTCCGGATCCGCTACGCCTTCAAGAAGGCCAAGGAAACGGTCGGTAGCATCAACATATATGAGGTTGGCGCTAAGCTGGTTGCGGAAGACTTCAATGACATTCTCCGACTCTCCCTTGCGCATAAGGCCGTGGTTCACGTGTACGCAATAGAGCTTGTCGCCGATGGCCTTGAGAAGAAGTGCTGCGAGAACCGAGCTGTCTACTCCGCCTGAAAGTGCAAGGAGTACCTTCTTGTCACCGACCTGCTTGCGTATGAGCTCCACCTGGTCAGCAACGAAGTTCTTCATATTCCAGTTGGCCTCTGCCTTGCAGATGTCGAACACGAATGGTCTGATGGCTTCCTTGATGGCATCCTCATCATTGCCGAACTGCTCGAACTTGATTTCGCAAGTAGCCTTATCGTGGCCTGCAGCCATAACCGGTATACCGGTCTGGTAGAGTTCCGGAAGGATGTCTATCTCCTGTCCGTCAATTATGTTGTTAGGGCCGCCGTTGATTATGACTCCTTTGACATTCGGCAGCGCCTTAAGTTCTTCTGCTGTGATGTCGTGAGGGTGGATTTCGCTGTATACACCCAATGCGCGGACAGCTCTTGCTACAACCGTGTTTTCGTGACTTCCAAGGTCAAGAATTACAATCATATCCTGTTTCATTTTTCCAATAGTTTATTTTGACGCGCAAAAATAAAAAAAGTGTTTCAATTATTTTGTAAAAATATCTAATTTTGCAAATCTTTTTCGAACGGGTTTTCCGGTCGGGCAGCGGTATGCTGTCAAATGATTAATTGTTAGGCAGATATGCAGGATATTAGAAACATTGCCATCATCGCTCACGTTGACCACGGTAAGACGACCTTGGTCGACAGGATGATATATCAGGCGCGTCAGGCGCGTGAGCAGGAGAAGCTGGGAGAGCTGATCCTTGATAACAACGACCTCGAAAGGGAAAGAGGTATCACGATTCTCGCAAAGAATGTATCGGTAATATATAAAGGTGTCAAGATCAATGTGATCGACACCCCGGGCCATAGTGACTTCGGAGGTGAGGTGGAGCGTGTGCTCAATATGGCTGACGGAGTGATCCTTCTCGTGGATGCGTTCGAGGGATGTATGCCTCAGACCAGATTCGTGCTTCAGAAGGCCATCGAGATGGGAAAGAAGCCGGTTCTCGTCATCAATAAGGTGGATAAGCTGAACTGCCGTCCGGATGAGGTGCAGGAAGAGGTGTTCGACCTTATGTTCTCTCTCGGAGCAACAGAGGACCAGCTGGATTTCCGCACTGTATACGGAAGCGCGAAGCAGGGCTGGATGTCATATGACTGGAAGCAGCCGACCACTGACATTTCCGCTCTTCTTGATACCATTCTTGAAGTGATACCGGCTCCGCAGTTCGTGGAGGGAACTCCTCAGATGCTCATTTCGTCACTTGAATATTCTCCGTATGTGGGCCGTATCGCAGTCGGCCGTGTCACAAGAGGATCTCTCGGCGCTGGAATGAACATAACCCTCTGCAAGAGATATGACATAATGCAGAAGCAGAAGGTAAAGGAACTTATGGTCTTTGACGGACTCGGAAAGGCTAAGGTCGAGTCGGTGCAGTGCGGAGATATCTGTGCCGTTGTCGGACTTGAGGGATTTGAAATCGGTGACACCATTGCTGACTTCGAGAATCCTGAGGCTCTGCCTCCAATCGAGGTGGATGAGCCTACTATGAGTATGCTTTTCTGCATCAATAACTCTCCGTTCTTCGGAAAAGAGGGCAAGTTCGTGACTTCCAGACATCTGAAGGAGCGTCTGGAGAAGGAGCTTGAGAAGAATCTTGCACTCAGGGTAAAGCCGGGTCCTAATGCCGATTCGTTCATAGTCTACGGCCGTGGAGTCCTGCATCTTTCTGTTCTGATCGAGACAATGCGTCGTGAGGGCTTCGAACTTCAGGTCGGACAGCCTAAAGTGCTTGACAAGGTGATCGGAGGCCAGCGCTGCGAGCCTATAGAAATGCTTACTATCGACGTTCCTGAAGAGTTTGTAGGAAGGGCGATCGAGATGGTGACCCGCAGGAAGGGTGCGCTCATCCAGATGGAAGGCAGGGGAGACCGTACCCACCTCGAATTCGACATACCTTCGCGTGGACTTATGGGACTCAGGAGCAATCTTCTTACAGCAACCCAGGGTGAAGCTGTGGTCGCTCACCGTCTGAAGGGATATGAACCGTACAAGGGTGATATCGAGCGCCGTACCAACGGCTCGCTTGTCTCGCTTGAGACCGGTCTTTCAGTGGCGTATTCGATGGATAAGCTTCAGGACAGGGGCCGTTTCTTCATTGAGCCGGGAGTGGAGATATATGAGGGACAGGTTGTAGGAGAGCATACTCGTGAGCGTGACCTTACCATCAATATCTGCAAGACCAAGAAGCTTACCAATATGCGAGCATCCGGCAGTGATGACAAGGTTATGCTTCCGCCTCCGGTTGTCTTCTCACTTGAAGAGGCTCTGGAATATATTCAGGAGGACGAACTTGTGGAGGTTACGCCTAAGTCTATGAGACTCAGGAAGATACTTCTTAGTGAACTTGACCGTAAGAGAAAAAGTTCAGATATAAATTGTTAATAAGAAAAGTTTTTGTTACCTTTGCAGGCTCAAATCTGTTTATGGGTCAATATGAACGATAATTTTATAATACCTCTAAATGGATTGGCGTCCGGGGAAAACCGTTTTTCCTGGCACGCCGGCAAGGAGTTCTTCGAAGCTTTTGAGAATACGGAAATCCTTGACGCTGATCTTGATATGGTTGTCGTGGTGGAGAAGTCCGGCCGTTATGTGGGTGTGGATTGTGCTGTAGATGGCTTCGTGACTGTGGCTTGCGACAGGTGCCTGGAAGATCTGAAGATGCCGATCGGTACAGACATTATGCTCAGTGTCAAATTCGGTGACGAGGAGGCTTCCGAAGATCATCAGGAAGGAGAAAGGGAGATAGTGTTTGTCCCCGAAGGCGATGCTGAGATGGATCTCGGTCAGGTCATATATGACTATGTGTGCCTTGCGCTTCCGATGCAGCGTCATCATAATGATGGCGGATGCAATCCGGATGCTGTGAGGTATCTGTCTGACGGAGATGCGGCTTCGGTCTCAAAAGAAACAGATAATCCTTTTGCGGCTTTGAAGGAGCTGATGAAATAGAAGAAAAACAAATAATTAAAAATATAGAACAATGGCACATCCAAAACACAAAGTCTCAAAGCAGAGACGTGACAAGAGAAGAACACACGACGTTGCTGTAGTTCCTACACTCGCAACTTGTTCAAACTGTGGTGCTACAATTATGTATCACAGAGTATGTCCTGAGTGCGGCTACTACAGAGGCCGTCAGATCATCGAGAAGAAGGCTGAGTAATCAGCCTTCCTTTATGGCCCTGTAGTTCAACGGATAGAATGGAGGTTTCCTAAACCTTAGATAGCAGTTCGATTCTGCTCGGGGCTACGAAAGGGGGATGCATCATACGCATCCCCCTTTTTGTGCTTGATTATTACTCAAATAATGATTATCTTTGTATGTTAAACCAAATGTTTTTTGACAATGAAAAAGGTAATCGCAACTCCAGATGCACCGAAGGCGGTGGGCCCGTATTCACAGGCCATTGAAGTGAATGGAACTCTTTATATTTCAGGTCAGATCCCTGTAAATCCTGTTGATGGCAAGGTTCAGGAGGACATCGTTGACGCAGCTCACCAGTCGCTCAAGAATATCGGTGCGATCCTCAAGGAGGCCGGTATGACTTATGACAACGTGGTGAAGACTACCGTACTTCTTGCTGATATCGCTGATTTCAAGGCGGTTAACGAGGTGTATGCCGAGTATTTCACCGGTGACAAGCCTGCAAGGGCCTGCTATCAGGCGGCTGCTCTTCCTCTTGGTGTAAAGGTGGAAATTGAAGCTATTGCTGTAAGATAATGAGCCGGAAGTCTCTCATAATATGTCTCTCGGTTCTGGCAGTTATGCTTCTGGGAATCGGTGTCGCTATCGCCATACTGTACTCCGGTACGGATGACGAAGGCAATGCTGTGCCTGACCAGGACCGCTATCTGCTTCTGCCTGCGATACCTGCTGATGCTGTGCTGGCAGGGTGTTTCTCGAATCTGGGGGATGCTATGGGAGGACTTCTGAAAGGATTTGATTTTCCGGCAGAGGTGGCAGATGCTGCAGCTGCCGGAAGTTTCAATGAAATTTCCTCTTCAAGGGTAGCCGTTTCCCTTCATTATAACGGCGAACTCAAGGTGCTTTATGTCGTGGATGCCGGCAAGGCGTCAGTCCAGCCGTCCGATGGTGTGCAGGCCTTTATGGATTTTGCCCGTTCCAGGAAGATGGCTGTGGAATATGTCGATTGCTCTTCGGCAGCCGGTGGGAGGGATATTCTCCGGCATTCTGTGATTCTTGTTTCAGATTCCGACCTTCTTGTCCAATCAGCTGCAAGGCATCTTGAAAACGGTATTTCGATAATGGACGCGACTGGTTTTGCCGATGCGTCCTCGTCTGTTTCCGGCAATGATGTAGTATTCATCTCCAATGCCCATTCAAAGGCGCTGATGTCCGGAATATTTACCCGTGCGTATGCCGGACGCTATCCTTTCATAGCTGATTTTGCGGATTGGACTGCCATAGATCTGACCGGGTGTGATGATAGCGGCATATATGCGGATATATCTGCTGTATACTCGGCCAATGATCCGTCCTGCTTTATGAATGTCCTGGAAAAGCAGCAACCGGCAGTTCCCGAGATCTCGGGCATCATTCCGGCATATACGCTTTCTGCCGTGTCGCTCCCTATCAGTGACATTTCTGCCTATGTGTCTGCCTATCAGGCATATGTGGACTCCAGACAGTCTCTGTATGAATTCAAGAAGAAGCAGCGTGACCTTCACACCAGGACAGGCGTCGCTCCTGTGGATTTCTTCAGGAAACTTGATGTAAGGGAGGTCGCCAGAGCTGATTTCCGCCTGGGCAAGGAAACTGCATCCGTCAATCTGATCCGAATCGGCAGGCAGGACAGCCTTATCTTTGTGGGGACCGACAACAAGTCGTTCGAGGATTCCTCAGCCGTAATCCACGCGTGGCCATATTCGTCATATGTGTCGTCAGTATTCGGAAGAATCTTCGAACTCAAGGATGAGTCCTGCTTTACATATATGAACGGATGGATCATCTCCGGCAGTCTGGATGCGGTGACGCATTATGCTGATGACTATGCTTTGGAATATGACCTTGCGGAGTATATGGCTGATGCCGGACGGAGCGATCTGCTCGCTGATGAGTCTGTCCTGTCCGCGTATTTTTCCTTGAATGCATACCCTCAGGGGCATAAGGACATCTTCAAGGAGCCTGTTGCAAAGGCTCTGGAACCTGTCTGGAAGGATAACGACTATACACCGGTGGTTCTTTCGGTATCTAAGGACAGGAAGGGAACGGATATTTCTCTTCAGGTGCAGAGACTGGCTATGCTCAAGACAAGAGCCCCGAAGAACGAACGTGATACGGTGGTCGTCGTTCCTGCAGGTCCGTTCCGTGTCAAGAACTCCGGTACGGGAAAGATGAATCTCTTCTATCAGAACCAGCACGGAGCCATCTGCCTTCAGGAGGAAGGTGGAAAGGGGTTGTGGGGCGTTCCTTTCAAGGGAAAGCTCTGTGGAACGGCGCATAATGTGGATTATTACTCCAACGGGAAGCTGCAGATACTTTTCGGAGCCGGCAGCAGCATATATCTGATAGACAGGCTCGGACATTATGTCAACGGCTTTCCGGTCGATCTGGGCAAGCCGATCCTTATCGGCCCGGATGTATATGACTTCAACGGTACCAATGCGTACAATATTATGGTATTGCATAAGGACAATACCATCGAGATGTATAATCTCAAGGGCAGGCGGCCTTCTTCCTGGAAGACCATAACCGGTCCTGACAAGATAAAGAGCCTTCCAGAACGCATTGTGGTGGGAGGCAATACGTTCTGGGTCGTAAGGACTTCGATCCAGACGCTTATATATCCTTTCGGAGGCGGAGATCCTCTGACATCGTTCTCCGGTGACCAGATGATACGTCCGGACAGTGAGGTCCATACGGTGGATGAACGGTCTGTCAGCGTAGACTGCTATGACGGTCAGACGAGGACGGTGGTGCTTAAATAGAAAATGTACTTTAACTTACAATATAATGGAATTCACATCAGTAAACAAGCTTTATCAGGAAGCTTTCAGAAAGAACTGGGATCGTCCTGCGATCTCCAATTATCACGGAGAGACTCTCCATTACAAGGATGTCGCAAGACGAATGGAGAAGCTGCATATAATGTTTGAGGAATGCGGCCTTGAAAAAGGACATAAGGTGGCAATCTGTTCACGTAACCAGGCCAACTGGGCTGTCACGTTTCTGGCCATAATGACATACGGTGCGGTACCGGTGCCTCTTCTTCACGAATTCAAGTCTGCCAATATCCATCATCTTGTAAACCATTCCGAGGCTAAGATCCTTTTTGTGGACGATGTCATCTGGGAAGGCCTTTCTGAGTCAGAGATGCCTGACCTCCACGCAATCATACAGGTCAATACATTCAAGATCCTGTATGCTGTGGATGAGAAGATCGTCGAGGCGAAGAACCATCTCAACGAACTCTTCGGAAGAAAATATCCGGAGGCATTCGAGTCCCATATGCTGAACTATTACGAGGACAGCGCGGATGAACTTGCAGTTATCAACTACACTTCGGGAACTTCAGGATTTTCCAAGGGTGTGATGATTCCTTATCGTGCAATTCTTTCCAATCTGCAGTTCGCAAGGAAGGTGCTTCCGCAGCTGAACGATAAGTCACGGGTGGTATCTATGCTTCCTTGCGCGCATATGTACGGACTTATGTTCGAGGTTCTTTATGAGCTCTCTGCCGGATGTCACGTCCATTTCCTGTCGAG
>JAFVOX010000027.1:0-9576 GCA_017505605.1 Bacteroidales bacterium
GGGACGAAGTAGATTGTGGGAGGGGCCGGAGTGAGCGAAGCGAACGGAGTCCTCCGCAATCACTATCATCCTCCCGGTGCAACCATATATAGAGAAAAGAGACTGACTAATCAGTCATATTGACTTTTTAGTCAGCCTCTTTTGTTTTCCGACCTCTCACACCACCGTACGTGCGGGTCCGCATACGGCGGTTCCTTATCTACAATGATACTTTTCGTAGTATCCTAACAATGTCGGGTAGCCTGCTCGCGCGAGGTTTCTATTGCTCGCTACGGATGTCATTATCGGGCTACCTGCTACTGCCCAGTATCCTTTACTCGTATTACCCCATTGATAAGCCTGCCATTTTGGTATTCCGCATTGGACAAGGTTACGCACTCGCGTCCGTGGAAGTTTCCAACTTTTCCATATACACATACGGATACGGCGATTCAGCCATCTGTCAATAGCAAGCAGGTTATTCTTCGCGTCAGCATAACGGAAGTAGCTGACCCAACCACAGATTGCATTGGTCAAGGCCTCTTTGCGTTTTGCATAGCCCATTCCATTGCTCCGCATGGTGAGTCGTTTAAGTTTGGATTTGAACTTCAATAGGGATTTACCGTGAATGCGAAGTCTTCATGTTTCGCCATATGCAGCATAGAACGAGTATCCGAGGAACTTGATGTCGCGGACACTGCATGCCATTGTCTTTTCACGGTTGACCTTGAGGTGTAGCTTCTTCTCTATGAAGTTGGTAATGCTCTCCTTGACACGCTCTGCTGCACGTGGAGTCTTGCAGAAGATTACGCAGTCATCTGCGTAACGGACGAAAGGATGTCCGCGTTTCTCCAATTCCTTATCAAGCTCGCTGAGAACAATGTTGCTTAGGAGGGGACTTAACGGACCACCTTGTGGTGTTCCCACATTACTTTCCTGCACAATACCGTTGACCATAACTCCTGCTTTCAGATACTTATGTATCAACGATATAACCCTACCATCCTTGATTGTAAAGGATAGCAGACGGAGCAGGAAGCTATGATTCACCGTGTCAAAGAACTTCTCCAAATCGAGGTCTACGCAATAGGTGTATCCTTGATTAACAAGTTCCTCTGAACGCAATAGCGCGTCATGAGCGGAGCGGTTAGGGCGGAAGCCGTAACTGCTCGCACTGAACTTCGGTTCATAGATTGAAGACAGCACCTGCGAGAGGGACTGCTGGATTACTCGGTCAACCAAGGTCGGGATGCCGAGTTGGCGCATCTTACCGTTGTCCTTGGGTATCTCTACCCTGCGGACGGGGTTCGGCTCGTAGCGCCCTTTAAGGATTGATGTTGTCAGTTCATCTCCATGGCGTTTGAGATATGGGAGGAGTTCGTCCAATCCCATATTATCGACACCGCCACTGCCCTTGTTGGATACGACGCGTTTATAAGCTGCGTTCATATTTCCGCGGGACAATATTGTCTCCAGCAACATCTCACTACTTAGGTTCACTTCCACGAGTGAGTCATGCGATATGCCTATCACGGTCTGCACTCCTGCATACTCTTCGGATTCCGTCCTATCCCTCCGCAGGCAGCCTTGCGTTTTCTGCATTTCTTCCGTCATAAGGTTTTCATTCACGGCACTCGTTTATATAAGGTTCTGCCCTTCCCCGAACGTGCCGATTTTTTTTTCGGGTACTATGGCTTCGGCTGACTTCTCGCAGTTCGTTGTTACTACTTGCCTATCGGCCCGTCTGCGAGACCTCCCCAGATAAGAACATGCTCTTTCCGCCTTATGCCCGCTGCATTTACCCACATGTATTCCGAATGACTATCGGGCTTTAACTTCTCGTGCAGTCTTACCCTACATGTAGGCCTTATATGCACTTTCTGTCCGTCAGGCCAGACTTTTGCCGCCGGCTTCCTTCAGATTCCACCTCACGATGGACACCCTTGCCTTTGGCTATATGCTTCCCGCCATTAGGGCGCATTAGGGACTTTCACCCATTAGAACATGCCCATGCTGGGCGTACACAAAGAAGACCACATCTGTTGAGATGTAGTCTTCAAGGTATATTACTTACCGAACACTATATTGGAAATGAGAATCCAAAGTTTCGTTCCTGGGATATCTTCCTCTTTCTACTATCCAGAATGTCTGAATATGTCTGTTCCGTAGACTTGATGGATGTATGTCCAAGTGACTTACTGACTGAATACAAATCCTCACCATTGTCAAGACATAACACTGTAAATGTGTGTCTACCACAGTGGAGTCCCAATTTGAATGGAAGACCCATCTTATCTCCTACAATGTTAAGACTTTGTCTGATAGAAGTGTTCTTGGAGTCGATAGTAACCCATAGTTTCTTCTTGTCGTTCATGTCGAAATCCTCTTTAAGAAGATTGAATACAAATCTGGAGTTCCTATCTTCCTTGTTCTTCCATTTCTCAAGTATTTTCATGGAATCCTCGTTGAGGTACTCGTCAAGAATCTGACCTGTCTTAATCATAATTTTACATAGACGATGATTCTCAAAGTCGATGTTGTCCCACTCCAAAGTTATGATGTCCGAAGCTCGGAGACCGGTGTATATAGAGAAAAGAAACATTTCCATATATTGGATTGTTGTCTTTCTCCTTTCGTCCTTATAGACCTCCAGGAATTGTCTGATTTGGTCAGGTGTTAGGTACTTTACCTTTTCTTTAACTGGTTTGGATGTATAGTCCGGTCTACCTTCCTTCAAGTATTTCTTTTTGATAGATGAGTATATGTGACCATCTAACATTCCGTCATCATAGAGAGATTCAACCCCTTGTACAATTGGGACCAGTGATTTAGTGGTAGTGACAAGTTTATTGTTGGGAGTACTTTCTATTCTCCAGTTGATATATTCATCAATTAACCCAGGAGTGATATCCCTAAGTGTTATCTTCTCTCTTCCATATTTGGTCTTGAAGAACTTATGAAACTTTTCTATCAGTTTCACCTTATTGTAGTAGGTCTTTTCCCCTCCTCCCTGAATCAGTTTAGTCTTTTGAACCTGAATACAGTACTCTATGAAGTTCAGTTCTTTTTTCTTCTTATCCTTGGAGATGAAGTCACCATTCAACATCTGTTGTACGATTTCAAATGTCAACTCACCATCATACTTGAAGATTTGGTCGTCAACCATCTTCTTCTGTGTGTCCATCTCATACTTGTAACGTACCAGAGTTTGTCTCATCTCAGGATTTGAACAAGTTGTCTTTAGTTGTTGATTCTTCTTGTCCCAGTATTTCTCCTCAATCTTCTTTCCAGTTGATTTCCTAACAGTTTTACCATCAATGAAATACTGAAGGTGAATGATACCCTTTCCGTCACCTGTGGACCTTAAATAGAAATAACCTTCCGGTTTGTCTTTTTTTACGTTTCCCATATCTACATACTTAAGTTTAACTTTTCTTCTAAAGTAATATATGTAATAGGGGTCGAAAATTTAATGAATACTCCTCTTTTTACTGGAATAATGAATACTCTTCTTCCTTCCCAAAAACCGAATACTAAATGTCAATTTTGGTCAGATTTTGGTCAGTTTATAACACGGAAATAGACGGAATATGACGGAAAAACAACAAAAAAAAGAGGACTCAGTAAGTCAAACTTACCAAATCCTCTTCGTAAACCGTTGAACATCAGTGATATAATGTCCACCAACCGATTAATACTCCTCTTCGTTCCAGAAGAAATCGTCTTTTGATGGGTAGTCAGGCCATATGTCTTCGATGCTCTCGTAGATTTCGCCGTCGTCCTCGAGTTCTTCGAGGTTCTCTACTACTTCAGCCCAAGCTCCAGAACGTGTGGCGTAGTCGATGAGTTCTTCTTTAGTTGCTGGCCAAGGTGCATCCTCAAGTTTAGAGGCTAGTTCAAGTGTCCAATACATATCTAGTATAAGTTTAAATTGTTTATAATCAATTATTAAGCATTATCCCTGTAAAAGGGGGCGCAAATATAGACAAAATAATTTAATGATGATGTTTTTTTTCTAATTTTGCACAGATTTTTTAATAAAATCCGAGCTGGTGACGGAGCAAAGTCCGTACCATTGTCCGACAGGGGAAACGAGAACAGTCAAATTGGTATAAAACAGCAGATTATGGCATATAGAAAGGAAGAGATTTACGACCCGCAGACCACTCAGGCAATAGCGGAGCACTATAGGGAAATACTGCGTCTACTGGGCGAGGATCCGGAGCGCGAGGGGCTTGTGAAGACTCCCGAGCGCGTGGCGAAGGCATTGCAGTTCCTTACACACGGCTCCCAGCAGGATGGTGCAGAGATTCTGCGCAGTGCAATCTTCAAAGAGGAGTACAGCCAGATGGTCCTTGTGAAGGACATCGAGCTTTATTCTACCTGTGAGCATCACGTTATGCCGTTCATCGGCAAGGCTCACGTGGCTTACATCCCTAACGGCACAATCACAGGCCTGAGCAAGATCGCCAGGGTTGTAGAGACTTTCGCACGCAGGCTTCAGGTACAGGAGAGACTGACCAACCAGATCCTGAACTGCATTCAGGAGACTCTCGAACCGCTTGGAGTGGCAGTGGTCATCGAGGCGTCCCACACCTGTATGACTCTCCGAGGAGTGCAGAAGGCCAATGCGATGACAACCACATCGGCCTTCAGCGGCATCTTCCTCAAAGACGAACGCACCCGAAACGAATTCCTGAATCTTATCAAATAGCTTACTTCAAGTAAGCGTCCTCTACGACCTTGGCACTTCTTGAGATGAAGTCGCTGAGGTCTTTTCCTTTAAGCATTCCGTTTGCAAGGAGTGCAAGGTCCACCACCTGCTTGAGCATCTCGTTTCCAGAGGCAAACTCCGCAAGTTCCTCCTTGTGAAGATCTGCAGGCTTTGCCGCCAGGATCTTTGCCACGAGAGGGTTCTGCATATTCACTGTGATGTTGTACATCGGCGGCATCTCTCCATAGAAGTTCATTCCGCCTCCCATAGCAGACATCTCGCGATAGCGTCTCATAAACTCGCTCTGAGTGATGAGGATAGGCATTGCATTCTCACCAAGATTGTCAGCCTGCACATAGTACTGGTTCTCCTTCGGAAGTACAGTCTGGAAGATGGCAGAAAGGTCTTCCTGCTCAGTCTCAGAGAGTTCCGGACGGATCTTGTCTTCTTTTGCAATCAGGTTGTCGACACTATCCGAGTCCACACGCGCAAATGTCACATTCTCAAGCTTGGTCTCAAGAAGATTCACGAAATGACTGTCAAGCTGGCAGTCCATCAGAAGGACATCATAACCCTTGGACTTGGCTGCCTCGATGAACGAGTACTGTGCCTCCTGGTCTGTCGCATAAAGAAGCACGACCTTGTTGTCCTTATCTGTCTGCTCCCCTGCCACTGCAGTCTTGTAATCCTCGATGCTGAAATACTTGTTCTCTGTGTTCTTGAGAAGGCAGAACTTCATAGCCCTGTCGCAGAACTTCTCGTCAGAGAGCATTCCGTACTCTATGAAGAGTTTGAGGTTGTCCCACTTCTCTTCGAGCTGCTGACGCTCGTTTCTGAAGATTTCGTCAAGACGGTCTGCCACCTTCTTGGTTATGTATGTAGAGATCTTCTTTACATTGGAATCGCTCTGGAGGTAGCTTCTCGACACATTGAGCGGAATGTCAGGTGAGTCGATGACTCCGTGAAGAAGGGTAAGGAAGTCTGGAACGATGTTGTCTACCGAGTCTGTCACGAACATCTGGTTGCAGTACAACTGGATCTTGTTGCGTGAGATCTCGACATTGTTCTTGATCTTAGGGAAATAAAGGATACCGGTGAGGTTGAACGGATAATCCACATTGAGGTGAATATGGAATAGTGGATCCTCTGCCATAGGATACAGAGCCTTGTAGAACTCTTTGTAGTCCTCATCGTTCAGGTCAGCCGGCTTGCGGGCCCAAAGCGGCTCTACTTTATTGATAAGGTTATCCTTCTCTGTATCAACATATTTACCATCTTTCCACTCCTGTTCTTTGCCGAAAATTACAGGCACAGGCATAAACTTGCAGTACTTGTTCAGAAGTGTAGAAATACGCGACTTCTCTGCATACTCCTTCTCATCATCAGCTATGTAAAGTGTGATGACTGTACCTCTGTCAAGCTTTGCGCATTCCTCCATCGTGTACTCAGGAGAGCCGTCGCAGCTCCACTTCACAGCCTTGGCACCGTCCTTCCACGAAAGTGTCTCGATGGTCACCTTCTCCGCAACCATAAAGGCAGAATAGAATCCAAGACCGAAGTGGCCGATGATGCTGCTGAGCTGGTCCTTGTATTTCTCGAGGAACTCCCCTGCTGACGAGAATGCAATCTGGTTGATATATTTATCCACTTCTTCCTCTGTCATACCTATACCGTTGTCGATGACCTTCAGGGTCTTCGCCGCTTCATCCAGCTCGATACGTACCGCAAGCTCTCCGAGCTCGGCGTTACACTCGCCCGAAGCGGCAAGCGCCTTCATCTTCTGTGTTGCATCTACTGCATTAGCAACGAGCTCTCTAAGGAAGATTTCGTGATCTGAATAGAGAAATTTCTTGATTACCGGGAATATGTTCTCGGTGGTTACTCCTATTGTTCCTGTTGTTGACATATCTTTTATATTTTAACGTTTCACTTAGATCCCTCGACAAGCTCGGGATGACAAGCCGAAGCTCGGGATAAAAAAGGCCGTCCCGGAGGACGACCTTGTATTGTCAAATTATGTTCCAAGTGAGTTCTGACTGACAAAATGTCATATTGACTGTCTTGAGCAGGGAGTCATCGTTGTAGAAGACTATCGTGACCTCTCCGTCATATATGACAGTCACCTCCTCTGCTATGCGCTTGTGGCGGAACTCGACCTGAAGGTCGTCTGCCGTCAACAGAGCAGAGTATGTCGACTCCTCTGTCTTGTGACCTTCCATAATCACCTTCAGAAGAAGCCCGTTCTCAGTTTCCTCCAGGACCGTAACTTCCAGTACCATTCCATCATCACTTCCGATCAGCCAGCTGTTTTCGCCTTCTCTCAGTACAGCAAGCTCACGCTGCCAGCCACTCAACTTAATGACACATATGCCCTTCTCCGCAAAGAAATCCTCTCCCCTATAATCATACTCTCGATAGTCATAGACACAGACCCCATTACGCTCCTGCATCTCTGTCCTGATGAGGTCGTACTCCTTCGACACCTTCAGTTCAGCATCACCTGTCTGAAACTTGGCGATGTAATAGGCATTGTAGAAATATTTCAGATAAGTGTCTACATCATCTTTGAACATATCAGAACAGAACCTGACCATAGACTGCGTGCTGGTCGGATTCACAAAAGGATCCACGACCTTACACGAAATCACAGCAGCGAGTGCCGACAGGCATATTAAAATCTTCTTCATAAGCATTAAAATCTATAACCGACTCCTACCATTCCACCCATATACATACTTCCCGTACCACATTCTGCAAAGCCCACGAATCTGCGGCCGACACTCACACCCAGCAGGACTGCCTGGCCAGCAAGATAAGCATCTGAAATCTCATCAAACCCACCTGCGGTAATTCCCAGTCCCACAGACGAATACACTCTCACAACCTCCCTTGCCACCCAGTTGAACTTTATCTGGGAAAGAGCAGTCATCACTACCCCACTCACGCGTCTTGTCTTCTGATCCGTGAAGACGTCGTACTGATTCTTCCACACGCCGTTCGTTGCAAGTCCAAGCGACAGAGTGATCCTTTTCCTGTAATGGATGTCAAGCGACGCCATTATGTTTCCCGTCATATAGGTAGGTCCGTCATAATCCGAGAAAAGGTCCTTTATGGGAGTGTCACTATAATATATATAATCGTAGTAAGGGGTAAAATTCTCATAATCGAGCGTCGGGTAACCGCATATGCCGAGTCGGAATTCGTATTTATATGGCAACTGAGATGTCGCCTTTTCCTGGGCCTGAGCGGCAGGCGCGGCAGCGAGCGTAAGCGCCAAAGCCGCTGTGAATATATATATAAACCTTTTCATATCAGAACTGATATATTTCGTTGCCTTTGCGTTTTCCGTCATATACGTACTTGACGACGTCGAGTTCCTCGAGCTGGCCGTCGCCGTTGCGGTCGCCTTCGAAGCGGATCTGAAGGGTGCCCTTCATCTCGACGCTGCACGGTGAGACATCGGGAACGGCCCTATATACTTTTCTCGTGATGGGTTCTAACGTGTTGATTGTGACCACATAGCCATCATCTGTCGTAAAGCTGCAGGACATTTCTATAATCCAGCTGTAATAAGATCCGTCTTCTTCATCAAGGCTGCTGAAAAGGATCTCGTAGGACGGATAGCCCTTGTAGTCGCAGACAAGTCTGTACTCGTGTTCGGGAGTGTCCGGCCTTGTCAGTCTCATCGTTGTCTGAGTAAAATAACGGTCGAATGAGCCT
This sequence comes from Bacteroidales bacterium, assembly GCA_017505605.1. Lineage (GTDB taxonomy): Bacteria > Bacteroidota > Bacteroidia > Bacteroidales > UBA932 > Cryptobacteroides. The sequence goes on from JAFVOX010000027.1 coordinate 8,414, forward strand.
GCCTCCGTCATTATAATCCATTCCGCATCCGGCTGCGAGATGGTCTTTCCATTCATATCGAGGGAATATTCGTAAAAGCGGTCCATTTTATATCTGCCTTCTCCTGTGGAAATGGCTGACTTGTATATATATCCCATCTGCACCTTCTCCTGGGCAGACATCCCCTGGTAGGCCTCAATGGCCATCGCAGTCTCGACCATAACCATCGGGAACTCTAAACGGCTTTCCGCCTTGAACTCAGCCACCTCAGGCAGAAACTTGTAATTTGAAGTGTCAGAATGACTTATAACGCAGGCATTCAGCGACATAGCGCACAATGCAAGTATCAATATATTTCTTCTCATAATGTCAAAATCTAAATGTATATGACTTTAGAATCTGTAGCCGATTCCGGCTCTGCCTCCAAGATAAGAGACTCCTCCGTTCCATTCTGCGAAGCCGAAGACCTTGAGTCCGAAGGTAATGCCGACAGGGGCGATCTGTAAGGTCGGAATGGCAAAGAATTCCTTTTTTTCAGTTCCGAAAATGAGGCCGAGACCAATGGAAGAATAGATCGAGAATGACTGACTTGTGTAGTAGTTGTATCGTGCTGTAGGAATAACGTGAAGGCTGAGTCCGAGATTCTGACCATTTTTGTTGCCTTTGTAATCGTACATCGGGGTCCAGACTGAATTCAAGTAGCCGGACACCGCAAAGGTGAAGTGTTTTGTGAAGTTGGTGCTGTACTCAGCCGAGAAAAGACCGACCATTGTGCAGTCGCCGTGATAGTCGCTGTAGATAAAGTCGGTGTCAATCGGATCATAGTAATGATCGTGACCATAGCCGAAGAAAAGCTGGTCGATAAGCGGAAGGCCGGCGATGCCGAATCTCCAGTCGTGTCTGTACTCAGGAGCCTCCGGCTTCTGAGCCGCGAGACTCAGGGGAAGGAGCAAAGCAAGGATGATAAGTGTACGTTTCATAGGCTCTGTTATTTAGACCGGGATTAAGATGCAGCTGAAATCCAGTCTGTTGCAGTGCGGTTGCCAAACTTACATAAAAACTTTCGTTTTTATGCCCGTTAGAATAAAAATCAAGCCCACATACTATCTTTAAAGGTCAAAAGCGGTCATGACTTCTCAGCCAGCCGCACGGTATCTATGTTCAACGAGGTCTATGCCTCAAAA
>JAFVOX010000021.1:0-3175 GCA_017505605.1 Bacteroidales bacterium
GGCCAGTCATCCACCACTGCAGCCACCTTCATTCCCGACCGGGCTCTCAACTCCTGACGGCCATATCCGTCCTCTCCGAGTTCAAAGACCCTGTGAATAGCGAACTCATCGTTGCCCAGAGGCTTCAGCCAGCCTGTATCATCCTTAGGCTCGGCCATCGACTGCCCCTTGACATTATGCCTGCGATAGCGGACCTTGTCGGATTCGGTGAACGGAATGGTGATGTCGTAAGGCATAAAACGGCTCTGCATAAGCACCCAGGCCTGATTTCCGACTATATGCAATATTCCTATGAACGGCCTTGGAGACCTTTCGATAATTTCTATCACTTCACCTTCACGACGCTGACGGTCGGTCTTTTCACGTGTCACCGACACACGGACAGTGTCTCCGTGCAAGGCACCTCTGGTCTTGGATGCCTTCACGAACACATCATCCTCTTCGCCCTCTATGATGATGAATGCATAGCCCTCACGGGTCATCTGCACCCTTCCCACTACCTGTGGAAAAACCTTCTTTTCCTTCTTTCCGCGACCTTTTCCGCGGTAATTCTTCTTTCTTGCCATAAATTAGATGTTTGCTTCTTTATCATCCTCGGTATTATCGGATCCTGACGTCCACATACACCGGAAGATGGTCCGATGTCTGTCTGACATCAGCTGATTCAAACTCCGTGCTGACTGCAGTATCCGACACCACATATCGTGCACGGTTCTTCAACGCCATTATATAATCGATACATTTACGGGGATTGTCTGCCGGATAAGTCGGGGCGGTCTCTGAAAGCACGTTCCAGTCTTCTGAAAGCTGCCGAAGCGTAGGGCTGTCAGGCACAGCATTGAAGTCGCCGCACAGGAAGACCGGCTTGCGGGAACGACGGTAACGCTTCTTCAATTCCCCGGTTACGATCCTTGCCTGTTCCATCCTCACCTCTTCACTTTTATGATCCAGGTGCACTGCGGCTATGACATAGTCAGCGGTTTCCGCCACCACGCATATTCTCGGCTCGTGTCCATCTCCCTTCGGAAGCTTTATCTCGAAACTGTCCTGTATATCCGATGCAGTTACAAGTCCTGTTCCGTAAGCTCCTCCAGCCCAGGACATTGCAGACCCGAAGCGATATTGCCATCTGCCGTCCAGAGCCCCGGCAAAATCCTCCAGCTGGAACGATCCGTGACGACGGTTGCAGCTGTCCAGTTCGCAAAGGGCCATTGCATCCGCTCCCATTTCCTGCATCATCTTTGCTATGTCCTGCGTGCTATTATAATTCTTTGAGAACACTCCCACATTGTATGCGACAATCCGCAAGACATCCTCTGCCTTTTCCGGATTACGTGCCTGAAGGCTGACGGGAAACCCTACGAAAGAGGAAACCGCTGCCGCACAGATCAAAAACAGACATACAATATGCTTCTTCATATCATTCACACAGATTTATCCACGCAAACTTACACAAAAAATATTTATCTTTGCGCGAAATTTGTCATTCTTCGTCCAGGCGGAGAAGCTTTTGATGAAAATATTTAAAAATATATAGAAATGGACAAGAAAGTTCTACTTATGATCCTCGACGGTTGGGGCGAGGGAAGACAGGATGAGTCTAATGTCATCTATGCACAGGGAGCGCCTTATATTGAGGCTCTCCGCAAGCAGTATCCTATGAGCACACTCAAGGCTTGCGGCGAGGCCGTAGGTCTTCCTGAGGGCCAGATGGGTAACTCTGAGGTAGGTCACCTCAACCTCGGCGCAGGCCGCGTGGTATATCAGGACCTTGTAAAGATCAACATCGCAGCACGCGAGCATAAGTTCCTCCAGAACCCTGAGATCAAGGCCGCATACGACTATGTGAAGGCCAACAACAAGCAGCTCCACCTTATGGGTCTCGCATCAATGGGTGGTGTGCACAGCTCGCTCGAGCACGTATATGAGTTCCTCAATGTAGCCAAGGAATATGGCCTTGAGGACGTGTATGTACACTGCTTTATGGACGGTCGCGACACCGACCCTAAGAGCGGAAAGGGCTTTGTAGAGGGTCTCGAGGCCGAAATGGCCAAGTCTACCGGAAAGGTTGCTACTGTCTGCGGACGTTTCTACGCTATGGACCGTGACAAGAGATGGGAGCGCGTGAAGGAAGCATACGATATGCTCGTTGACGCAAAGGGCAATTATGCTACATCTGCCACTGAGGCCATCCAGGCTTCATACGACGAGGGAGTGACCGACGAGTTCATCAAGCCTATCGTCATCACAGATGCTGAAGGCCAGCCTCTTACAAAGATCCAGGAAGGTGACGCAGTGATCTTCTTCAACTTCCGTAACGACCGTGCGCGCGAGCTCACAGCAGTCCTCACCCAGCAGGATATGCCTGATTTCGGAATGCACACCCTTCCTCTCTACTATTGCTGCCTTACTCCGTACGACGCTTCATTCACAGGAGTACATATCCTCTTCGACAAGGAGAACGTACAGGAGACCCTCGGCGAGGTTGTTTCTAAGGCCGGCAAGAACCAGCTACGTATCGCTGAGACCGAGAAATATGCACACGTTACATTCTTCTTCAACGGCGGTGCAGAGTCTCTCTTTGAGAACGAGGACCGTATCCTTGTGAATTCTCCAAAGGTGGCTACATACGATCTCCAGCCTGAGATGAGTGCTCCGGAAGTTACCGAGAAGCTCGTAGAGGCTATCAACACAGGCCGCAACGACCTTATTATTTTGAATTTTGCTAACGGTGATATGATCGGTCACACCGGAGTATATGAGGCTATCCGCAAGGCGGTTACAGCAGTTGACCAGTGCGTGGAGAAGGTGGTCGAGGCAGCCAAGGCACAGGGTTATGCTATCCTCATCACAGCTGACCACGGAAACGCTGACTACGCTGTCAACGAGGACGGCACCCCTAACACCGCCCACTCTCTCAACGACGTTCCGTTCATCGTGGTGAACGCAGGTGACGAAGTCAAGGAAGTAAAGGACGGAAAGCTCGCCGACGTTGCTCCTACCATCCTCAAGCTGATGGGCATCGAGCAGCCTGCCGCAATGACCGGCCAGCCGCTGATCTAAGCTTACGTGTCAATAGGAATCAAGAAAGCCGCGTACCGCTCCTGTAGCAGTGCGCGGCTTTCTTTTGCCGTAAACAACTTATTGTCAAGATCTTTCTGACTTCTCAGGCAAC
>JAFVOX010000008.1:0-44444 GCA_017505605.1 Bacteroidales bacterium
CCTGGCTTTGCAAGTACCTGACCTCTCTTGATCTCCTTCTTGTCGATACCACGGAGGAGAAGACCTACGTTGTCACCAGCCTCTCCCTGATCAAGGAGCTTGCGGAACATCTCGACACCTGTTACGACAGTCTTCTTAGGCTCCTCACCAAGACCTACGATCTCAACCTCGTCTGAAACGTGGATGACACCTGTCTCGATACGACCTGTTGCTACTGTACCACGACCTGTGATAGAGAAGATGTCCTCGATTGGCATAAGGAACGGCTTGTCGATATCACGTGGAGGAAGTGGAATGTACTCGTCAACAGCTGCCATGAGCTCCATAACCTTAGCCTCCCAAGTTGGGTCACCGTTGAGTGCACCAAGAGCTGAACCGCGGATTACAGGAGCGTTGTCACCGTCGAAGTTGTAGAATGAAAGAAGGTCGCGGAGCTCCATCTCAACGAGATCAAGCATTTCCTCATCGTCAACGAGGTCAACCTTGTTCATGAATACAACGATCTTTGGTACGTTTACCTGACGAGCGAGAAGGATGTGCTCACGAGTCTGAGGCATAGGACCGTCAGTTGCAGCACAAACGAGGATCGCACCGTCCATCTGAGCAGCACCAGTAACCATGTTCTTTACGTAGTCAGCGTGACCTGGGCAGTCAACGTGAGCGTAGTGACGGTTAGCTGTCTGATACTCTACGTGAGCAGTGTTGATAGTGATACCACGCTCTTTCTCCTCTGGAGCGTTGTCGATAGAGTCGAATGAACGAAGCTCTGAAAGACCAGCCTTAGCAAGTACAGTTGTAATTGCAGCTGTCAAAGTTGTTTTACCGTGGTCAACGTGGCCGATAGTACCGATGTTAACGTGCGGTTTGTCTCTTTTAAAGGTTTCCTTAGCCATAATTTTATCTTTTAGTAAGTATTATATACAACAAAATAGTAGAGCCGGTGGTGAGAATTGAACTCACGACCTCTTCCTTACCAAGGAAGCGCTCTACCCCTGAGCTACACTGGCGTAGTTTGAGCGGAAGACGAGGTTCGAACCCGCGACCCTCAGCTTGGAAGGCTGATGCTCTACCGACTGAGCTACTTCCGCAAATTTTCTTTGAAAATTTGCGGGTTTTTCGGCTGCGCCTCGGCAATGTAAACCAGTTTCCATTGCACTCGACTTGCACGAAAACTCCGCTTTTCAAAGTAAAAGCCCGATCTGTATTTTGTCGGGCTTTAGTGGGAGAAGATGGATTCGAACCACCGAAGGTAAAAACCAGCAGATTTACAGTCTGCCCCATTTGGCCACTCTGGTATTCTCCCAAAATTCATTCAAGAACTTTTGAGCCGATGGAGGGAATCGAACCCACGACCCCGAGATTACAAATCACGTGCTCTGGCCAACTGAGCTACATCGGCAATGTTTTTGCTTTCCCTCTGGGAGGTTTGTTTCTCAAAGGGATTGCAAAGGTAGACATTATTTTTTAATCTGCAAATCTTTTCAATCTTTTTTTGAGATTTTTTCGAATTCTTTTGCAAAAATCATCTCGAGTTCCTCTGTCGTAAGCCCGCATTCCTGCTTCAGTTCCTGTTGTGTACCCTGGCTAAGGTAGCGGTCAGGAATGCCTACGGCCTTTACTGGCAGCGGCTTCTCCTGTGCAGACACAAATTCTGTTACAGCTCCGTACAATCCTCCGATCACTGTTCCGTCTTCTACAGTGATTATTCTGGAGAATTTACCACATATTTCAGTCAGAAGTTCAGTGTCGATCGGCTTTATATACCTTATATTATATATAGCAGGATTTTTTCCTGTCTTTTCCATCAGCTTCATCGCCGCTTCGACCGCTCTGTTTGCGACCGGACCAGCTGCAATCATGGCGATCTCTTCGCCGTCCATAAGCTTTTCGCCCTTGCCTTCCTGGAGTTTCCGGAAGCTGTGCTCCTTCCATTCGACGCCTTCACCATAGCCGCGGGGATACCTTATTATATATGGGCCGCCGGGATACTCCATCGCAGAGTACATCATATCCTTCAGCTCGATCTCGTTTCTTGGTGCCGCTATCACGGCGCCAGGTATGCTTCTGTATACGGACATATCGTAACAGCCGTGGTGCGTCGCGCCGTCCTGGCCTACGATTCCGCCTCGGTCCAGACAGAGGACGACAGGGAGGTCCTGCAGGGCGACGTCGTGGAAGATCTGGTCAAAGGCCCTGTGGGAGAATGATGAATATATATTACAGAACGGCTTCATCCCGCCTGCGGCGAGACCGGCCGCAAAGGTCACGGCGTGCTCTTCTTCTATGCCGACGTCATAGAATCTTTCTGGCATAGCCTCTGCGAGCATATTCATACCGCAGCCTGAGGCCATTGCCGGGGTGATGCCCACAACTTTTGTGTTCATCTTGGCCAGTTCCACCAGGACAGTTCCGAACACATCCTGATACCTGCTTTCGCCCTTTGGACTCTTCATCCTTTCGCCTGTTTCAGGATCGAACACGCCCGGAGCGTGCCATACTGTCTGGTTCTCCTCTGCAGGGGCATATCCCTTTCCCTTGGTCGTGAGGGTGTGAAGCAGCTTAGGGCCTTCGATCTCCTTGAGTTTGCTCAAAGTCTTTACTACCTGCTCTATGTCGTTGCCGTCGATAGGACCGAAATAGCGGAATCCCATTGATTCGAAGAGGTCTCCGCCGCTGTGGCGTACAAGGGAAGACTTGGCGCTTATGACAAACTTCTGTACACGATTTCTGAACCATCCATCGCCGAGACTGTCCCAGACCTGCTTCTTGGCACGGTTGTAACGTGGGTTGGTCGTGATGTTCAGGAGGTACTCGTGCAGGGCTCCGATGTTTCTGTCTATGGATATGTTGTTGTCGTTCAGGACGACGAGGATGTCTGATTTTGCGGCGCCGGCGTTGTTCAGGCCCTCAAGCGCGAGGCCTCCGGTGAGGGATCCGTCGCCTATCAGGGCGACGACTTTCTCGCCGAGCCCCTGGAGCTTGGACGCTTCGGCAAAGCCGAGGGCTGCTGATATGGAAGTGGATGAGTGACCGGCTCCGAATGCGTCATAGGGACTCTCGGATCTCTTTGGGAAACCGCTGATGCCGTCCTTCATCCTGTTCTTGCGGAAGGCTTCGCGGCGGCCTGTGATGATCTTGTGGGCATAGGCCTGATGGCCGACGTCAAACACCAGCTTGTCTGCCGGCGCGTCATAGACGTAGTGCAGTCCAATGATCAGTTCGACTGCTCCGAGGCTTGAACCGAGGTGACCCGGGTTTACAGAACAGCATTCAATCATATAATGACGGATCTCTGCGCACAGCTCGCGCAGCTCGTCTATGCTGAATCCCTTGATGTCCGACGGTGAATCCACCTTTTCCAGAAGCCTGTATGTAATGTTTCCTGATTCCATATCAATAATACAACTCGCGAAGTTAAGACTTTATTCGGATATTCAGAAATCTGTTTTGCCGATTAGCTTAAAAAGCCCTATCTTCGCCTTGGGAAAAATCTAACAATCAAATATTATGGCAGAAACATTAAAAAAGTATCTTAACGACAGCTTCGTTGCAAGATGGGCGGCGCTTATCCTTATCGCGCTTGCTATGTTCTTCGCGTATATGTTTGTCGATGTAATGTCTCCTCTTCAGTCTCTTATCGAGTCTTCAAGAGGTTGGGACAGCTCAGTTTTCGGAACTTATGCGGCATCTGAGTACATTCTCAATGTGTGCGGATTCCTTATCCTTGCAGGTATCATCCTTGACAAGATGGGCGTACGCTTTACAGGTATCCTTTCTACAGCCCTTATGGTTGTGGGTGCCTCGATCAAATATGTCGGAATCACCGAATGGTTCCAGGCGACAGCCTTCTGCGAATGGCTCAACTCCTGGTGGGTGGCTCTTCCTGGCAGTGCAAAGATGGCTTCTCTGGGCTTTATGATCTTCGGATGTGGCTGCGAGATGGCAGGTATCACCGTTTCGAAGGCTATCGCAAAGTGGTTCAACGGTAAGGAAATGGCCCTTGCAATGGGTCTTGAGATGGCAATTGCTCGCCTTGGTGTGTTTGCAGTCCTTTCAGCTTCTCCACGTCTTGCAGACAAGTTCGGCAACGTAGAGGCTCCTATCCTCTTCTGCGTCGTACTCCTTCTCATCGGTCTGATCAACTTCATCATTTTCTCGGTTATGGACAGCAAGCTGGACAAGCAGATGGGTGTAGTTGCAGGTGGTTCAAGCGAAGAGGAGTTCAAGGTAAGCGACCTTGGAAAGATCTTCAGAAGCAAGATGTTCTGGCTTGTCGCTCTTCTTTGTGTCCTCTATTACTCGGCGATCTTCCCATTCCAGAGATATGCTACCAACTTCCTCGAGGTGACTCTCCAGATCCCTGCATCTGAGGCAGCTGACCTCTTCAGATGGTTCCCTATTCTTGCGATGGTGCTTACTCCGTTCCTCGGAGCCTTCCTTGACAACAAGGGTAAGGGAGCTACAATGCTTATGATCGGTGCAATCATTATGATCGCGTGCCACCTCAGCTTCGCATTCCTCCTCCCGCTCTATCCTGTGAAGTGGTTCGCCCTCCTTCTCATCGTGGTGCTCGGAGTGTCATTCTCATTGGTTCCTGCAGCTCTGTGGCCATCGGTTCCTAAGATCATCGATCCAGTAATCCTCGGAAGTGCGTACTCACTCATCTTCTGGATTCAGAACGTAGGTCTCTGCTTCGTTCCGCTCATCATCGGAAACGCCCTCAAGGCTACAGGCGGTTACCTTGTCCCTATGATAATCTTCGCGTCGTTCGGTGTCGTTGCCTTCGTGATGTCATTCCTCCTCAAGGTCGAGGACCGCAAGAAAGGCTATGGACTTGAACTTCCAAACATCAAGAAATAATGTCAACCCTTAAAAATACTCTTAAGGACAACAGATGGGCATGCTGGCTTGCGCTGGCGTGCCTTGTTGTTCCTATGTTCGCCTCGTACTTCTTTGATGATATGTTCTCTTCGCTTTCCGAGCTGTTCAAGAATCCTGAGTTTCTTGAGCTTGGCTGGGATATGCAGGATTACGGCTTCTATGCGAGCGGATATTCCTTCCTCTGCATCTGGGGAGGTCTGATCGTCTGCGGTGCGCTGCTTGACAGGTTCGGTGTCCGTCTTGTGGGTTCCATCTTCGTTGCGATGATGGTGCTTGGCGCAGGCCTTGTCACTTTCGCCATCTCGGCCGGCTTCAAGCCTGAGACCTCGCTCACTGTTGCATATGTGGGCTGTATGCTCTTCGGCCTTGGCAGCGAAATCGCCGGCGTCTCGGTGACCCGTTCAATCGCAAAATGGTTCAAGGGCAGGAATATGGCCCTGGCAATGGGCCTGCAGCTGGCTATCGCCCGCTTCGGTACGGCCACAGCCATCCTTGTGGCGCCTATGATCGTGAAGCAGAAGGCCCTTGGGGAGATATATACCCTGGCGGAGACCAACAGACCTGCCCTGATCGGCCTTGCTGTCCTAGCGCTCGGCGCCATCCTCTGGGCTGTGTTCGTGGCTATGGACGCCAAGTTTGACCGTCAGACAGGAGAGACTGACAAGGTGGAGACTGCGGAAGAGGACAAGTTCCGTTTCTCTGACATATGGAAGGTACTCAGCAATCCACGCTTCCTGATGATTGCGATCCTTTGTGTGACCTTCTACTGCTGCGTGATACGATTCAAGAAGTTCGGCGTGTCCATCCTCCTGCCTCTCTTTGGCGTGAATCTGGACATCGCTACTGTCCTTCTGGCGATGATTCCGTTCTTCACCATCCTTTTCACTCCGCTTTTCGGAGCACTCGTCGATAAGGTGGGAAAGGCGACAACCTGGATGATAGTGGGTTCGGCCCTTGTGCTGGTGTCGCACCTTATCATAACCTTCGCCCCTCAGGGCGTACCGGCATATGCCTATATATCCATAGCCCTTCTTGGAATCGGCTATTCGCTCGTTCCTTCAGCGATGTGGCCGTCTGTGCCGAAGATCATCCCAGAAAAGAACCTCGGTACCGCGTACTCGCTTATTTATTGGGTGCAGAACCTTGGAATGTGGGCTGTGCCTATCTATGTGGGCAGGATCTTCACAAGGGAGATCACCCAGGCGGGAAACCACGCACAGGAGGTGTCTGCCGCCCTCCACGCTGAGTATGTGTTCATTCTCCTTGGCGTAGTGGCTATTGCAGTTGCGCTCGTGCTTTTCTTCTCGTCGAAGAAGCATCCGTCGCTCGGTCTGGATGAGCCTGCGAGGAAATAGATAAAGTACTTTTAAAAGAATAAAGTTATATGAAAAGGATCAGCATTGTAGTATTGTGTGCGGCTTGCGCGCTTTCTGCATATGCCCAGCCTGCCGGAGGGTTCGGAGGCTGGCAGATGCCGAAGATTGATGTTCATTGTTCTGAGAAGTTTGCAGATCTTGATTATGTCGGTGACGGTCAGGTCTATCATACACTTGACATCTACATCCCGAAGGTTGAGAGGGAAGTGTATCCTGTCGCTATCCACATCTATGGAAGCGCCTGGTACTCGAATAATTCAAAGGGTATGGCCGACCTTGGCACTATTGTGAATGCCTTTCTTGATGCAGGTTATGCGGTTGTGACTCCGAATCACCGATCCTCTATGGATGCGAAGTTTCCTGCTCAGATTCACGACATCAAGGCTGTTGTGCGCTACGTACGAGGAAACGCTGGAAAGTATAATTTCGATCCTGATTTTGTAGTGACTTCGGGATTCTCGTCAGGCGCTCATCTGGCATCCCTCGCCGCTACAAGTAATGGCGTGGCAGAGCTGGAAGGTGCTCTTGGAGAATACACTAAGTTCAGTAGTCTTGTTGACGCAGCCTGCTGCTGGTCAGGTCCTACAGACCTTCATTATATGTGCTGCGGCAATGAGGATACCTGGAACCACACTCCGGAAGAGACTGTAATGGGTTTTCCGTTCAAAGGCAATGAGGAAGCTTTCAAGGCTCTGAATGCGACGACATACATTGATCCTTCGGATCCTCCTGTGGTGGTGTTCCACGGAACTGCGGACAATGTGGTTCCTTATTGCCAGGGAACTCATTTCCATCAGCTTCTTTCTGAGGCGGGAGTCGTTACTGAATTTCACTCGGTGGAAGGAGGCGGTCACGGAATGGGAATGTATGCCCCTGAAACTCTTGAGACTATGGTGACCTTCGTTGAGAAGCAGCGTATTGCAAAGACTCTTAAGGAGGACTTTGTGCCGTCAGCTTCCAACCAGCCTGGCAGGGAGTATCCTATGGTGAACTCACAGCGTATGGTAAGGGCGCAGCTCGTTGCACCGGATGCAACTTCTGTAAAGCTCGACATAGGTGCGGTGAAGTACCCTATGAGAAGGGATGAGAACGGTGTGTGGACTGGTGAGTCCGCTCCTCAGGATGAGGGCTTCCACTATTATCAGTTTGAGGTGGATGGAGCTTCGGTTCCGGATCCGGGTTCACTTTATTATTATGGTGCAAGCCGTTGGGGAAGCGGTATTGAAGTGCCTGCGCACGACCAGGACTTCTACGCTCTGAAGAATGTGCCCCACGGTGACGTGAGAGAGGTTTACTACTTCTCTGAGACAGAAGACAGGATATGTCATTGCTTCATCTACACTCCTCCTGGATATGATCAGAACAAGAAGAAGCGTTATCCTGTGCTTTACCTTCAGCACGGCTACGGTGAGAGTGAGCACGGATGGTCAGAGCAGGGCAGGGCGGGCCTGATTATGGACAACCTCATTGCGGAGGGCAAGGCCGAGGAGTTCATCATCGTTATGGACAACGGATCGTGGACGCCGAAGCCGGGAGTGATGGGCTTCCCTTCAGACTGGGCTGACGCATTTATGACCAGACTTATCAATGACATAATTCCGATGGTGGACGCAAGATACCGTACTAAAGCTGACAGGAAGCACCGCGCTATGGCAGGACTCTCAATGGGAGGAATGCAGACAAAGATCATCACAATGAAGAATCCTGATGTCTTCTCAGCCCTTGGAATGTTCAGCGGAGGCGTTATCAGTGTTGAGGAAGCAGATCAGACAGAGGGCTTCAGAGACGCCTATGACCTGGTTTTCATCAGCTACGGAAGTCACGAGCTCAAGGATCCTCGCTGGGGTCATAATCAGGAAGCCACTACTGAAGCGCTCAGAGCCTCTGGAATGAATGCCCACTTCTACGTCTCACCGGAGACGGCTCACGAATGGCAGTCTTGGCGTCGCAGCCTCCACCAGTTCGCCCAGCTGCTTTTCAAATAATGATATAAAAATAAAAACCGGCTCAGTGTGAGTCGGTTTTTATTGTCTTATCTCATAATTGTCGCTTCGCGGTCAGGTCCTACAGAGATGATCTTGATCGGAACTCCGAGGTAGCTCTCCATAAAGGCGATGTACTCGCGGAACTCTGCTGGAAGCTCTTCCTCTGTGCGGCAGTGGGTGAGGTCTGTGTTCCATCCCTTGAACTCTGTGTACACAGGCTCGATGTTGGCGAATGTGTCGAATGGCCACTGGTCTGAAGGCTGTCCGTCCACGATGTACGATGTACAGACCTTGATGGTCTCGAATGTGTCGAGGCAGTCGGACTTCATCATAATCAGGTCGGTTACACCGCTGATCATCACAGCATACTTGAGGGCTACAAGGTCGAGCCATCCGCAGCGGCGAGGGCGGCCTGTAACGGCTCCGAACTCGTGTCCGATAGCGCGGATCTTCTCGCCGGTCTCGTCAAAGAGCTCTGTAGGGAAAGGACCGCTGCCCACGCGTGTGCAGTACGCCTTGAAGATTCCGTACACGTGACCGATCTTCTGAGGACTTACGCCGAGTCCTACGCAGGCACCTGAGCAAGATGTTGTAGATGATGTCACGAAAGGATACGAACCGTAGTCGATGTCAAGCATAGAGCCCTGGGCACCTTCTGCGAGGATTCCCTTGGTCTCAAGAAGCTTGTTCACGTGGTACTCGCAGTCCACAAGTTCGAAAGTCTTGAGGAACTCCACAGCCTCCATAAAATCCGCATCCTCAGCGTGAGGGTCGCATTCGTAACCCATCTGGTTCAGAAGAGTGATGTGGCGGTTCTGGAGTTTTGCATATCTGTCAGCGAAGTCTGCAGCAAGGATGTCACCTACGCGGAGACCGTGACGGCTGATCTTGTCTGTGTAAGTAGGACCGATGCCTTTGAGGGTAGATCCGATCTTACCCTTACCCATAGCCGCCTCATTGGCTGCATCGAGAAGTCTGTGAGTAGGAAGGATGAGGTGAGCCTTCTTTGCAATCACGATACGCTTGTTTACAGGAATTCCTGTCTTCTGGGCGATGTTGTCGCACTCTCCCTTGAATGTGATTGGGTCGAGGACTACTCCGTTACCTACGATGTTCACTGCATCCTCTCTGAAGATTCCTGATGGAACAGATCTGAGAACGAAGCTCTTGCCATCGAAATGAAGCGAGTGACCAGCGTTGGGACCACCCTGGAAACGAGCGACTACAGGATACTTCTCTGCAAGTACGTCGACGATTTTTCCTTTTCCTTCGTCTCCCCACTGGAGACCGAGTACTACGTCAAGTTTCATTTTTATTGAATGTATTGATGTTGGTTAATATCTTTAGAATGGAAGGTCATCATCTGGAATGTCCGCTTCCGGTGCAGGCTGGGCTGCAGGTCTTGCTGCAGGCTGCGGAGCATAGGAAGGCGTCTGAGGCTGTGCCTGATAGCTTGGCTGTTGAGGCTGATAGCCCGATGGCTGTGCGGCTGCAGGGTTGTCAGCCTTCTTTCCCAGAAGCTGGAGCGTGTCAGCGATGATCTCAGTAGTGTACCTCTTGTTGCCTGTCTGGTCGTCCCACGATCTTGTGCGGATACGGCCTTCGATGTACAGCTGAGTGCCCTTCTTTACAAATCTTTCTACGACATCTGCAGTGTTTCTCCACGCCACGATGTTGTGCCATTCTGTGTTTTCACGTGTTTCACCGTTGCGGTCCCTGTACCTCTCGGTTGTGGCCAATGTGAAGGTCGCCACTTTTGCATTTCCCGAATTTCCATCAAGGTAACGTACTTCAGGGTCTCTACCAACGTTACCGATCAGCATTGCTTTGTTTAATGACATAATATTTATTTTTAGTTGTTTTTGGAACGTCCCAAAAACTTTGCAAGTTAATCAATATTTCTCATATAACATCGGACATTCGCTCTAAATTCGGTTTTTCTCCAGTGAAAAGTCCGTATCCGGTCACGGCCTGGTACAAAAGCCACAATTTTCCGTTTCCGCGCAGCACCGGGTCCTTGTAGTTGGCCTCCAGCAAGGCCTCCTTTTCTTCGATCTCTTTCCTGTCAAGCTCCGAGATTTGAGGCAGCGCCACAGGGAGTGTATATATGACGATGTCGCTGCGTCTGAACTCTTCGGCAAAAGCCTCGACAGGTTTGATGATATATTTATATATGCCTTGATTTTCAGCCCATTGTGCTGCTTTGCTCATTGTCCTGTTGATGATTGTGGTCTGCATTCCGAGCGATGCTGCCGCATAGGCCGCCGCCTTTCCGGCTCCGCCCGCCCCGACGACGAGCACGCTCTGCGAGGCGTCGTTCCCGCTGACTTCCTGAATCCACATCCTTACTCCGAGATAGTCGGAATTGTGGGCCTCGATGCCCTGTGGGGTCTTGATAAGGATGTTTGCCGCTCCGATTGCCCGGCATTCCTCCGACAGGATGTCGGCCTTGGCAAAGGCCTGCTCCTTGAACGGGGCAGTGACGTTGATGCCGTCATATTCATTAATAAAACGGGAATATGCCGCTTCGAAGCTATCTTCCTCAATGAGGTCATAGGTGTATCTGCCGTCATATCCCGCCTTGAACAAGGCAGGGGAGAGCGAGTGAGCTATAGGGTGTCCTATGAGACCGAATTTTTTCATAAGGTTATCTGCTGTTTCTCTGGCGGACGGCTTCGTAGAGCAGGATCGCTGCAGAGACTGACACATTGAGCGAGTCCAGCCTGCCAAGCATAGGGATCTTTATGTGGGCGTCGGCCGCCTTCCTCCACACGTCGGTCAGGCCTGTGGCCTCAGTGCCCATAATCACTGCCGTACCTCCTGTCATATCGGTGTCGTAATACCATTCGGAGTCCTGAAGCTGAGCAGTGTATATCTTTATATTGTTGGCTTTCAGCCACTTGATTGTGTCTTCCGATGAGGCGGCGGCAACTGGTACGGTGAAGATTGCGCCGATACTCGAGCGGATGAGGTTGGGGTTGTACAGGTCGGTCTGCGGGTCGCATATGATCACTGCGTCAGCTCCGGAAGCGTCTGCACTGCGCAGTACCGCTCCGAGGTTGCCCGGCTTCTCCACGGATTCCAGAACCACGACAAGAGGATTCTCCTTCATCTTCAGGGAGGCAAGGTCCCTTTCTATATATTCAATCTCAGCGATGATGCCCTCTGTACCGCCCCTATATGCGATCTTATCGTAAAGAACTGCAGGGACCTCCACCACAGACGGCTCGCACCCTGCGGGTGAGCCGGTCTTTTCATATATATATTCCCAATCCTGAGGATTTATTATTTCCGGACATACGAACAAGGTCCTGACGCGGAAGCCTGCGTTGATGCAGTGCTCGAGTTCGCGTCTGCCTTCGACTACGAAGAGCCCCTCCTTGCGTCTTGTCTTCGACTTTTCCTGAAGGGCAAGCAGCATCTTTATCTTTGGGTTCTGTGCGGATGTTATGGTCTCTTTTCTCATATTACTCGTACCATTTCTTGTATTCAAGGTAGTGCTCGGCGTTGGCGTGCGCCTTTTCAAGAATCTCAGGAGAGCCGTCCTTTATCTTCTTTGCAGGGATTCCCGCCCATATACCGCTTTCCAGCTTCTGGTTTGCTGTCACGACAGCTCCTGCCGCAATGATTGTCCCGTCCGGAACCACGGTGTTGTCCATCACGATCGCTCCCATACCTATGATTACGTCGTTGCCTATGATGGCACCGTGCACATTCGCCCCGTGACCTATGGACACGTCGTTGCCGATTATGCACTCAGACACGTGATTGGTGGCGTGGAGTACGGCGTTGTCCTGGATGTTGACTCGGTCGCCGATCCGGATTGCGCCAACGTCGCCTCTGAGCACCGCTCCATACCATATGCTGCAATCCATTCCGGTCTGGACGGTTCCGATAAGAACCGCAGTCTCAGCGAGATAAGTTCCCTCTCCGATAACTGGGATATCCCCCTTCAATTCCTTGATAATAGCCATAATATGCAAAGATAACATTTTTCAGATTTGCGAAACTCGGAGGAATGGATTATCTTCGCAGATCAGTTGGAAAATTTATAGCTTTATGAGCATTAAGAATTATTTGAATTTATTGTGTGCCCTCATTATGGCCTCTGTGCTGCTGGCTTCCTGCGAGGAGGAATACACCCTCGGAGCTACTTCATTCAGAGTGTCCCGCAAGATTGTGCAGATCTCCTCAAAAGGTGATACAGCCCTTGTATCGTACAGGTTGCTGAATCCGCGAGACGGAGAGGAAGTTAAGTTCCTTATCAGACATCCGGAACGTTATGAGATCCAGATAGACACGATGCGAACCGAATTCGATTCGTTAGTGATAGTGATCGACACTGTTTACACCAGTGCAAGCAGGGATTGGCTGAAGGTTGAGGTACTTGAAGAAACAGCAGAGGTGGCCTTTATAGCGCAAAAGAACCAGACAGACACATTGGGACGCGAAGCGACAGTGACCTTGTCGTATTCCGATCTGCCATCTATCGACATCAGTGTTTCCCAGACATTCTGGGTCGCTCCGGTGTTCCTTTCAGGCAAGCTGCCGTATAACAATAAGGTAGTGCTTTCGGTGGCGACGAATGACAAGAAGTACACCTGGTCCTGCGGTCTGATAGAGAAGAGCGCCTTTGGCGAAGGATGGTCGGATGAAGATATATATCAATACGACATCGCGCGCTATCAGGCAGCTGCAGATGCTGAAGGAAAGACCATCGAAGATTACCTTGCTGTAGTCTTCGACGAAAAGAGGAGTCTTCAGAAGGGTAAGAACAAGGAATATATTATAGAAGGCCTGACCCCTTCTACAGAATACATTGTATATCTGTACGGAATGAATAATCTGGGAGCCCGTACATCTGCGGTCTATCTTGATGAATTCACTACACTCGCTCCAGGCGAAGAACCGGAGATCGAAGAGGAGGATTCAGGACTGGAAATATAAAGATGATGTATATATGAAAAGGGCGCTCACTTTCGGTGGGCGCCCTTTTCTGTGCTATATCACTTAGTTGTTCTTTGGTCTCATCTGCGGGAAGAAGAGTACATCCTGGATGGTAGGGGAGTTGGTCATAAACATTGTAAGGCGGTCGATTCCCATACCGAGTCCTGATGTAGGAGGCATACCGTACTCGAGTGCGCGTACGAAGTCCATATCGATGAACATAGCCTCGTCGTCTCCCTTGTCCTTGAGCTTGAGCTGGTCCTGGAAACGCTCGTACTGGTCGATAGGGTCGTTAAGCTCGCTGTAGGCATTTGCAAGCTCCTTACCGCATACGAAGAGCTCGAAACGCTCAGTAAGGTCTGGGTTTGTGCGGTGACGCTTGGTGAGAGGCGACATCTCCACAGGGTAGTCAGTGATGAAAGTAGGCTGTACGAGGTGCTTCTCGCAGTATTCTCCAAAGATAGCGTCGATGAGCTTGCCCTTGCCGAATGAAGGGTCGATCTCCACGTGGAGCTTCTTGCAGGTCTCGCGGAGCTGGTCCTCATCCATTCCTGCCACGTCCACTCCTGCGTACTCCTTGATTGCCTCAAGGATAGGGAGTCTGCGGAATGGCGGCTTGAAGTCAACCTGGTGCTCTCCGATAGTCACTGATGTCTGGTTGTGAAGCTTGAGGGCGATCTTCTCGAGGAGGTTCTCCACGAACTCCATCATCCAGATGTAGTCCTTGTAGGCTACATAGATCTCCATACAAGTGAACTCAGGGTTGTGGGTCTTGTCCATACCCTCGTTGCGGAAGTCCTTTGCGAACTCATAGACTCCGTGGTAACCGCCGACGATAAGTCTCTTGAGATAGAGCTCGTTTGCGATACGGAGGTAGAGAGGAATGTCAAGGGCATTGTGGTGAGTGATGAACGGACGTGCTGTTGCACCGCCTGGGATGCTCTGGAGGATAGGTGTCTCTACCTCAAGGCAGCCTGCTGCGTTGAAGTACTCACGCATTGTAGCCACGATCTGACTTCTCTTGATGAATGTGTCGCGGACCTGTGGATTTACGATAAGGTCTACGTAACGCTGTCTGTACTTGAGCTCCGGATCTGAGAATGCATCGAACACCTCTCCGTCCTTCTCCTTCACGATAGGAAGCACGCGGAGTGACTTGCTCAGGAGGGTGAGCTCCTTACAGTGCACTGAGAGCTGTCCTGTCTTTGTGATGAAGGCGAATCCCTTGATGCCGATGATGTCTCCGATGTCAAGGAGCTTCTTCCACACTGTGTTGTACATTGTCTTGTCTTCGCCAGGGCAGATCTCATCGCGGTTGATGTAGATCTGGATACGGCCTGTCTCATCCTGGATCTCTCCGAATGATGCCGCGCCCATAATTCTGCGTGACATAATACGTCCTGCGATGACTATTTCCTGGAAGTTGCCTGCAGCCTCATCAAAACCCTCCTTGATCTCCTTTGCGGATGTGTTTACAGGGTAGAGTGCTGCCGGATAAGGCTCAATGCCAAGTTCTCTGAGCTTTGAGAGCGACTCTCTTCTGAGAAGCTCCTGCTCGTTGAGGTCCATAATGCTCATATTCTTCTGGTTTATATATATTATTATCCTACTCTATTGAAAATAAAGCGCAAAAATAGCATAAATAATTCTGAATTTGAAACAAAATCCATATCTTTGTATGCTATGCTTGTGGAAAAGAAATGGATTTTACGTGAAAGCGCTGACCCTGAGACTGTAGGGCAGCTTTCCTCAGAACTTGGAGTTGACCCTGTACTTGCGGAACTCCTCGTCCTGAGAGGCGTAAACACATTCGCACAGGCACGCTCATTCTTCCGTCCAAGCCTTGACAACCTTTATGATCCGTTCCTTATGACGGATATGGACAAGGCAGTGGAGAGAGTCCGTCAGGCTGTGACCGGTTCGGAGAAGATCCTGGTCTACGGAGACTACGATGTGGACGGAACCACAGCTGTGTCACTGGTCTATTCGTTTCTCAGACGTCTGACATCAAAGATCGACTTCTACATTCCGGAAAGATATGATGAAGGTTATGGTGTTTCGTACAAGGGTATAGACTGGGCTGCGGAAAACGGATTCAGCCTCATCATCACCCTGGACTGCGGCATCAAGGCCAACGAAAAGGTGGAGTATGCCCGCGAAAAAGGCATAGACGTGATCATCTGCGACCATCATCTTCCTGAAAACGAACTGCCGAAGGCAGTGGCTGTCCTTGACCCGAAGAGGGAAGACTGTCACTATCCGTTCGATGACCTTTCAGGATGCGGTGTCGGTTTCAAACTGGTTCAGGCCTATTCTCAGAGATATGACATCCCGTTCGAGACTCTGATCCCGCTTCTTGACCTGCTTGTGGTCAGCATAGCGTCAGACCTCGTCTCGGTTACTGACGAGAACCGTATCCTCGCACATTTCGGACTCAAGCAGTTGAATGAAAGACCTCGCGTGGGACTTATGGCGATGATACAGCTTTCAGGCATAGAGCCTAATCACATCTCCATCGACGACATAGTCTTCAAGATCGGACCGCGTATCAATGCAGCGGGACGAATGGAGTCCGGAAGAATTGCCGTGGAACTTCTTACAGCGACAAATGCCGAAGAGGCCATCCGTATCGGTACTGAAATCAACGAACACAACAACGAAAGAAAGAACATCGACAGGCGCATTACCCAGGAAGCACTCGATATGGCCCGTTCGGGCAACTGCCTCTCTTGCGGCAATGCGACAATAGTATACAATCCGGAGTGGCACAAAGGTGTCGTAGGAATCGTGGCTTCACGTCTTGTAGAGGCATTCTACAAGCCGACAATCGTGTTTACAAAGTCTCAGGAGGGACTTGTGACAGGATCTGCACGAAGCGTACACGGTTTCGATCTTTATGATGCCATCGAGAGCTGTTCTGACCTTCTGGAGAACTTCGGAGGCCACCTCTACGCAGCAGGTCTCACACTCAAGGAGGAGAATCTCCCGACCTTCTGTGAAAGGATAGAGAAATTCATTTCCGAGGCCATCATACCTGCAATGCAGACTCCTGTAGTGGAAATCGACGCCAGACTGAACTTCTCCCAGATGACGCCTAAGTTCCTGCGTATCCTCAAGCAGTTCCAGCCTTTCGGCCCGGGTAACAGCGCGCCTATCTTCCTGACAGAGAATGTTTACGACAACGGAAACGGTCGCAAAGTCGGAGCAGAAGGTGGTCACCTGAAGCTCGAGCTGATCCAGGAGTCACACCCGTACCACCACATATCTGCAATTGCATTCAATATGGCGGAGTTCTTCGACCACATCAAGGCCGGCAATCCGATCGACGTATGTTATTCGATTGTGGAGAACTACTATCGCGGTACAGCCAACATCCAGCTCCGCGTCAAGGACATCAACGAACGTGATGAGATGATTTAAGGATCTCCTGAGCGATTTCAGAAATAGATTTACCGTCTGTATCTATGATGATATGGGCGGTTTTTTCATATATATGGCCACGCTCGTACATCAGTCGCGCAAGGCGCTCCTCGATGTCCTGCCCGCAAAGAAGAGGCCGACCTTCGGTCTGCCCTTCGAGATGGGCCTTAAGCGTCTGAACAGACGCTTTCATATATATACATAAAGTCCTGTTGTGCGCTATGTCAGCGCACTCTGCTTTAGTCACCGTGCCGCCGCCAAGCGCCAGAACGGTGTCTCTGCCCTCCGCAGCCTTGATTACGGCCTTGAAGGCCTCCAATTCCATTCTTCGGAAAGCCTCCTCGCCCTCCTGAGCGAATATTTCCGGGATGCTCCTGCCTTCGCGCTGCACTATCACTTCATCCAGGTCCATAAAATGACAGGAAAGCAGCCTCGAGAGTTCCCTCCCGACGCTGCTTTTCCCGCATCCCATAAGGCCTGTCAGTGATATTATCATAACAGTATATTCTTAGAAAAGAGTCAGCTGCACATCGTCATCCGGCAGATTGAGGTCGATAGGATCCTCTACCTCCGAATTGTCGATTTCTCCCGCCTGGTTCTCTGCCTCAGACTCTTCAGGCTTGATGTCGTCCTCCGGCTTGTGGAGAGGCTCTGTGAACACTACGGTCTTCACATCGTACTGGCTTACCTTCTTGCCCTTGGCCTGGATTCCCTTCTTGGCGATGAATTCTTCTGCATCGATGAGCTCAGGAAGCCTGTTCTCGTTCTTGCCTCCGAATGTCACCTCTGCCTGCGGGTGCTTGTCGTCAGAGAGAGCCACAAGGTATGAGCCCTTTGAGTCTGCGATGAAGCATACCGGAGTGTTGTCGCTCACATCAAATGAGAATCTCTTGATGTAGAATGCTCCGACAGCCTTGTCGTAGTACAATGCTGTGTATATCTTGTTTATATCCAGTTTCTCGATCTTGAGAAGGTTGCCCTGGTACCTGTTGCTGAGGTCGAAGGTTGTGGTGTAGTACGTTCCGTCCTTGAATATTGCCAGAATGTGGTCGCCTGTGTTGAACTGTCCAAGGTGCAGACCTCTTCCGTCTTCGTTCAGTCTCTGGATGTCCTCGTCGAACCAGATGTCCTTTCCTCCGATAGTAGATATACCCTTTGACTTGAGGGTGATCTTCTGGATAGGGTTCTTTGACACGAGATTACCTCTTGAGGCCCTTCCCTTGATGCCGAGTTCCGAGAAGTCGTACTCGTCGATGAGCTTCTTGAGCTTCGGACGCGGACGCAGATAGATCTTCACTGTCTCTGCCTCGGCGTTTCCGTTGACTGTGAACCAGAGGATGGTAGAGCCCGGTGTGCCCTGGGTAATGTCGTACTCCTTGTCCCTTGTGATTCCGGTCACTGCGAACCTCTTTGCATAGCTGAGGGAAGTCTTGCCCTCGCGGTAGATCACATTGTAGATGGTTCTCTGGTCGTTTCTGTTGAAGATGCCGACGTAGAGGATGTCCTTTCCAAGGAAGGCCTTCTCGCTCACCTTGGTGACCATATATTTACCGTCCTTGTGGATGACGATGATCTCAGAAAGGTCTGAACAGTCGCAGATGAACTCTGCGTTGTCCTCCTTCTTGAGGTTCGTTCCCACGAAGCCCTCTGCCTTGTTGGCGTAGAGCTTGGCGTTGTTGCTTACCACTCGTGTGCTCTCGATTGACTCGAACTCCACGATCTCTGTGAGTCTCGGATATGCCTTTCCGTATTTCTTCTTCAGGTTCTTGAAATATCTGATGGTGTACTCGGTAAGATGCGCAAGGTGGTTTCTTACCTCCTCCATCTCAGCCTCGATTCCCTTGAGTTTCTCATCCACGGCCTTGGTGTCGAACTTGGAGATCTTTCTCACAGGTTTCTCCACCAGTCTGTTGATGTCTTCCATAAGGATAGGTCTCTTGAGCAGGTTCTGGTAGGTCAGCATTGTGTCGAAGACTTCCTGAAGCTGGTCTTCCCAAGTCTTGGCGTCTCCCTCGAGGATCTTGTAGACCTTGTTCTCGAAGAAGATCTTTTCAAGTGAGTTGTAGTGCCACTCGTTCTCCAGCTCTCCAAGTCTGATCTCAAGTTCCTGGCCGAGCAGGTCCTTGGTGTGATAGGTACTGTGACGGAGGATGTCGTTCACGCTGAGTACCTGAGGCTTGTTCTCGTGGATCACGCACGTGTTCGGAGTCACCGACACCTCGCAGGCAGTGAATGCATAGAGGGCGTCGATGGTCTTGTCCGGAGACACGTCGTTAGGAAGGTGAATCAGGATGTTGGCTGTGGCACTGGTGAGGTCATCGATCTTCTTGATCTTGATCTTACCGCTTTCCTTGGCCTCCACGATGGATTCCTTGACGGCATCAGTGGTCTTTCCGAATGGTATTTCGGTGATTGACAGGGTGTTCTTGTCTATCTTTTCGATCTTTGCGCGTACCTTGATCTTGCCGCCCTTCTTCTTGCTGCTGTACTTCGAACAGTCTGCCGAACCTCCGGTAAGGAAGTCAGGGAAGATCTCGAAGTCCTTGCCTTCGAGAACGCAGATCGAAGCGTCGATCAGCTCGTTGAAGTTGTGGGGCAGGATCTTCGAGGCGAATCCTGTTCCGATACCCTCTGTACCCTGTGCGAGCAGGATAGGGAACTTCACAGGAAGCTCTATCGGCTCCTGGTTGCGGCCGTCGTAAGAGGTCATCCAGTTGGTGATCTTAGGATTGAACATAATCTCTTTCGCGAGCTTGCTCAATCTAGCCTCGATGTAACGCGGAGCTGCGTTTGAGTCGCCTGTGAGTATGTTACCCCAGTTACCCTGACAGTCAACCAGATAGTTTCTCTGGCCGATCCACACGAGGGCTCCGAGGATGGACTGGTCTCCGTGCGGGTGGAACTGCATAGCCTGTCCGACGATGTTGGCTACCTTTGTGTAGCTGCCGTCGTCTATGCGCCACATAGCGTGAAGCACGCGTCTCTGCACCGGCTTGAGTCCGTCAACCAGATGTGGCACGGCTCTGTAGAGGACGGTGTAGGACGCATAGTCTATGTACCAGTCCTTGAACATACGGGAGAGCTTGTGCTTCCTGCTGTTCTCGCCGAAAAGTTTGTCAAACTTGCCCGGAGTGCTTTCTATCGGGTTTTCATCGTCAGATTCCTGTTCGATGTCAAGATCCTCTTCCGGGATGTCGATGTCGTCAAAACTCATTTCTATCTCACTTGTTTTTAATATTCGTAACCGAATCTTCTCAATTCCTTCTTGTTCTCTCTCCAGTCTTCATCTACCTTTACGAAAAGGCGGAGGAACACCTTCTTCTGGAAGAAATCCTCCATATCGATACGTGCCTGTGTGCCGACCTTCTTGAGAGACTGTCCTCCCTTTCCTATGATGATGCCCTTCTGGGTTTCGCGCATCACATAGATGACGGCGCTGATGTCGTATCTTTCAGCACCCTCCTTGAACTCTTCCACCACCACTTCGCAACTGTACGGAATCTCCTCCTTATAGTTGAGGAAGATCTTCTCTCTTACAATCTCCGATGCGAAGAACCTGAGGTTCTTGTCAGTGAACACATCCTTGTCGTACCAGGCCGGAGCTGTAGGGAGGTTGCTCACGATGGTGTCAAAGATGTTGTCAAGGTTGAACTTCTCCTGGGCTGAGGCAGGGAAGATGATGGCGTTCGGGATCTGCTCCTTCCACCATTTCATAAGCTCCATCACCTGCTCCTGGCTGCTGATGTCGATCTTGTTGATCACCAGGATCACAGGGCACTGGATGTTCTTGAGCTTAGCGATGTACTCCTCGTTCTTGTCGCCTTTCTCGATGGTGTCGGTCACATAGAGGATGATGTCTGCGTCACCGATGGCGGTGTCCACAAAGTTCATCATACTCTGCTGCAGCCTGTAGTTAGGCTTCAGGATGCCTGGAGTGTCGGAGTAGACGATCTGGTAGTCCTCTCCGTTCACGATTCCCATAATTCTGTGCCTTGTGGTCTGCGCCTTGGCGGTCACAATGGACAGTTTCTCGCCCACGAGGGCATTCATAAGCGTGGATTTGCCTACATTCGGATTACCGATGATGTTGACAAATCCAGCGCGATGCTTAGTGTTAATACCGCTCATATATATTATTAAAGGTATGCACCCATTTTCAGGAGGTTGGTTTCGCCCTCTGAAAGGAATCTCCACTCACCTCTCTTGAGGCCCTTCTTTGTGAGACCTGCGAAATACACTCTGTCGAGAGCCTTCACCTCGTAGCCGAGTGACTCGAAGATTCTTCTTACGATACGGTTCTTTCCTGAGTGGATCTCGATGCCGAGCTTGCGGTGGTCGTCCTCCTCGATGTACTCGAGTTCGTCTGCCTTGATGAAACCGTCAGAAAGATCGATGCCGCTGAGGATCTTCTCATAGTCCTCCTGCTTGAGCTTGCTGTCAAGTGACACCTGGTAGATCTTCTTCTTGTCGTATGATGGGTGTGTAAGTTTCTCTGCAATCTCACCGTCATTTGTGAACATAAGCACTCCTGTGGTGTTCTTGTCAAGTCTTCCTACAGGGAACACTCTTGTGTGGCAGCCCTTGAGCAGATCCATCACTGTCTTGTCAGCGTGAGGGTCGCTTGCAGTTGTCACATATCCCTTAGGCTTGTTCATAATGATGTAGACCTTCTCCTCGCCCTTGAGTCTCTCGCCGTTGAATCTTACATCGTCAGTGTAGATGTTCACCTTTGTTCCGAGCTCAGTCACTACCTCGCCGTTTACTGTAACTACACCTGCGAGGATGAAGTTGTCAGCCTCTCTTCTTGAGCATACACCTGAGTTTGCGATGAACTTGTTGAGGCGAACCTCGTCCTTGATAGGAGTTTCTACCATATCGTTGTCAGAGAATGCGTTCACATCAAGCACTGGCTTTCTGCTGATCATCTTGTTGATTCCGCTCTCCTCCTCGTTACGGAAGTGGTTGAAGTCTCCACCTCTGCCGAATGGCTTTCTGCCACCTCTCTTGTCGTTTCTTCTGTCGCCGGATGATCTTCTCTCGCCTGAACCGAAAGATTTTCTTTCGCCACCTTCACCGAATGATCTGCGTGGTCTGTCGCCGAATGACTTTCTCTCGCCGCCGAATGATCTTCTCTCTCCGTCAAATGGCTTTCTGTCTCCGAAAGATCTTCTTTCGCCTGAGAATGACTGTCTTTCACCGCCCTCGCCGAATGATCTGCGTGGTCTGTCTCCGAATGACTTTCTCTCACCGCCGAAAGATCTTCTTTCTCCATTGTTGTCAGATGACCTGAAGCCTCTTCTTTCGCCATCGAAAGGCTTTCTGTCGCCAAAGCTTCTTCTTTCACCTGATCCGAATGATCTTCTGTCGCTGCTGCCGGCTGATCTGCGCGGTCTGTCGCCGCCGAATGATCTTCTGTCGCCGTTAGCTGATCCGTTTCTTCTGTCACCGTACTCTCTACGGCCTTCTGTTCTGCGGCCATTTCCGCCGCCTCTTCTGTTGTCTTCCATTTTTTTCTGTGGTCTTCCCGACCTGTTTTTTGTTAATAAATATTATTTGGCTCACGCCAATATTCTGTTAATTCAACTTGAATATATACGTAATTGTTCCTTCCTGCATAGGTGGAGCGTCAGCATCCATATTGAAGTGTGCTCCGAGCGCAGCCTTTCTTGCCGCTTGCCAGAGGGTCTGGTCGTTAGCTGTGGTTCCTTCCGCTCCTGGAACTGCCTTCTGTACAGTTCCATAGTTGTCCACCCATATCTTTACTACGACCTTTCCGGAAGCCTGTATTCCGTAGGATGGCTTAGGAAGAGATCCTACGATTGCTCTTCCAGCGACTTTTGCGTTAGGCTCTCCCGATGTCTCGCCTGAATAGGTGTTTCCTTGCGCGTGGCCCTCCTTAAGCGCGTCGCTTACCCTGTCTGCTGTCTGCATTGCGAGGGTGTCCTTCTGAGTCTTGTTGTTGGCTGCAGAGAAGAGCGCCCTGCGGTCTATCTCCTTCTTGCGCTCCGGCTCCGGTGTCTCAACGTCGCCGAAATCATCGACTGTCGCCTCAGGAGCCTCGTTTGTCTGAGTACCTATGTGCTGCGCCTCAGATCTCTGTACCAGGTTGATGTCTTCTTCCGGGTTAGGTCTTACTGCGCTTGGTCTTGATCCGTTAAGGGTCTGTCGCGGCCTTTTGATCTCGACATCTTCAAAGTCGATGAGTATCTGCTCTTTTTCAGGAGGAGGCGGATTCAGATAGGTGAAGCCCATAAGGAAACAGCATCCGAACAATGCACAGTGCAGGAGTACCGTAAGGGTGACGCCTGTCACCCTCGCTCTCTTTTCGCGTTTACGCTGTTCTTCGAGATACTGTTTCATATTCTTTCCTATTCTGGCGAAGTTGCCATAATTACCTTGTAATGATTTCTCTTGGCTATGTTCATAACCTGTACCACTTCCTTGATCGGAACTGTCTCATCTGCATAAATCGAGAATGTGGGATCCTCTTCTGCCTGAAGCAGATCGATGAGCTCGTCCTCTATCTGGTCGAACCTTACAGGAGACTCCTCGCCGTTGATATGGTAAGAGAATGTGTCAGTGTCTTTCCAATGCTTGATCGACACACTGACTGTAGCTTTTGCTGACACCTGGCCTGTACTCTTCGGAAGGAGAAGCTTCAGCGCATTAGGGTTGATGAGCGTCGAAGTCACCAGGAAGAAGATCAGCAGCAGGAACACGATGTCGGTCATAGACGACATCGAAAAGCTGGAGTCGATCTTGGTTGTCCTCTTGATTGCCATTTTTCGTGTCTTTATTAGTTGTCAGCAGGCTCCTGAAGCATATCGATGAACTCGATAGTAGTCCTTTCCATCTTGAACACGAGGTTCGAGATCTGTGATGTAAGGAAGTTGTAGCCGAAGTAAGCGATGATACCTACGAAGAGACCTCCGACAGTAGTCACCATCGCTTCATAGATACCACCGGAGAGGAGGGTGATGTCGATGTTGTTTCCTGCTGTCGACATTCTGAAGAATGCCTGGATCATACCTGACACTGTTCCGAGGAATCCGATCATAGGAGCACCTCCCGAAATGGTGGCAAGCATAGGAAGATTTTTCTCAAGACGTGCGACTTCCACGTTTCCTGTGTTTTCAACAGCCGCCTGGATGTCATTGAGAGGCCTTCCGATTCTTTCGATACCCTTTTCTACAAGTCTTGCGATAGGTGAGTCATACTTCTGGCACAAAGCGATGGCAGACTGGATCTTTCCATCGTGAATCAGGTCACGGATGTCCTTTGTGAAGTTCTTGTCGATCTTTCCGGCCTGTCTGATCATCCACCACTTGCTGCCAAAGATGTAGATTGCCAGAATCGAGAGGATGAGAAGTACGATCATAAGCCAGCCGCCCTTGCCGGCGAGCTCGAGAAGTGAGAGTTTTTCCTCTGTCGCCATTGCGACATTTGCAATTGCCGTTGTGTCCACGGCTGCCTGTAAAAGGTTGAAAAGCATAGTTATAAAGTCTTATAAATTTTCAAAGTAAAACACGACTATGCGTACCGGCGCATAATCGTGCAAAAGTAGTCATTATTTCGGTAATAATAAAATTAATTTTATTAGTGACTTTTCAGTTCCTGACCTGTCAGTATTTTGCCCCGGTGAAGAACAGGGCCTTGCCCGGTACGGAACTTCCGGCGTCTGAACGGGAGCCTTTGGCGATGAGTTCCGCGATCCATTCCGGCTCCTTCTTGCCTCGGCCGACCTCGATCAGGGAACCGACGATGGCGCGGACCATATTCCTGAGGAACCTGTTTGCCTTGATCCTGAAGACTATGTAGTCGCCCTCCCTGCAAGTGGCTCCCATAAGTTCGACGTGGGTCGGCCGATAGGTGCTCCAACCCGCTTCTGTGATTGTGCATATAGATGTCGCATTGTTGCCTCCGACCTTCTCGAAACAGCTGAAATCGTGCTCTCCCAAAAGCAGCTGGGCGGCCTCGTTCATCTTCTCTATGTTAAGTGGGTATCTCATTCTGTATGAATACTTTTCGCAGAACGGATCCTTCCTGAAATGGATGAAGTAATGGTACTCTCTGGAGGTGGCTCCGAACCTTGCGTGGAACTCTTCGTCAGTGACTGTGACTTCCTCTACAGCCATCTCTCTCGGGAGGATGGCATTTAATTTGTAGCAGAGCTGCTCTGCATTTATGCTGACATTGTCAGGGACGTCGAAGTGTGCGATGTAATCGATCGCATTTACTTCGCTGTCAGTGCGTCCGGCTCCCACCACCTGGATCGGAGATCCAAGCAGGAGGCTCAGAGCTTTTTCAAGTTCTCCCTGCACGGTCCTGGCGTTGTTCTGGATCTGCCAGCCGCAGAAGGCGCTTCCGTCGTATAATAGCCTGATTTTATGTCGCATATTGTGAAAAAATGAGTAAATTTGTCCCTTTATTTTGCAAAAATATTAAAAAACATATTTATGGAGAGCATAAACATCAAAGAATTGAACGACCGCATCCAGAAGGAGAGCTCTTTTGTAGACATCCTTACAATGGAGATGAACAAGGTCATCGTGGGCCAGAAGCATCTCGTCGAGAACCTTCTCATCGGCCTCCTTGCCAACGGCCATATATTGCTTGAGGGTATGCCTGGTCTTGCCAAGACCTTGGCTATCAACACACTTTCTCAGGCAGTGGACTCAAAGTTCAGCCGAATCCAGTTTACTCCGGACCTTCTTCCTGCCGACGTGCTCGGAACTCTGATATATTCTCAGAAGACAGAGCAGTTCCAGATCAAGAAAGGTCCGGTCTTCGCTAATTTCGTCCTTGCCGATGAAATCAACCGTTCCCCTGCAAAGGTGCAGTCGGCCCTTCTCGAGGCGATGCAGGAGCGACAAGTTACCATCGGAGACGAGACCTTCCCGCTTCCGCAGCCTTTCCTCGTGATGGCGACCCAGAACCCTATCGAGCAGGAGGGTACCTATCCGCTTCCAGAGGCTCAGCTCGACCGTTTTATGCTGAAGGTGGTAGTGAGCTACCCTAAGAAGGAGGAGGAGCGCCAGATCATCCGTATGAACAACACAGGCGAGTTCCCTAAGGCACAGCCGGTTCTCAAGCCGGAGGACATCGTAAGGGCACGCGAGGTCGTGAAGGATGTATATATGGACGAAAAGATCGAAAGATATATCGTCGACATCGTGTATGCGACCCGTACGCCGCAGGAATATAACCTCGGCAAGCTCGCGAGCCTCATCGCCTATGGAGCGTCGCCACGTGCCAGCATCTCGCTCGCAATGGCGGCAAAGGCCTATGCCTTCATCAAGAGAAGGGGATATGTCATCCCTGAGGACGTGCGTGCCGTGTGCTACGAGGTGCTCCGTCACCGTATCGGCCTTACCTACGAGGCTGAGGCTGAGAATATGACTACCGACCAGATCATTTCAGAAATCATCAATGCAGTAGAAGTTCCTTAATGGATAGTATGAGTGCAAACGATCTTCTTAAGAAGGTCAGGAAGATAGAGATCAAGACCCGTGCGCTCTCGCACCAGATCTTCGCCGGAGAGTACCACTCGGCCTTCAAGGGACGAGGAATGGCCTTCAGCGAGGTGCGTGAGTACCAGTACGGAGACGATGTGCGCAATATGGACTGGAATGTCACCGCACGTCTTCGTTCGCCGTATGTCAAGGTGTTCGAGGAGGAGAGGGAGATGACCGTTGTCCTGCTGGTGGATGTCAGCCGTTCGAGACTTTTCGGAACGTCAGGTTCCAACAGGAAGGACATCCTTGCCGAGATCGCTGCAGTCCTGTCGTTCTCTGCGATCATCAACAACGACAAGGTCGGTGCATTGTTCTTCAGCGACAAGGTGGAGAAGTTCATTCCGCCAAAGAAAGGTCGCAGCCATCTTCTTCATATCATCAGGGAAATCATTGAATTCCAGCCGACTACTGACGGAACGGACATTTCGGAGGCTTTGCGTTATCTGACCAATGCCATCAAGAAGAAATGCAACGCCTTCCTCCTGTCGGATATGCTGGATGTGAACCACGACGGAACTCCTCGCTACGAGGAAGCTCTCAAGGTCGCTGTGAACCGTCACGATCTCTCGGTGATAGAAGTGTACGACCCTCGCGAGAGGTGCATACCGGATGTGGGACTGGTTAATATAAAGGATTCTGAGACCGGTCGTACAGCGTGGGTGAACACTTCCGACAAAAAGATGAGGCTTGCCTACGAGGAATGGTTCAGAAATGTGGGACAGACATCGTCGAGGCTCTTTATGAAATACAATGTGGACAAGGTGAGCATTGCCGTTGACGAAGACTATGTCAAGGGTCTGATGACCTTGTTCAAAAATAGATAGAATATGCGTAAAGCATTGATTTACATATTATTGATTGCTGCCTCTGTGACCCTTTCGGCGCAGGGGACCGTCATCCCTGTGAAGGGTGCTTTCCTGAAGCAGCTGCAGGAGAGGGATTCCGTGCTGGTGGCTGACCAGCTGCTGTACGGATTCAGACTCGACGGCGTTGCGGAAGGAACCCGGCTTATGCTTCCGGAGCTTCCGGAGAAGCAGGATATGAGGATGATGTTCCTTACCCCGTGGGTTATGGATACACTTAAGGTGACCAAGTCAAAGGACGGTCAGCCTGCCCTGCTTGATGTGACGGGAAGTGTGCTGATCACATCGTTTGAGGAAGGCCTCTACGACCTGCCTCAGATCGCCGTTCAGAGGATGAGTTCGGACGGAGTCCTGGACACTCTTGTTTTTGATCCGGTACGTCTTGAGGTCAAGACTATGCCTGTTGACACAGCGACATTCCAGCCGCACGACATCAAGGGCCAGATCCGCTACCCTGTGACTGTTGACGAGGTAATCCCTTGGCTGGGTCTGTTCTGGCTGGTGGCCGTGATCATCATCCTGACTGTCTGTCTGCTGATGATGCGCAAGAGAAAGAACGATCCGGAGTATGTAAGGAAGGATCCTGCGCACATTGTGGCATTGAGGGAACTTGACAAGTTCCGCGGAAGCCAGATGTGGGCTCCGGAAAAGCAGAAGGACTTCTATTCGGGAGTCACCGACGCGCTTCGTGAGTATATCTCAGAAAGATACGGAATAGGTGCTATGGAGATGACTACTGCAGAGATATTCGACCAGATGAAGGGTACTGATGTTCCGGAGAAACTCCAGAAGGACACAAAGGAACTTTTCGACAGGGCGGACTTTGTAAAGTTTGCAAAATATGTCGCGTCCGAAGATGAGAATGCAGCGACACTGCCGCTGGCTGTAAGGTTCGTGACTGAGACTTACCAGGCGGAGATTGTGGCTGAAGAGGAAAAAGAAGAAGGAGGGGCTGAGTAATGTTTTTTGAGTATCCGAAACTTTTATGGCTTCTTGCAATACCGGTCCTGCTGGTGTTGCATTACATCTATATTGAGCTGTCAGGAAAGCGCCCTCACCTGAGAGTGTCTACCATCACGCCGTGGACCATCAAGGGAAGGTCGCTTATGTCTGTGGTCAGACATATTCCTTTTATTCTCAAGGTGTTCGCTGTGTCGATGATTATCGTCGCCATCGCCCGTCCGAGGTCTTCCGAGGAGATGGAAAGGATTGATACTGAGGGTATAGATATCGTTCTTGCGATGGACGTTTCGACATCTATGCTTGCCCGTGACCTTGTTCCGGACCGTCTGAATGCGTCCAAGGACATAGCCATCGAATTCATTGCCCAGCGTCCGACTGACCGTATGGGTATTGTGGTCTTTGCGGGTGAGAGCTTCACGCAGTGTCCTCTTACTACTGACCGCGCTACACTCATCAACCTGATGAAGGAAGTGCAGACCGACCTCATTGAGGACGGCACGGCCATCGGAAACGGACTCGCCACGGCTGTGGCGAGGATGAAGGATTCCGATGCGAAGAGCCGTGTGGTGATCCTGCTGACTGACGGTGTGAACAACAGAGGCGAGATCTCTCCTCAGATGGCAGCGGAGATAGCAAAGACTTATGGAATCCGTGTGTACACTATCGGTGTAGGTACGGATGACGACACTGCGCCATATCCTGTTATGACACCTTGGGGTGTGGAGATCCAGAATGTGAAGGTGGAGATCGATGAGGCACTGCTTGCAGAGATTGCAGAGTCTACAGGCGGCCGCTACTTCAGGGCGACTGACAACACGAAGCTTGCTGAGATCTACAGCGAGATCAACAAGATGGAAAAGGCTCGCACTACAGTGGACAGCTTCCCGGTGTACAAGGAACTTTTCGGCAGGTATGCCCTGGCGGCCTTGCTTGCCATTCTTCTTGGACTTATGTTTAACTGGTTTGTAATAAGGAGGTTACCGTGATACATTTTGCACAGGCTCAATATCTTCTCCTGCTCCTTCTGATTCCGTTCTTCTTCATCATCCAGACAGTGGTGCTGAAGATGAGGCGTCGCAGGATCAGGAAATTTGGTGATGAGGCTCTTGTCGAGACCCTTATGCCTTCTTATGCAAAAGCCAGGGTGTGGGTGCGTCTTACACTCTTCTCTATAGGATTTCTCTTTTTTGTGGTAGGTCTTTCAAGACCTCAGATCGGAGCAAAGTTGAAGGAGCATCAGACGAGGGGAGCCGAGATTATGATAGTGCTCGACGTTTCCAACTCTATGCTTGCGGAAGACTATTCTCCTAACAGACTGGAGCGTGCCAAACTGGCGATTTCACGCATTGTGGACAAACTGCAGGACGACCGTATCGGTCTGATAGTCTTTGCCGGAGATGCTTTTGTACAGCTTCCGATCACGACTGATTATGTGTCGGCCAAGATGTTCCTGAACTCCATCTCCACAGGCTCGGTTCCAGTACAGGGTACAGCCATCGGAGACGCCATAAGCACGGCGATGCGCAGCTTCAGCGCCCAGAGCGAGAAAAGCCGCGCCATCATCGTTATAACCGACGGTGAGAATCACGAGGATGATCCGGTAGAGGCCGCGCGTATGGCTGCCGAGTCGGGCGCAAGAGTGTTCACCATCGGAGTGGGATCGCCTGAGGGCAAGCCTATCCCTATGGACGGAGAGCTTCTTAAGGACAAGGACGGAAACATCGTCGTGACAAGACTTGACGAAGGTGTGCTCCAGGAAGTGGCTGCGGCAGGAAACGGAGCCTATGTGAGAGCGGGAAACAACGAATTCGGTCTCAATCCGATCATTGACGATATCAGGAAGATGGAGGACGAGAAGTACAGCTCTGTGGTCTTCGAGGAGTATGACGAGCAGTTTATGTATTTTCTTGGAATAGCCCTCCTGTTCTTTGTGATCGAGATGCTCATAGGTGACAGGAAGTCAAAGAGACATTTATTCAGAAGGTAGGTAAGAAGATTATGAGAAAGTTCATATATATATTGAGTGTTCTTTTCGCGACGTCGCTTATGGCAGGCGACCTGTTTGCACAGGTCGACAAGCGTGAGGTGCGCAGCGGCAACAGGGACTATCGCGACGGCAACTGGAAGGAGGCCGAAATCGACTATAGAAAGGCCCTGGTGAAGGATTCCCTGTCATTGGCAGGTAACTACAACCTTGCCTCTGCCCTGTATCGTGACGGCAACTATGAGGAAGCTCACAAGGCTTTGGAAAGGCTCAAGGACATAGCTCCGATGACACCTGCCGCAGCAGACTACTTCTTCAATCTTGGAGATGTCGCACTGGCAAGACAGGACTATCAGACTGCTGTGGATGCGTTCGCCCAGTCGCTTTTGAGAAGACCTGATGACCTTCAGGCGAAGGAGAACTTCATATATGCGAAGAAGAAGCTCCAGGACCAGCAGAATCAGCAGAATCAGCAGAATCAGAACAACGACCAGAACAACGACCAGAATAACGATCAGAACAACGACGATCAGAACAATGAAGGTCAGAATGATCAGAATCAGGACCAGAACAAGGACAGGAACGATGATCAGAAAGATGACAGGAATGACGATCAGAATAATGATCAGAATAAGAACGACCAGAATCAGCCTAAGAAGGAACCGAAGCAGGGCGAGCAGCCTAAAATAACACCTCAGGCAGCGCAGCAGATGCTTCAGGCCATCCAGGCCAAGGAAAAGGAGACCCAGGACAAGGTCAACAAGGAGAAGGCAGAAGCCCTGAAGGCAAGACAGAAGGAAAAGAATTGGTAAAAGACAGGAAGGATATATGAAAAGATTATTATTGACGCTACTTATGACATTGGCTGCATTCGTGGCCTTTGCCCAGACCGACATCAAGGTGCAGGTGCACAATGTGGTTGCGGCAGACGAGCAGTTCAATGTCACATTCATCATAGAGGGGGAGGGCAAGATCACTGACTTCCAGTGGCAGCCGGGGTCTGATTTCCAGCTGCTCTGGGGACCTCAGCAGGGCCGTTCCACAAGTATGCAGATAATTAACGGCAAGACCACAAAGTCGGTGCAGACCACATATTCCTATGTGCTACGTCCGACCGCCCAGGGTAAGTTCACACTTCCTCGTGCAAGCGCGAATGTGAAGGGACAGACCATATATTCCAAGTCAGCTTCCATCGAAGTGGTGGCGTCCAAGTCTTCATCTTCTTCACGAAGCCAGTCTTCCGGCTCTTCGTCTGCAGGTCAGGCCCAGCAGCCGACACGCTCGACCACTGGTGTCGTATCTGACGAAGATGTTTTCCTGACTGTAAGCCTCAGCAGGAGTAATGTCGTTGTGGGTGAACCGATTACCGCTACCATCAAACTTTACCAGAGGGTTAATGTAGTGGGCTTTGAAGGTGTGACATTCCCTTCGTTCAACGGCTTCTGGAGCCAGGAACTCCAGGCTCCGACCAACATCGAGTTCACTCGCGAGACCTATAACGGTCAGATCTACAATTCTGCATTGCTCAGAAAGTTCATCCTCATTCCGCAGCAGCAGGGTGCAGTGACCATCGATCCGTCAGAGATCGTGTGTCTTGTAAATATAAGGGTGTCCTCAGGCGGCTCAAGCATATTCGACGGTTTCTTCGATGACTACAGGACTGTGAGGAAGAAGGTAGTTTCGAGACCGGTGACCGTAAATGTGTCTCCGCTGCCGGCAGGTGCTCCAGCCTCATTTGCAGGTGGAGTGGGAGAGTTCAAGATCTCTGCTGCTGTAAGCAAGGACTCGCTCAAGACTCACGAGGCGGCTTCTCTTCTTGTTACAGTGACAGGTAACGGCAACGTTTCCCTTCTCGAGGCTCCGAAGGTGAATTTCCCACCTGATATGGAGGTGTATGACACCAAGGTGTCTGAAAAGGTCGACAAGGGTGGTGTGTCGGGCAGCAAGTACTATGAGTTCCCGTTCATTCCTCGCAGCCACGGTGACTTTGTGATAGAACCGATAAAGTACTCTTATTATGACATCAACAAGAAAGAGTACGTCACTCTTGAGACAGCTCCGATAGAGCTTAATGTGGCCCGTGGAAAGGAAGTGGACAACGCCGGAGTAGTTGTCAGCACGCCGGTGCAGAAGGATGTGAAGAATCTCGGAAACGACATCAGATTCATCAATGTCAAGTCTCCTGATCTCAAGGTGAAGGGGGTGTTCTTTGTGGGTTCTGCAATCTTTTGGGTTCTTGTGATTCTGCTTTTTGTGATAGCCTTTATATGCTGGCTCGCGTTCAGAAAGATAGCTGCAAGAAAGGCCGACGTTGTAGGTACAAAGAACCGCAAGGCAACAAAGATGGCCCTGAGTCGTCTCAAGCTTGCTGAGACCTTCCTCAAGCAGAACCTCTACACA
This sequence comes from Bacteroidales bacterium, assembly GCA_017505605.1. Taxonomy (GTDB): domain Bacteria; phylum Bacteroidota; class Bacteroidia; order Bacteroidales; family UBA932; genus Cryptobacteroides. The sequence goes on from JAFVOX010000008.1 coordinate 32,335, forward strand.
GCATTTTACGAGGAACTCCACAAGGCACTTCTGGGCTTTATCTCGGACAAGCTCAACATCTCGCTTGCAGACCTGTCCCGTGACCGTATCTCCGAGGCTCTGAAGGAGGGTAATGTGAGCGAAGAGCACATAAGCACATTCATCGGTCTGCTCGATGCCTGCGAATTTGCAAGATACTCACCATCAGCGGGTAACGAGGCAATGGCGGCTCACTATGAGGCTGCGCTTGATGTGATCTCTTCAATTGATTCAAGTATGAAGGCAAAGAAATCAGCTCCTAAGGGAGCATATATGGCAATCCTGCTGCTCCTGGCTCTTCCATTTGCTGCATCTGCCCAGACTCAGTACCAGGATTCCCTCTGGAATGCAGCTAATGCCGCTTATGCAGACGGACGTTGGATGGATGCTGTGGCAGACTATGAACTTATAGCTTCGACCGGTCTGGAGTCAGCTCCACTCTACTGCAACACAGGTGATGCATATTTCAAGGACGGAAATCTTCCAAAGGCTATCCTCTACTATGAAAGGGCCCTTAAGATCGACCCTTCCTATGATGATGCGAAATACAACCTTGAGCTCCTGTCAAACACCATACAGGACAGGATTGTTGCCGTGCCTGAGTTCGTGCTCAAGGCCTGGGCAAGGAAACTCTGCTATATGATGGATTCAGATGCCCTTGCTGTCCTCTTCCTCGTGTTCCTGGCACTCACGCTTGGCCTTGCCCTTCTGTTTGTGCTTTCACCATCGGTAGCAGGCCGCAGGACAGGATTCTTCACAGGCATCGTGACTCTTATCATTGCGATTGCGTGTCTGTCCTTCTCGCTCTGGCAGAAGAAGGAATATATGACAGCGGACGACGCCATCGTGATGCGTCCGGTGACATCAGTGAAGAGCTCTCCGTCTTCGGAAGTCTCAAAAGACCTCTTCATCCTCCACGAAGGAACAAAGGTGAAGATCATCGATGAGGTCGGAAGATGGAAGAACATCGAGCTTGCGGACGGCCGTCAGGGCTGGCTCCCGGCAGAAGACGTAGAAGTAATCTAACCACACACTAATATGAAGAAAATCATCTCAGCTGCCCTCTTCGCTTTTGCGTCGTGGGCAGCTGTTGCTGTAAATGCAGCAACACCAAAAGAAAAATTGCCAGACTGGCAGAATCCGCAGGTAGTGCAGCGGAACCGTATCCCGATGTCTTCTAATTTTGAGACAGATGGAATGAAGCTGATGCTCAATGGATTATGGAATTTCAAGTGGAACGAGGATATGAATGCCCGTCCTATGGATTTCTACACTGCGACCTATGATGACAGTTCGTGGGATGAGATCCCTGTACCAGGCCTGTGGGAACTTCAGGGCTATGGCGATCCTGTCTATCTCAACATCGGCTATGCCTGGAAGGGCCAGAGACCTAACACCCCTCCGTTCCCGGCTGACTGGCACAACTATGTGGGCCAGTACAGACGCACCTTTGAACTTGACGAGTCTTGGAAAGGTAAGGATATATTCCTTCATATAGGTTCGGCGACATCAAACGTGCGTGTGTGGGTGAATGGAAAAGAGGTCGGTTACAGCGAGGACAGCAAGCTTGAGGCACGTTTTGATATAACCAAATATGTGAGGACAGGCGAGAACCTCATCGCCCTCGAGATCTTCCGCTGGTGTGACGGTACTTACCTTGAGGATCAGGACTTCTGGAGATTCTCGGGAATCTCTCGCGATGTGTATGTGTATTCGCGTGAGAAAGACCGTATTCAGGACCTTAAGGTGACTGCATCTGCCGATGGTACAGCAAAGGTGCGTGTGGATGTGAGCAAAGGCGTTTCTTCAGTAGATATAAAGCTGACTGACCCTAAGAACCCGGCTTTTGTGGTAGAGATCAGCCATCCGGTTACCAAGACAGCTGCATTCCGCAATGAGGACGGCGGCTATTTCATCGAGAACTCTCTCATCGTTGAGCAGCCGCGTCTGTGGACTGCTGAGACTCCGGAGCTGTATAATCTTGAAGTGTCAGTTTCAAACAAGAAAGGTATCACTGAAACTACTGCCATTCAGATCGGATTCAGAGATGTGTGCATCAAAGACGGTCAGCTTATGGTAAACGGCCAGCCGGTGCTTATCAAGGGTGCAAACCGCCACGAGATGAATCCATATAAGGGATATATCGTCTCAGAGGCAGATATGATCCAGGACATTCAGATAATGAAGCAGCTGAATATCAATGCTGTGCGTACTTGTCACTATCCCGATGACCCTCTCTGGTACTCACTCTGTGACCGTTACGGACTCTATGTGGTGGCTGAGGCCAACATCGAGTCTCACGGAATGGGCTATGGCGACGCGACCCTTGCAAAGGATCCTGCATATGAGCTTGCACATCTTGAGCGTATCAGAAGGGCTGTGCAGAGGGACCGCAACCATCCTTCTGTAATCATATGGAGTCTTGGAAACGAGGCTGGAAACGGTCCTAACTTTCATAAGGGCTATGACCTTGTCAAGGCTCTTGACCCGACACGCCCGGTGCAGTACGAACGTGCTGAGTTCGACTATAACACAGACATCTTCTGCCCGATGTACTTGGATCACGACAACTCGGAGAAGTATGCCGCCTCCAATCCTGAGAGACCTCTCATCCAGTGTGAGTATGCGCACGCTATGGGTAACTCCCTCGGAGGCTTGAAGGAGTATTGGGACCTTGTCCGCAAGTATCCATCGTATCAGGGTGGATTCATCTGGGACTTTGTAGACCAGGCACTCTGGTGGCCTGTTGACCCGGCAAAGTATGGCACTGACCATATATTCGTATTTGGTGGCGACTTCAACGATTATGATCCGTCGGACAATTCGTTCTGCTGCAACGGTATCATCGCTGCTGACCGCACCCTGCATCCGCACGCGTATGAGGTGGCCTACCAGTACCGTTCCATCCTTACTTCCGCTGCTGCGGAAGAGGCTCTGCGAGGATGTGTCAATATATATAATGAAAATTTCTTCATCGATCTTTCAAGGTATATGATGAATTGGACAGTCGAGGTGGACGGCTTCCCTGTGCTTTCGGGTGTTGTTCCTTCGTTGAATGTTGCACCTCAGCAGACTGTTTTGTGCGACCTTGGATTCAAGGAGGCGTACATTCTGGAGGCTGCCGGAGTCGCTGATCTTGCTTCTCACGATGTCTACCTCAATGTGTCTTACTCACTCAAGAAGGCTGACGGACTGCTTTCTGCGGGTTCGGAAGTGGCTTATGATCAGATTCTTATCAATGAGGCTGCTATGGGCTTTACTAAGAATAAATCCGGTCTCCCGACGATGACAAATGATAATGGACTTTATGTGTTCTCTGGTACGATGGCATATGAAGGTGCTTCGAATCTTCGTCATAACAGGTGGGAGGCGGCCTTTGATCCGGCAACAGGATCACTGGTCAGCTATACAATTGACGGCCGCCAGCTTCTGGATGAACCGCTCGAACCTTGCTTTGCGAGAGCTGCTACTGAAAATGACCTTGGAGCACGTTTTGACAAGGTACAGGACCTTTGGCGTTCGGCTTCGTTTGATGTGACTGCGTTTGGGGTGATCTATGATGAAGACAGTTATACGGTCGGAGTGGAGTACGCTCCGATAGGGGAGGCTGCAAATCTTGAGGTGTATTATGATATACACGCTGACGGTACGATCGATGTCTTTGAGAATATGGAAGATGCCGGCAAACTTGCCCAGGCTCCGATTCTTCCGCGTTTCGGAATGCATTTCGCAATGCCTGGCCTCTTCTCTAATTTCGAGTATTTCGGATTCGGTCCTCACGAGAACTATATGGACAGAAACAGCTCTGCTCTGATGGGACACTATGTACAGAGGGTTGAGGATCAGTACCACTATGGTTATGTCCGTCCTCAGGAGTCTGGCACAAAGACTTCTGTCAAGTGGATGAAGGTCCTTGATGACAATGGAACCGGTTTCGAGATCCGTTCAGAAGTCAAGTTCTCCGCATCTGCACTTCCGTTCAGCTGGGAGCAGATGGATGTCCGCAAACTTGGAAACAACCAGGCACACTCACTCGAACTCAAGGCTCTCGCTCACGAGAACGACCGCACCCTCGGCAAGACTTGGGTCAATGTGGACCTCGTACAGCAGGGCCTCGGCTGCGTCAACTCCTGGGGCGCCTGGCCAAAGAATGAGCACCGCATCCACCCTCAGCCATACTTCTTCCACTTTGTGCTGAAGCCTGTGAATAACTGATAGTTCTAATATCACTTCGGATTTATATCCCCGGTCCTCCTTTGAAGTCTTTCAGGTGGATCGGGGATTGATTTTTCTCTTTTTTATAACTTTTTCTTTTTTTTATAACTATTACTCTTTTTTATACAACCTTTTTCTTTTTCTTAAACATCGTTTCAATCAGCCAACCTAATTTTGGCTGCAGCAGAATCACCTGCCGCCCCGTGTCGCTCAGTTCTGATCCGTGCTGATAGCCTCTGTTGATATGACCGTCAACGTAAGTGAGCCCTAATAGCCTGAATATCAGCAATATCCTTTGAATCACCTGCGGCAGATGGAGCAGGTGATTCAAAGGAAGTCATTTAAAGTCAATATGTTATGGAAACAGTAAGTAATAAGTTAAAAAAGAGATTTCGAAGAAGAAGTTTTAAAGGTGGTGAAGCGCATCACATTTATCAAAGAACTATCAATCGTTATAATATTTTCTACGATTTGGAGGATTATCTGGTATACTATACGATATTTTCAATAGCTGTGTCTAAGTGCAATGTCGTAGCATTAGGATTATGTCTTATGTATGATCATATCCATATGTTGCTGAAAGCTGACGCGAAAGAAGAAATGAGTGAATTTGTGCGAATGGTGACGTCGATGTTTGCGAGAGAACAGAATAATCATATAGGACGAAGCGGAGCCTTATTCCAACCTCGGTTTGGAAGTGCGATAAAGAGAGGAATGAAACTTTTAAGGACCGCAATAGCATATCTGCTAAATAATCCCGTGGAGAAGGGCTTGTGCCGCCGTGCAGAAGACTATCGCTGGAATTTCCTGGCATATGCTGTTTCATCTCATCCGTTTTCTGATCCTATAGTGCACAATAGAGCATCTCATCATTTAAGACGTGCATTTAAAGAGGTCAGTTTAGCAAAATCAGAAGGACGTCATTTGAGATATGGGCAACTTAGAAGAATGATCAGCAGATTGGATGAACGGGAGAAGTCACAACTGATAGACTATATTATTTCTACCTATAGATGTATTGCCTACGATGAGCTTGTCGGATGTTATGGAGATTATAACGATATGCTTATAGCAGTTAATTCCAATACAGGAAGTGAGTATGACATCAAGGAAGAAAGGTATAGATTTTCTGATACGGAATATGTCCGTATAGCAGACATACTTCGAAGTGTTGAGGGAATAAAGACTCTTAGCAAGGTGACAGTGGCAGATGTGGACGTGAAACTCCGTATTTTCAATATGTTAAGTCAGAAATATTCCTGTTCAAACAAAGCAATTATCAAGTATCTGCGTATGGATATAAAAAAAGAGTGACGCATAGAGCTTTGAATGCCAATGACTTACGCTGAATCACCTGCGGCAGATGGAGCAGGTGATTCAATGTAAGTGCTTGATTGATAATGTGATAAAGAGCAGCGGGACATAGGCCCTGATCAATTGGCTTATGTCCCGCTGGATATTTGCCGGTCGGAGATATTAGAATATCTCTGGCTCGTTGTTGGTTTCGTTCTGAGCTGGCTCTTCACGACGGTCGCGACGTGGACCTCTTGAGCCTCTGTCATCGCGGCGTGGGCCTCTGTCGTCACGACGTGGACCGCGGCCGTTGTCACGGCGCTCCTCACGGCGTGGGCCTCTGTCGCCTCCGCGTGGCTTGCGCTCAGGCTCAACATAGCCCTCCGGCTTCTCGATGAGAGCCTTGCGTGAAAGTCTCATCTTGCCTGTCTTCGCGTCGATCTCGAGGAGTTTGACGTCTACCTCGTCACCGATTGCGAGAACGTCCTCTACCTTTTCAGTCTTCTTCCAGTCGATCTCAGAAACGTGGAGGAGGCCTTCCTTACCAGGGAGAATCTCTACGAATGCACCGAACTCGAGGATAGAAACGATCTTACCGTGGTATACTGCGTCAACTTCTGGAACTGCAGTGATGCCGTTGATCCAAGAGATAGCCTTGTCCATAGACTCCTTGTCAAGACCGAAGATGTCAACGACTCCCTTCTGAGCGCCGTCAATCTGCTGCTCGGTGATGGTGATAGTTGTGCCGGTCTCTCTCTGGATCTTCTGGATAGTCTCGCCACCCTTTCCGATGATAGCACCGATGAACTCGCCGTCAACGATGAGCTGAACCATACGAGGAACGAACTCCTTGTACTCAGCACGTGGCTCGCTGATAGTCTTCATCATCTCGCCCATAATGTGCATACGACCCTGACGTGCCTGCTCGAGAGCCTTCTCGAGAACGTCGTATGAAAGGCCGTCAACCTTGATGTCCATCTGGGTTGCGGTGATACCGTCCTTGGTACCTGTAACCTTGAAGTCCATATCTCCGAGGTGGTCCTCGTCACCGAGAATGTCAGTGAGGATTGCGTATCTTTCGTTAGGATTGTCCTTGTCAGTGATAAGACCCATTGCAACACCTGCTACAGGCTTCTTGATCTTCACACCTGCATCCATAAGTGCGAGGCAGCCTGCACACACTGTAGCCATAGATGAAGAACCGTTAGACTCGAGGATGTCTGAAACCACGCGTACTGCGTATGGATTCTCCGGAGCCATAGGGATCATTGGCTTGAGTGCTCTGTAAGCGAGGTTACCGTGTCCGATCTCACGACGACCTACACCGCGCTGTGGACGAGCCTCACCTGTTGAGAATGGAGGGAAGTTGTAGTGAAGAACGAACTGGTCAGTGTCCTGGATGAGCACCTCGTCACGCTCCTTCATATCGAGCTTTGTACCGAGGGTAACAGTCGAGAGTGACTGAGTCTCACCACGTGTGAAGATTGCTGAACCGTGTGCGCAAGGGAGATAGTCAGTCTCGCACCAGATAGGGCGTACTGTTGTTGTGTCACGTCCGTCAAGACGAACACCCTCGTCGAGGATCATATTTCTCATCGCAGCCTTCTCGACAGCGTGATAATATCTCTCGATCATCATTCTCTTCTCCTCCTGCTCCTCTTCTGGAAGTGTTGCGTAGAACTCCTCCTTGAGTGCCTCGAATGCGTCTGAACGCTCGTGCTTTGCAGAACCAGACTTGGCGATGGCGTAGCATCTGTCGTAGCAGAACTCCTGGATAGCCTGACGGAGAGCCTCATCGTTCTCCTCGTGGCAGTAAGCTCTCTTCTGAGTCTTGCCTACAGCCTCCATAAGCTCCATCTGCACCTTGCAGTGCTTCTTGATCTCTTCGTGAGCGAACTTGATGGCCTCGAGCATATCGTGCTCGCTAACCTCGTTCATCTCACCCTCAACCATCATAATGTTGTCGTAAGTTGCGGCAACCATAATGTCGAGGTCAGCATCAGCCATCTCGCTGAAGTTAGGGTTGATCTTGAACTCACCGCCGATACGTGCTACACGTACCTCAGAGATAGGTCCCTCGAAAGGAATGTCGCTGACTGCGAGTGCAGATGATGCAGCGAGACCTGCGAGTGCATCCGGCTGGATGTCCTTCTCAGCTGAGATAAGGTTTACGTTTACGAAAACCTCAGCGTGGAAATCCTCAGGGAAAAGTGGTCTGAGGGCGCGGTCAACGAGACGTGCAATAAGAATTTCGTAATCTGAAGCCTTTCCCTCACGCTTCATAAATCCGCCTGGGAAACGGCCTGCAGATGCATATTTCTCCTTGTAGTCTACCTGAAGTGGCATAAAGTCCACATCCTCCTTTGCGTCTTTAGCGCAAGTAACAGTCGCCAGGAGCATTGTGCCACCCATCTTAACGACTACAGAACCGTCAGCCTGTTTTGCGAGCTTGCCGGTTTCGATTTCGATTACCCTACCGTCGGATAATTCGATTGTTTTCTTTACAATGTTCATTTAGTTTCTTTTCAACCTGCCTCCCCCTATGGGAGTGGATTAATATTCAGTTTCATCGGTCGGACCATTATATCCGGTCCAGATATATATTTATTTCATTCTGAAGATGCCGCAGGTTGTTGTCTGCATCCTCAGACTTATTTGCGTAAAAAAGGGGGATGCCCCTTTGCGGGTGTCCCCCTTCGTCGGTTCCTACTATGATGTAGCTTATCGACGGAGGCCAAGCTCCTTGACGATAGCTCTGTATCTCTCGATGTCTACAGACTTGAGATAATCAAGTACACGACGACGCTTACCTACAAGCTTAAGAAGTGAACGACGTGTTGCGTAGTCCTTCTTGTTGTTCTTAAGATGTGCGGTGAGGTGAGCGATACGGTAGGAAAATAATGCCACCTGGCTCTCTGGTGAACCAGTGTCAGTATTAGACTTTCCGTACTTCGCGAAAAGCTCCTGTTTCTTCTCAGGCATAAGGTATTCTGCCATAGCTTTAAAAAGATTAAGGGTTAATAAATCAAAACTTTACGAGCCACTGTCAAGTAAGCCCAAAGCGGGCGCAAATATAGGCATAAAATCTGAGATTGCAAGTATCTGAGTGAAAATATATTTGACTATTTCTTCAATTATTTTACCTTTGTCTTGAAGAGGCATATCTATGGCGTCAAAGACAGAAAAAATATACAGGGATCCGCAGATCGGTGACGTTGTGTTCCGCAAGAGCACGCGCAGCCGCAGCATAAGCATCCGCGTCCATCCGGTAAAGGGCGTGAGCGTGTCTGTGCCATATATCGTACCCTATTCGGTGGCCCAGGCCTTCTTCCACACCCGCAGGCAGTGGATTCTGGAAACTATGGCCCGCCAGAAGGAAAAGTACAAGGATGTTCCTCAGGTGAGTCCGCAGGAGGTCGAAGCGCTGCGCCGTCAGGCGAAGGCAGAGCTTCCGCCGCGGCTTGCAGAACTCGCACAGAGGTATGGTTTTGTATATAAAAGAGTTACGATCAAGCATAACGCATCCAACTGGGGCAGCTGCTCAACGCTTGGAAATATAAATCTGAACCTGAATGTAGTCCGCCTTCCGAAGATCCTCCAGGACTATGTCCTCCTGCACGAACTATGTCATCTGCGTCATCAGGACCACAGCCACGCCTTCCACCTGCTCTTGGAGCACGTGTTGACTGACAATATCATAAAGTGTGTGGAATCAGGTGACCAGCTGGCTCTCCAACTTGCCCGCAAGATAGCTGCAAGCAAGGCTAAATACCCTGTAGATTATGTACTTACGCGAGCGATAAAACAGTACTCTCTCGTTTAGACCTTACGGTTCTTCCAGCGGCCGCTTTTCATATATATCCAGCTGCAGATCAGCAGCATACCGGCATATACGTGCTCGGCGGTCCAGCATATCGCCACATCCAGCTTCAGCCAGCCGATGATCACGGCGCAATATACCATATATACAAATAAAGCCACGAGCTCGAGGCGGAACGCCGTCTTTGTGCTTCCGGTGCCCGATACGGCGAGGAAGAAGACCTGACCTCCGACATTGACCAGGTAGGAGCTCGTCATCACGAGCATAGCCGGAATCGAGGCTGTGATCAGATCAGGGATGTCAGTATATATGCGCGCAATCGCTTCGGGATACATACATATCACCAGCATAATCACGCCCACAATGCCGTAGGACAGCTTCAGGATGCGCTTGACCAGTGACATCACCTTGTCCTGACGGCCCTCTCCGATCAAGTTGCTGACCAGCGTGCTGCAAGTCGAAGAAAAGGCCTGAAGCACTACCCAGATCAGTCCGGACACGCCGCGCACGATGTTCGAAACCGCGAGCGGACGCTCTCCCAGATGCTCGATGAACAGGAAGAATATGAGCCAGGTAAATATGGACACCGTGTGCTGGATCATCGTCCACACGCACACAGGCATCATAGATTTGAGCTCCTCCTTCTCGAAACGTGCCGGCTTGTCGAGGCCATATTTAGGACGGTCGCAGCTGGTACGTGTATATACGATAAAGAATATAAGGGATACAAGCTCGGCCAGGCTTGAGCCTATGGCCGCTCCGGTGATGCCCAGCGCGGGGAGTCCGCACCTTCCGAATATGAGTATATAATTGAATATGACATTGGATGCGACCATCACTACTGAGTTGAGAGTCAGCGTCTTGGTCTGGGTCGTTCCGACATAGAAGGCCCTGAACATCGCCGTGCAGAAGGCGAACACCATACCCGGCAGCCTCCATCGGACATAGCTTAGTGCTGCGTCATATATTGCCGGTGATGACACCATAAATTTCATCATCCACGGCGTGAACAGTTCGGACAGCAGGATGATGGCTCCGGAGAGTCCCAGCACTAAATACAATCCGTTCCAGAAGACCTTTCCGGTCTCCTTGAAGTTGCCCTCTCCGTTGCGCCTTCCGATGATGATCTGCGCTCCGATGCTGAAACCGAATCCTATCATAAACAGGACCATATAGTACACGATGGCAATGGCAGACGCGCCAAGTTCTACCTCGCCGACCCTTCCCAGGAAGGCGGTGTCTGTCAGACCGATCATCTGCTCCATCACCAGACTGATGAGAATAGGGTAGGCTACCCTCCAGATGTTTCTGTACGAATATGTTCCAATGGATCTTGTCATAATAAGGCTATGACTTGCTCGACGGTCAGGGCGTTTTCGACGCGGAATATGCCGCTGCGGCTGCGCTGCAGGGCGTCAAGATGCGCTCCGCTGCCGAGTGCCTCGCCAAGGTCGCGCGCAAAAGCCCTCACATACGTTCCTTTGCTGCAGGCCATTCTGACAGAAGCGTGCGGAAGACCCAGCGCTGAGTTGTCTGTCACGTTGATCCTGCTAGAAGCCTTCGAACCAGAGGTGTCAGCAGACTCATTCTGCGCTGCCAGGAGTCCTTCCTTTGAAAACTCCAGAAGCTCGAGCTCGGTAATGTTGATACGGGAGGTCCTGATGAGCTCCTGAGCTGCCTCATCCAGAGTCTTGCCTTCCTTGTGGAGCTTGCGGGCAAGTTCGTAGGCACGTACACCGTCTACAGACTTCGCGGAAAAGAGCGGTGCCACCTGATCCTGCTCGCCGATGAACGGCGGCAGCGCCTCAGCTACAGCTTCTGCTGTGATGTGCTCGTGAGGGAAGAACCTGTCGATCTCCTTTTCAAGGTCATATGAAGGAGTCGTCGCGCCGAATGTTATGCCGGCTACATACTCCTTGTGGTGTGACTGGAGCCATTCGGCCAGCTTGGTTGCCTTGCCTATGCAGACAAGGAGAACTCCTGTCGCAAGCGGGTCCAGGGTGCCTGCGTGTCCCACCTTGAGGTTTTTCTTGCCGAAATGACGGATAGCGGCGAACTTGACCTTTCTGATCACGTCCGCCGATGTCCATCTGTACGGTTTGTCTATCGGGATGATGATTCCCTCCGGATAGTCATCGATACTGTTTGAAAGTACCACATCCTCCGGAGTGAGAATCTTAGCATTGATTTCCATTACTTGCAGCAGGGGATCTTGTTGATACGTGTCTGGTGACGTCCTCCCTCGAACTCCTCTGAGAGCCAGGCGTCAGTGATCTTTACTACAGTCTCGAAAGGAATGAAGCGTGCTGGCATCACAAGCACGTTTGCATTGTTGTGCTGCTTGATGAGCTTGCCGATCTCCACTGACCAGCAGAGGCCTGCGCGTATGCCCTGATGCTTGTTCAGAGACATCTGCATACCGTTTCCAGTGCCGCAGAATGCGATTCCAAGGTCTACCTCACCCTTCTCGACAGCCTCAGCAAGCGGATGTGCCACATCCGGATAGTCCATACTGTAGGTAGTGTCTGTACCGAAGTTCACGATTTCATATCCCTTGGCGGTAAGATACTCCGCCAGTGAATTCTTGTACTCCACGCCTGCGTGGTCGTTGCATATTCCTATTTTCATATCTTTCCAGTTAAAATCCAAATAAAGTTGGATTCATTAATTTTTGGTTAACTTATATATTATTAATATTCAATATTTTATATCAAACGCAACAATATGATGCTTTTGATAATAGTGCATATTCACTAATCGTCCC
>JAFVOX010000002.1:0-55990 GCA_017505605.1 Bacteroidales bacterium
CAGAAATAATTTTAGAAATCCGACCATAACTTAGACCGGAAGATCGAAGTTCAAGAGCTTTCTCTAAATTAAGCTCTCTTTGTAAAACATAACTACTCATTACTTCGGTTGTAATGAGTCAACTTTTTTCAGGGAAAGACAGTTTGGGGCTACTGCCGAAACCATCAAAAAACAGGGGTCAGAAGTTGCACGAACTGTGTGTAAATTTTCTGACAACTGTGTGTAGATTTCGGGCAAACTGTGGTTAAAACTGTGTGTTGTTTTTCTGTTTTCACTGTGTGTTTTTCTTCAAATTTCTAAAGGGTTTTTCACGTTACCAAATTTTTGCAGTTTTTTGGCAAGTTTCATTCACCTCTGAAAATTTACCCACAGTTTTAACCACACTTTTAACCACACTTTTTGCAAATTACTTTCAAACCCTATCGTACCCTAAAAAACCAAATCGGCCTCTGAGGTATCTCAAAGACCGATTCATCATACTTTAATAGACTATATAAGACTATCTTTGTGCTCCCCCAGGGGCTCGAACCCTGGACCCCAACATTAAGAGTGTCGTGCTCTACCAACTGAGCTAGGGAAGCAATATTTTTGGAAAAGAACTTGATGTAAACCTCTATTCCGTTTTGCGGGTGCAAATATAGACAAAGTCGGTGAGATATGCAACTTTTTTCGCACTAACATTTGGAATCTGATCCAACAAAAAAAGCAGCTCATTTCTGAACTGCTTTTAAGTGCTCCCCCAGGGGCTCGAACCCTGGACCCCAACATTAAGAGTGTCGTGCTCTACCAACTGAGCTAGGGAAGCAATATTTTAAAAGAACTTGTATTCCTGTGATTCGTTTGGGGCTCGAACCCAAGACCCCAACATTAAAAGTGTTGTGCTCTACCTACTGAGCTAACGAATCAATCCGTTTCCGAATCGTTGGGTCTCAAGCGAGTTCCTTTCGAATTGGGATTGCAAAGGTAGCGTTATTTTTTGAATCTGCAAACTTTTTTGCAACTTTTTTTCAAAAACCGCCTTTTCCTACCTTACCAGAGCAGAATCCTCATAATACAAAATCTCCCAGGTACCGTCTTGTGTCTCTGCAAGGGCAGACATTGTCTCAACCCAGTCTCCTGAGTTCAAGTACCTGATTCCGTCGATCATCCTGTCCTCAGGACGGTGGATATGACCGCATATGACTCCATCACATCCCTTTGTTCTGGCCATTTCTACTAACATCTTGTCAAATCCTGATGATTTAGCCACTGCCTGCTTTACTTTGTTCTTTATGACCTTGGAAAATGAGTAGTACGGTCTGCCGAAGAGCCTCAGGACCTTATTATATATGTAATTGAGCACAAGAAGGACATTATACAGAACATCTCCAATCTTCGCCAGCCAGCCCATCTTGGATGTCACATTGTCGAATATGTCTCCGTGAGTCACAAAGAACTTCTTTTCGCCGCTCTCGATGACCATATCCTTTAGTATGCTAAGCTTGCCCTTGATCATAGGGATTATCTTATCAAGGAAGTCATCGTGGTTGCCCCTGAGGAAGTAGATCTCCGTCTCCTGCTGCTCCATAATCTTCATTATTGTCTTGAAGAAATTTGAATGCTCGAGTGCCCAGAACGGATTGCCTTTCTTCTTGAGCTGCCAACCGTCTATGGTGTCACCATTGAAGATTAGCTTTTCCGCATCTACCGAAGTCAGGAACTCTATGGCGTGTGCTACTTTCGAGAACCTTGCTCCAAGATGTATGTCGGACAGTACCAGAGTCTTGTATTTCTTTCTTTCGGTCATAAAAAATCTTTACGTCGTCCGGTTGCAGGCGGCTTGACTCAGCCGGATCAACCGGAACAAAACGTAAATATAGCAATTTATTCTAAACTAGCAATCTATCAGAAGGCTACTCCCAGCTTGAAGCCCAGGTTATTTATGCCTGCGATGTTGTAGCTGCTGTTATGGTTGCTGGCATAGCTGTAGTATGCAGCGATCTGGAAGCCGAAATCAGTCTGTGGGAAAGGGAAAATTGTAACGCCAATCTCAGGAGATATGTAAAAGCCCCAGTTGTCGTGTCTGTTCACAAAGGTGGACATATAGGTGCTCTGCACAGAGTACTCGGTACCTATCTTGGCCTCGACATATGGCTGAACCTCTGTCCACAAGAATCTGTATCTCACAGTGACTCCGAAAGGAACCTGATAGACAGACTTTGAAAGATCTGTTGTAAGGGCTGACTTGTCGTCAAACACATATGTCTCTTCTGGCACATACTGGTTGTTGGTGTTGAAGCTTGCAAAGCCTCCTACTGCCAAGGTCGGAAGCACATAATATCCGCCCTCCATATATGCTCCATATCCCTGAGCCGACTTGGCGAAATCGTTGCCTACTGTTCCGTTGAACTGCCAGCCGGCGTTGATATAGTCTCTTTTACCCATCTGTGCGCTGGCTTCACCTGCGGTAAGGACAAGTGCCGCTGCCGCCATCATTATATATATAAGCTGTTTCATTGTATTTATATTTATACATTTAACTATTTGTTCTTGAGGTACTCAGACTGCTTGAAAGCCTGATCTATCGCCTCTGTCATACGGGTGACATCGCCTTGGATTGTAGATCCCGCAGGTCCTCCGATGTAGGAAGTCCATAGTATTTCGAGAGGGGTGCCCTCCTTCTGTTCTCCTGTAAGATTGACAATGTCTGTAAGCAATGCGTTGGTTGTGTAGGTATAGGTTACAGGACGAGGCATATAATAACCGTTCCAGTTGCCCCAGTAACCCGAAGGCCAATAGCCCGGATAGTCAAGCCACCAGTATGGATCGCTGTAGAACTGCACGAAGCGTTCTGTCTTGATCACATATGTAAGCTGGACACCAAGATCCGCCGCTTCTGCGTCAGGGGTGTAGACAAATCCTCGCGCTTCCATATTTCTTCTGAAATCGAGGAGTATTGCCTTCACAGCATCGTTGCGCACGTACTTAGGCTTGCTTCCCTGGCCAATGACCAGAAGGCTGTCGGTCATATCAAAGGTCTTGTACTGTGTGAAATTCACATCCTTTCCAGGTGAAGTGTACACCAGATAAGAGTTGTCGTTGTCTAAGGTGTACGGTTCCTTCTGGCAGGCAGCCATCAAGAGCACGGCTGCTGAAATAAATAGAATCTTTCTCATAATTCTTCCTGTTTTTAATAAATTCGTTTTATAATGAGCTTCCCTCGAATACGTTTGAGTTCTCGTATGGCACTATTTCACCCTGAAGCCAGACTGTATTGGAATTGAAGTTCGGATAGACTGTGGCGTTTGCCTGATTGGATCCCGGGAACATATAGATCTCTACCTGGGCGTTGATGCCGATTCCGGTCACATTCATAGAGAATGTAATACGTCCCTTACTGTCAGTGCGGATCTGCTGGTCGGATATGATTCCGTCAACTGTAACACCGCCCACACCGTTAGGGCCAGAAGCGAAATTGCTTGGGGAGATCTGTACCACGGCACGGTTGCCTTTTACAGAGATGAAAGTAGTGGTAGAGTTGACAAAGATCGGAGCTCCTGTACGGAACTGTACGCTGGAAGCCTCAAAGACAAAGTCCTGATTCTTGAGAGCAGCGCGTGCCTGTATGCCGGCAAGTGAGTCTGTCAGTTCCTCCAGGCGACGATCTTCGGCAGAACGTGCACGGAATTCCGCCATATCCTTGTGCCATTCTGCCTTCATCTTGTCGATGCCGGATGTGGCGTTATTGCTTTTTCCTGTCTGTGCAGACGCGTCGGGGGCGATCACCGAAAGCCCTACGACAATGACCGTCAAGGTCAGCAAGATTCGTTTCATATATTTAATTTTTAACTTTTCAAATCTGAACAAATCAAATCACAGACCAAATCCCCGAAAGTGAGGAAAGTTCGACCGTTGGTGCCGAAGGAAGACGGTGTTTTGAAGAAGAATTTATATATTTGTAAAATATATACCTTCGGACACATCCGTAAACACTAAACTAATACACTTATATGAAGAAAACATTTATTCTTGCCGCAGCTGCGCTTGCTCTTGCAGCCTGCGGATCACAGCCGAAATTCGACGGTCCGGCTTACCTGAACCCGAATGCCCCTGTCGAGGAAAGAGTGGAAGACGCTCTCTCACGAATGACATTGGAGGAAAAGGTCGGTATGACCACAGCTCAGTCGAAGTTCAGCTCACGTGGAGTTCCACGTCTTGGAATTCCTGAAGTGTGGCACACTGACGGCCCACACGGAATCCGTCCGGAAGTACTCTGGGACGAGTGGGATCAGGCAGGTTGGACAAATGACTCTTGTACAGCTTTCCCTGCACTGATCAACCTTGCTGCAACTTGGGACAAGGAGATGTCACTCCTTTATGGTAACAGCATCGGAGAAGAGGCCCGCTACCGCAAGAAGGACATCCTTCTGGGACCTGGCGTAAACATCTGCCGTACTCCTTACAACGGACGTAACTTCGAATATATGGGTGAGGACCCGTTCCTTGCAGGAAAGATGGTAGTACCTTACGTACAGGGAGTTCAGGAGAACGGCGTTGCAGCCTGCGTAAAGCACTATGCAGTGAACAACCAGGAGTTCCAGCGCACACAGTCAAACTCTGTAGTTGACGACAGAACTCTCCACGAGATCTATCTCCCTGCATTCAAGGCGGCTGTCCAGGAGGGTAACGCCTGGGCTATTATGGGTTCATACAACCTTTATAACGGCCAGTACAACTGTCACAACAAGAAGCTCCTCCTTGACATCCTTAAGGGAGAATGGGGATTTGACGGAGTTGTAGTCAGCGACTGGGGTGGATGCCGCGACAGCGAAGAGGCTATCAGAAACGGTCTCGACATCGAGATGGGAACCTGGACAAACGGTCTGAGCGGAGCAGCCAGCGACGGCTATGCAAACTACCATATGGCAAGACCATACCTTGAGGGAATCAAGAGCGGCAAGTACGGCACAGAGGAGCTTGACGACAAGTGCCGCCGTATCCTCCGCACTATCTTCCGCACAAGTATGAGACCTGAGCCTAATTACGGCCGTTTCGTATGCCCTGAGCACTATCAGGCAGCACGCGACATCTCTGCAGCCGGAGTTGTCCTCCTCAAGAACGAGAACAACACCCTTCCTCTCAACGTTGCTGAAGGCGGAAAGATCCTCCTCGTAGGCGAGAATGCAGTGAAGAAGATGGTTGTGGGCGGTGGTAGTTCAAACCTCAAGACTGCATACGAAGTTAACCCTCTCGAGGGTATCCAGAATGCATTCGCAGGCAAGGCTGACGTTCAGTGGGTAAGAGGATATGTCGGTGACACATCTACTTCATACAACGCTGTGTCAACAGGTCAGGACCTTACTGACAACCGTACACCTGAGGTTCTCATCGCCGAGGCTGTAGAAGCTGCAAAGGACGCTGACTACGTTATCTTCGTAGGTGGTCTCAACAAGAGTGACCATCAGGACAGCGAAGGCGCAGACCGTCTCCAGCTTGACCTCCCATACCATCAGGAAGATGTCATCAGAGCTCTTGCTCCGGTTGCAAAGAACCTTGTAGTGGTAAACATCTCCGGTTCACCGGTATCAATGCCTTGGGCAGATGTAGCAGATGCAATAGTCCAGGGATGGTACGGTGGTACAGAATCAGGTAACGCTCTTGCAGACGTACTCACAGGTAAGATCAACCCTTCAGGCAAGATGCCTTTCACAGTACCTTATAAATATGATGACGGCCCTATCAAGACTGATCGCCAGTATCCTGGTATCAAGGAGGACGGCGACGAGTACTGGCAGACTCACTACGATGAGGGTATCTACGTAGGTTACAGATGGTACGAGGCTAAGCAGATCCCTGTACAGTGGGCATTCGGACACGGACTCAGCTACACAACATTCGAGTACGGCCAGGCTAAGGCAGCGAAGTCGTCAATGAACGCAAACGGCACTATGACCATCACAGTGGATGTGAAGAACACTGGTGACCGCGAGGGTGCTGAGGTAGTTCAGCTTTACATCGCTGACTCACAGGCAAGCATCGACCGCCCTGTAAAGGAACTCAAGGGATTCGAGAAGATCACCCTCAAGCCAGGCGAGAAGAAGACAGTATCATTCACAATCGACGCTGACGACCTGAGCTACTACGATGTAGCTTCACAGGGCTGGAAGGCCGAAAAGGGCGAATTCGTAGCTCACATCGGAACATCATCAGCTGACATCAAGACAACAGCTTCATTCGAGCTCAAATAAACGGATATACAAAAATAAGGACGTCCTCAAAATCTTGGGGACGTCCTTTATATATATATGTATATATATTTATTCAGCTGAAAGCTGTGAAGCTCTTTCGAGAGCCGGAACGATGTGAGGGCAGATGTTTTCCGCACCGATCTCCTTGTCTACGCCGAACTTCTCAAGGGTAGCGCGCACCTTGTCGGTTACTCCCGAGAGAACCACTGTCACTCCCCTCTTGCGTGTTCTTTCGCAAAGGTTGCGGAGGTTGTTCACTCCAGTCGAGTCGATGAAAGGCACCTTTCTCATTCTGATCACACGCACCTTGGTCTTCTTGCTGTTATCCTTGCTCTCAAACTCCTCAAAACGGCTTGCAAGACCAAAGAAGAAAGGTCCGTCGATCTCGTACACTTCTACTCCTGCAGGGATCTCAAGACGCTCTGTATCCTCCATAGAAGCCATTTCAGAGTCCTCTGAAGCTGCCACTGTGCTGCCTGTAAGCATTGAGACAGATGAAGTCTCCATCACACGACGTACGAAAAGCACGATAGCCAGTACGACTCCCACCTCGATAGCCACAGTTAGATCCACAACCACAGTAAGGAAGAAAGTGATCAGAAGCACAGCCACATCCGACTTGTCACCACGGAGGAGGTACTTGAATGTCCTCCACTCACTCATATTGTAGGCTACCTGTACAAGGATTGCTGCAAGGCAAGAAAGAGGGATGTAGATTGCATATGGCATAAGGAAGAGATAGATCAGCAGAAGGACCACAGCGTGAACGATACCGGTCACAGGGCTCTTACCACCGTTCTTGATGCTTGCCATTGTTCTTGCAAGGGCACCTGTTGCAGGAATACCACCGAAAAGCGGCGTGATGATGTTTGCAACACCCTGTCCGATAAGTTCTGTATTGGAATGATGCTGCTTTCCTGTCGCACCGTCAGCAACCATCGCTGCAAGAAGGGACTCGATTGCACAGAGAATTGCGATCGTGAATGCAGGAGAAACCAGACTCTTCACAGTCTCAAAATCAAACTTAGGCGCAACCGGCTTCGGCATTGGAAGGCCTTCCGCAAGCTCAGGGAATTTCGAGCCGATGGTGGCGAGGTCCAGGCCGGCGAAGCGGCTGAGAAGGATCGAAGCCACTGTTCCGACGATAAGAGCAATAAGCGAACCGGGAACCTTCTTGGTCACCTTACCCCACGCAAAACAGATGATAAGGCAGACCATACTCATTGCAAACTCTATCCAGTTGATGTTTGCGATGTTCTGGAAATAGCAGCCCCACTGCGGGATGAATCCAGCCGGAACCTGGAGATCAAGAGGAAGTCCGAAGAAATCCTTCATCTGAGTCGAGAATATCGTCAGAGCGATACCGCTGGTAAATCCGACAACGATAGGATATGGAATAAACTTGAAGATTGCTCCCATCTTGCACACTCCCATCACCACGAGGAAGACACCCGCCATAATCGTAGCGATGAGAAGGCCCTGCATTCCATACTGTCCGACAATACCGGCAACAATCACGATGAATGCACCGGTAGGTCCTCCGATAAGGAAGTTGGAGCCTCCGAGGAATGAGATAAGGAATCCTGCTACAATTGCAGTGATAAGACCCTGCTGAGGGGTTACGCCGCTGGCAATACCGAATGCAATTGCAAGAGGAAGGGCAATGATACCGACGATCAAGCCCGCGATAAGGTCAGATGTGAACTTCTTTGAGTCATAACGACCTTTCTTAAACAGCCCGAAAAACTTGGGCTGGAACACTTCTTTCAGGTTAAAGTTCATAAACTGATAATAATTAAAAATCTAACACTACTATTATATATATGTATATACCGGCTTCACGCCGGAGCTTTTATTCCGCTGGCATCTCGAAGAACGAGAAATGCACATTGCCGTACTTCTTTTCCTTCACAAAGTACTTGTGGCTCTCAAAATTGAATTCCTCCGGATGCTCGAGGATGAAATAGGCACCCGGATGAAGGATGTCCTTCTCAAACACCTTATCAGGGATGTCTGCAAGCCCGTCAATGCTGTAAGGAGGATCGGCAAAGATAATGTCGAACTTCTCACGGCATATGTCCAGGAACTCGAACACGTTGTGACGGACAACTGTAAGATTCTTCATACCGAACTTCGCCGCCTGAGACTTGATGAAGTTGGCGTGAAGCGGGAGCATTTCCACACAATAGACCATCGAAGCCCCTCTGGAAGCAAACTCATATGAAATGGCACCCGTTCCACCGAACAGGTCAAGAACCTGAAGTCCCTCCATATCATATTCGTTATTAAGAATATTGAAAAGTCCTTCCTTGGCAAAATCCGTCGTAGGACGAGCCTTGTAACCATTAGGAGGAAGGATAGTCTTGCCTTTGAGTCTTCCGCCTATAATTCTCATAGCACCTCAACACATTTAAAATACCTGTAAAGCGACATTTCCTCCTCACTCTCAAGGGAGGTCCTGAAAGTAATTGTGGAAACTTCAGGATTCAGCTGCAGTTTCTTCATTGCCATAAATATAAAATATTCGGCTGTGGTGAAATCCGGAGCACGGAAGGAATTGCACAAAAGAAGGCTTCGGCCCTGAGCTATTGTCAGATAAAGATAGCCGTCCACATAAGATGCAAGGATCTTGTTGTAGTCTGGAAGCTGAGGAAGGGCCTTGAGCATAAAATATATTTCCGGAAGAGGAGACGATTTCGAGCCGTCCGCCATAAGCACTGTCTCTGAAACGACCTTGGACAAGGTCTCGCCTATTGTGTTTGAATACAGCAGAACAGCTGCAAATTCCGGCACGTCCACTGACTCCACCTTATCGGAGTCCTCCAGACGCGCCACCTCTGCCAGATTTTCCCTGACACGCAGAGGATGATGAAAATGTGAGGGTATCAGGGCGAACTTCGGAGTAAACACCGAGATATCCACCTGCGAATACCTCTTCTGAAACTCCGGAGTCGTAAAGACACGGTCCGCACTCATCCATCCGGAAGAGTACGAACCATCTCGATCCTGTATCTTAAAAGAATATCCACTCAAGCTGACTTGAATGGATACCCTGTCTTTTATATTTGTCATAGTCAACTTTACTCCCAGTTACCTGCGTTGTTGTTTGGAGCAGAGATGCTACCGACCTGAAGTCCTTTGTAACGGCCCTTGTCCTCCTGCTCTGCATCGAGGTTGATACGAAGCTGGTTGTCAAGACCCTTGAGGAGGCTCTTATATGGCATTGAAGCCTCGAAGAGCGGAACCTTTACACCAGAAACAGTCTTGATTGTTGACTCCATAATCACTGAGTCACCGCTGAATGGGATGAATGCAAGTGAGTCAACCACGAAATCAGGACGGTGTGTGAAGAGAGTGTCCTTTACAGGAATCTCACTTACAACCTGGAATACGAGGTTCTTGTTTCCTGCGAGATAGAGCTCGTGAAGCTTAGCCTGGAGCTTGTCACCCTTGAGGTTGCGATACTGCTTCTTAACCTTCTCAGTGTTTGCCATTGCAAGCGAGTCATCCTTTGAACCCACCTGAAGAACGATCTTCATCTTTCCTTCGTTGTAGAAAAGCTTGAGTGAGTCGATAGTTGGAGAGTAGCGATGGTTAACGTTCTTGTAAGCCACCTGGAGATCGCGGATGTCCTTAAGACGCTGGATTGCGATCTCTGAACGATAATCCTTGTGCTTGTTGAACTTAACAGGCTCCATAATGCTCTGAACGAGCAGATAAGTCAATCCCACAATAGCTGCTGGGAGGATCAAATAGGTAAATACCTTTCTAACAATTGAACTCATTATCTTAGTGTTTATATTTTCGCTTTTAAAATTCCGGACAAAGTTATGAAATTGATTTATGATATGCAATATAATTTTGTAATTTTGCACCCGAAAAATCAACGGAATAAAATGCAGGATATCAATTTTGACAACATTCACAAGTTCGGTTCACTGATTGCCCAGGCAGCCGGAATCGCCATCGTCACCCATATGAGGCCCGACGGTGACGCAATGGGAAGCTGCACAGCGATGTACCATTTTCTGAGTATGCTCGGCAAGAAGGAGCACAAAATCATCATCCCGGACCCCTACCCTGCATACCTTGATTTCATAACTTCAGAAATACCTGCCGGAGCCATATGCGCACACAGCACAGGCAAGGCGGAAGCAGAGAATGCACTGGCCCGGAGCGACCTCATCATATGCCTGGATTTCAATGCCTTCCATAGAACGGACGCTATGGCCCCGGCACTGGAATCATCCAAGGCGGCAAAGGTTCTGATCGACCATCACATCGGCCCTGACAGAGAGAGTTTTGCGGTCTCTTTTTCCGAGACACAGATCTCATCCGCTTCCGAGCTTCTCTACCACATCCTGATGGCCTTCCCTCAGATTGACTCTGACGCCTCAAGACTTCCTGCAGCGTGCGCCACAGCACTGATGACAGGTATGACCACGGACACCAACAACTTTGCAAACTCCGTCTACCCGAGCACCCTTGGAATGGCTTCATCCCTTCTTGCGGCCGGAGTCGACAGGGACAACATACTTTCAGAGCTGTACAACAGGCACAGCGAGAGCCGCCTCCGCCTTATGGGCCATATGATGAAGGACCTTATGAAGATCACTGAGGACGGCGTGGCATACATAGTGCTTGACACGGAGACTATGCATAATTACAAGGTCCAGGACGGCGACACCGAAGGATTCGTAAATATGCCGCTCTCCATCGGGAAAGTCAGGATGAGCCTGCTGCTGAAAGAAGAGGAGGACAGGATCAGGGTGTCGATAAGGTCGAAGAAAGGAACATCCGCGAACAGATGCGCAAGAATGTTCTTCAACGGCGGAGGACACGAGAACGCCGCAGGCGGGCGCCTGAACAAGCCGGGCGACGTCGCTACAATCGCCGAAGTTCCTGAATATATCGAAAAATACACACACATATATCTGACTGAATATGAATAAGATAATCAAATATATCACATTGCTCGCCTGCGTCATCGGAATGAGTTCCTGCGTCAAGCAGAAACTCGAGGTCGAGTACACCAACCAGGAGAACAAGATCGACTCTTACGTAACAAAGACAAAGAAGGACACGATGACTGTGTCGTACAACGGAGGCTCAACAAGACTGACCTTGAAGCAGGGAACCGGAGAGGCTCTTGAACAGAACGGAGCCGTGTCTTTCTACTATGCCGGTTACGTCTTCAACGGCTCCATCACCGAATCCAACCTCTTCGGTACAAACCACAAGGCAACAGCGGAAAAGGCAAGATGGGACATCACTGACGCCGACTATTCGATTTACGAGACAGACCTTACTGACGCAAGGCTTCTGGAGGGTGTCAGAAACGGCCTGAAGGGCGTGCGTGCCGGTGAAGAATGCGAAATTCTCTTCACTGGAAAATATGGCTTCGGCAACACAACATTTGGCATAATTCCTGCTAACTCAGCCCTGGCATTTAAAATTTGGGTCGTCGGAGTGTCCAACGACTGATTACATTCATTTTTTTACTATCTTTGTGGGTTAAAATTTCAGAACCGATAATGAAGACTATTTTTAGAAAAGCCGCATATATCATTCTTGCTCTGGCAGCTGCAGGCTGCGCTAAGGCAGTAGTAGAAGGAACGAACGTAGCGGAAAAGAGGTATTTAGAAGCCTGGATCCAGAACAATTATCCAAACGCCAAGTCGACAGAGTTAGGCGTTTATATCCTGGAAGATACCAAGGGAGAAGGAGGAAAAGAGGTCAAGGAAGACGGCTATATGTTTGCCGAGTACACAACAACCGACCTTGAAGGAAACATCTCGACCTACACCAACAAGGAGACTGCAAAGCAGCTCGGCAAGTACGACACTACCACCTACTATGGTCCGAAAGTGTCCACAACCTTCAAGAACACAATCCAGGCAGGTCTGGCGGACGTAGTTCTCGGTATGAGGGTCGGAGACAGAAAGAAGGTGGTCATCCCTGGCTGGCTGATGACTTATTCATCATACGGTTCAGCAGAGGAGTACATAGAGAAAGCCACTTCAGGAAGCCACACAATCTACGACATCACCATCAAGGATTTCACCGACACAATAGAGTCTTGGGAAAAACAGCAGATCCAGAAATATTTCGAGGCGAACAAAGCTGAGTTCGGAGATATGGACACCACAAAGTTCGTGGTGATGAAGGCAAAGGAAAGTGACGCTGAGGAAACAAAATTCGACGGTATGTACTTCAAGAGCACAACCAAGGCCGAATTCGCTTTCACTAAAGACACCACAATCTACATCAACTACACCGGCAAGCTCCTCAATGGACTTGTGTTCGACACAAACAAGGAAAAAGTCGCAAAAGACAACGGACTCTACTCCGCAAGCAGGACTTATGAGCCTGTACAGATCGACTGGGGCACAGACTACACAACCATCACAATGGGAAGTGACGGAGGCAGCATCATCACAGGCTTCGCCCTCGCACTCAGACAGATGGGCGCATTCGAGAAAGGAATTGCGGTGTTCACATCCCCATACGGCTACAAACATTCCGGAAGCGGCTCCAGCATCCCTGGTTACTCACCTCTCGTCTTTGAATTGGAAGTAGTTGCAAAACCGGAAGAATAAATGGACGCAAACAAATCTATCCCTACCGAACTAGGAACAGAAAAAATAAGCAAACTGCTCAAGCAGTACGCGCTGCCTGCCATCATTGCGCAGACAGCGTCGTCACTTTATAATATGGTGGACAGTATCTTCATCGGACACGGGGTAGGTCCTCTGGCTATCTCAGGACTGGCTGTGACCTTCCCGCTGATGAACCTTTCCACAGCATTCGGAACCCTCGTGGGAATGGGTGCGGCATCATTGATGTCGATCCTCCTGGGCCAGAAGAACTATAACGCAGCCAACAAGGTGCTTGGCAACGTGGTGTCCCTGAACATCATCCTAGGAGTCCTCTTTATGATCGCAGCCCTGGTGTTCATCGACCCGATTCTCTATTTCTTCGGTGCCAGCGAGAACACCCTTCCTTACGCAAAGGACTATATGAAGATCATCCTTTACGGAAACATCATAACACACCTGTACTTCGGACTTAACGCCCAGATGAGGTCGTCAGGCTTCCCGAAGAAGGCTATGATGCTGACAATCTTCACGGTAGTTCTGAACACGATACTCGACCCTATATTCATCTTTACATTTGATATGGGCATTAAGGGAGCAGCCTGGGCTACAGTAATCTCCCAGACGGCATCTCTTGTAATCGTGATGAGGCACTTCAGTGACAAGAGCAGGAGTCTTCACTTCGAAAAAGGTATAATCCGACTGGACTGGCGCATTGCCAAGGAGTCCCTCAGCATAGGTTTCGGACCGTTCCTGATGAACGCGGCAGCCTGCCTTGTGACCCTGTTCATCAACCAGCAGCTCCGTCGATATGCGGGCGACCTCGGTATCGGAGCATTCGGAATCTGCAACCGCATCTCATTTATGTTCATAATGATATGTCTTGGATTGAATCAGGGTATGCAGCCTATCGCAGGCTACAACTTCGGTGCAAGAAAGTACTCGAGAGTCAAGGAGGTGTTCTGGAAGACAGTCGGTCTTGCCACAATAGCAACCAGCTTATGCTTCATAATCTGCGTACTTCTTCCTAAGACAGCAGTCTCGATCTTCACGCACGATCCGGAACTGATGGAGATGTCAGCCAAGGGTCTGAGAACGATGAACTCAGTGGTACTTATCATCGGTGCGCACATCGTCTCAACCAACCTGTTCCAGTGTCTGGGTATGGTAAGGAAGTCTATCATCCTGTCTCTTTCAAGACAGATCCTCTTCCTTCTCCCACTGCTGTATCTCCTTCCGCTTAAATGGGGTGAGACTGGTGTATGGCTCAGCTACCCGATCTCAGATGTGATGTCCTGCGTACTTGCCTTCACAATGTTGGGAACGCTGTTCAAGAAATTCGGAAAGATGAAAGATGGAGACTCTCCAGCTGACTTGGGTATAAAATTCTAATGCTATGGAAAAGAAGATCATCATCAATATAGGAAGACAGTTCGGCAGCGGCGGCAAGGACATCGCGGCCGCATTGGGACGCAAGCTCAACATCCCCGTATATGACGGAGAACTGATCGACAAGGCAGCCCAGGACAGCGGATTCAGCGCGGAGCTTTTCAAGAAAAGCGATGAAAGGAAGTCATTTTCCTTCTCCACATTGTTTTCCGGCACATTTATCGGCGGGTCAGAGGAATATACGAGTGGAAGCGGTCTTTTCAAGATGCAGAGTGAGACAATCCTCAAGATAGCCGAGCAGGGTTCTGCCGTCATCGTAGGCCGTTGCTCTGACTACATCCTGCGTAATCACGAAAACGCCCTGAACGTTTTCATCACCGCACCTCTCGAAGACAGAATGAAGCGCACCTGCGAAAGAGGCGAGGCAACTCCAGAGAATGTAGAGCATTTCGTCAACAAAAAAGACAAAGGCAGAGAGGAGTACTACAACTACTATTCATTCGGCAACTGGGGAATGGCCTCCGGCTACGACATCTGCATCAATTCAAGCGTTTTGGGCATTGAGGGCAGCGCCGACCTTATCATAGAGTTCGCCCGCAGATCCGGACTGCTCTAACAGATTTCAAAGATGAAGAAAGCAATAAGATTATCAGCAATCATATTATCACTATTGGCCGCCGCAATCGCGATGGCCTTTGTGATTATACACAAGCCTGTTCCAAGACCTGAGCCATTGGCAGCACCAAGGGTATATCTCAACGACACCCTCAGCAACAGCAGATCAGAGATTCCGGAACTCGTGGGATTGGATAAAAAGGTAGAAAAATATATGAGCCAGTGGTCTATGAAGGGAGCTTCGCTGGCTGTTATGCGCAATGATTCCCTTCTATATGCCAAAGGTTACGGCTGGGCTGACCAGGAAGAAGGCAAGAAAATGGAGCCATCTGACATCCTGCGTATGGCTTCGGTGTCGAAGCTCATAACCGCAGTCGGCATAATGGTCCTACAGGAAAGGGACTCATTGAGCATAAAGGACACTGTCTTCGGACCGAGAGGAATCCTCAACGACTCACTGTTCAACTCTGTAATCAAGGATAAGAACTACCACAAGATCACAGTGGAACACCTTCTGAGGCATCAGGGCGGCTTCTACCGCGATCCTCTCTTCTCTTCGAGAGACGTAAAGCACCAGATGGGGCTGGACTGCCCGCCTGAAAAGGAAGACTTCTTCAAACTGGTACTGCGTCATCGTCTGAGCTTTATGCCGGGCGAATGGGAGAGGTACTCCAACTTCGGCTACCTCCTGCTGTCTGAGATCATCGAGAAGGTGTCAGGCAAGCCCTACGAGCAGTTTATCCGCGAAGACGTGCTCTTCCCTGCCGGATGCTATGATATGCACATCGGAGGTTCATACTACAGCGACAAACGTGACAACGAGGTCAGATACTACACCCACGAGGGAGACGGCAAGTTCATCCAGGAGTACAACGACAGCGGTATAATGGTGGAAAGATGCTATGGCGGCAACAACATCCCCCTGCTCTCAGGAGCAGGAGCCTGGTGCGGCTCACCGGCAGAAATCGCGAGACTTGTAGCATCGATCGACGGAAGACCTGAAGTCAAGGACATAATATCACCGGAAGCCGTAGCTCAGATGACTGAATATTTCGACAAGGAAACCTACTCCCTCGGATGGAACGACACTGACCCTGCAAAGGGATGGAGCAGAACAGGCACACTTTCAGGGACAACTGCTCTGGTCAAATACTTCCCTGACGGCGAATGCTGGATTATGATCACAAACACCAGCACCTGGAGAGGCCCGAGCCAGGCCCGCTACACCGACGCCCTCTTCAAGCAATGCCGCGAAGCCTACAGCTCCAGATTCCCGAAACGAAATCTGTTTGAATAACGTTCACTCTTTAGTAAGACACTATTTATAAATGTGATCCGGAGGGTGACGCTGGAAAAACTAAATCCCTCCCACTCCTTCGGAGCGGGCCCCTCCCGTTCACAAGGCCACGGGCGGCCATGGTTTTTCCAGCGTCACCCTCCAGACCGTTATATCCAAGCAAAAAATAAGCTGACCATCAATTGATCAGCTTATTTAATTATTATTCGTATAGAAGTTCGAATTCGTCGATGTAGAGGGTGCTGCCGACGCCTCCGGTGAAGTAGTCACCGAGGTAGGAGGCGCAGGCTGATATTACTATATATGTAGGCTTGCGCTCTGTGTCCCTATATTCAAAATCGAGTCTGAATTCCTTGTAACCTTCTGTGGTTTCATCTGATTCGAGCCTTGCTGAAGCAATAATGTAATCCGCGTACATATCCACGAACTGGCCTTCTGTCGTGTTGACCACAAACGGCTTGTCCCAGTCGGTAAGGAAGGCGGTTATCTGACATCTGTCGGTCTCACCTGCCTTATCCTTGTAAGGATCCTTGGTCTTGTTGATGATGGCCGGAGTGTAGGAATAATATCCCTTCAGGGCTGTAGGACGGCAGGTGAACGGATAGCCCCAGTCGAGGCTCGCTCCCTGCGACATTATGTCTACCTCAAGGAACTTGCCTGTAAAAAGGTTTCCGGCTGCAAAGACGCTCACAAACAGTACCTTAGCCTCCTTGCTCTCCATTTTGGCAGCCTTACCCGAAACAACGTGTGTTTCCTCAGGTACAGTGGAAGAACCGATGAATGTGGCAGAACCAGGATTGGCAGAATCCCAAGCTGCCTCTGGATACGAAAGTCCCTGGGCATATGGATACCATACCTTTCCGTCCTGATGCCAGCTGTCGAATGACATATTCGGCACCTGCTCAGCAGCCTCGGTCTCAAATGCAACCGGCTCGCTTTCCTGATCTGCGTCAACTATCTTAACCTCATATGAAGTCGCCGGAGTCAGTCCGCTGATTCTGGCCTTGACATCAGAGCCGTGAACAGTGATGTCCTCCACTGCAGTCCATTCTCCCGATTGCTTGCGTATCATCAGAGATGGCTCACCGTCTGCATCAAAGTGCGCCTCAACATCCACGTGGCAGGCCCACACATCAAGCGAAGTCACTTCTGCAGGCGAATCAAACAAGGCGAAACGTACAGTCCACTCGTATTCCGCGCCCTGATACTCCACTGTGAACACACGGTCATTTCTGCAGTCCAAAGTCATAGGGAACTCAACAGGCATTCTTTCTGACTGGGCAGTGCCATCGATCAGAGCTGCAGTAGAAACCACTACAGAGCCAAGTGCCTCCAGTTTTATATCCAGGAAAGTCACAGCCGACAGATCCTGAGCCTTAGACAGATAGACAATAGCCTTGCGGTTTACGACATCTATCTCAGCGTCCCCGACCTGTCCCTCAACTTTAATATATCTGCTGACAGGCTGGACTGCGCTGACCACCCACTTCTCCTCCTGAGTACTCATAAGAAGAAGCGTGTCAGGGGTGGTAAGATCCAGATAGTCACGTTCTTCAAGCAGATAAGTGTCCTCATTCATTTCCAGTTTGAGCACACGCACACAAGAGAGGTCAGCTGACTCCTCCATCACCGCGTCCACGCGATTTAGGTCTTTATCAATGGTCAGTTCTATCTGACCTTCAAGCTCCATTGCCGTAATGTCTGCCGGCACTTCCGGAAGATGCAGAGGAGTTTCTTTCTTGCAGGCCAGAGTTGCGGCCAGAAGAAGAGCACAGGTTAAAAATCTTGCAATTTTCATCGTCTTAAAGTTTTTCACACACAATTCAAGATACGATCAGCCTTCCTTATGGTAGGTCTTGATCTCAAATTCCTTGGCAAGAATGCCATAGCCGTTCTCAGCAAGAGACTCAAGTTCATCCTCTCCCGGATACACCTCTACAGGAGCTATGAACGACACTCTTGATGTAATGTCAGCAATGATGGCCTCACTTCTGGCAATTCCGCCAGTGATGAGTATAGCATCAACCTTGCCACATACATCTGTAGCCAGAGCACCGATATATTTTGCGATGCTGAGGCAATAGCCGTCTATAAAGACCTTGCACTCAGGATCACCTGCAGCCGCACGGTCAACTACACTCTTGAAATTGTTTGTGCCGAAGAAGCCTACTGCACCACCCTTGCCTACAAGTTTCTTCATCACCTCGGCCTTGGTATACTTTCCGCTGAAGCACATTTCAACAAGAGGGAAACCCGGTACGCTTCCCGCACGCTCCGGACTGATAGGTCCGTCGCCGCCAAGAGCGTCGTTTGTGTCGATAACCTCACCGTTTCTATGGAGAGTGACTGATGTTCCTCCTCCAAGATGAGCGACGATGACTGTCACCTTATTATAGTCAGTTTCGTGCTCTCTTGCATATCTGCGGCCGATTGCACGTGAGTTCAGAGCGTGGAAGAGAGCTCTGCGAGGGAACTCAGGGAGTCCGCCGATCTTTGCTTCCGGAAGCATCTCGTCTGCCATAGGAGGATCCGCGATGAACGAACCGCAGTCTGCTGCAAGTCCCTTCTCTGCACGGGCCTCATTGACCTTGTCTGCAATGTCAGCGGCAATCAGCGCACTGAGGTTGCAGGCGTGCTTTCCTTCCTTGGCTTCGCGGAGCGCTTCCTTCATATCATCATTGACCCAATAGACTCCGGTCTTGATCGGGGTGATGAGACCGCCGCGGGCCATTACTATGTCTATGCTCTCAAGAGCGATCCCCTTCTCTGACAAAAAATCCATAATGGTACCAAGACGCATCTGGTCCTGGTCCATTACGGATTCATATTTTGACAATTCCTCGACAGAGTGTGTGAGATTCTTTTCGAAAAGTTTCTCGCCTCCGTCGAAGAAGCCTATTTTAGTCGAGGTGGATCCTGTATTTACTGCCAGTACTCTACCTTTCATAAAGATATTATTTTACAGACATTGCTGCGATTGCGATTGAATTGAGCTTTGTGTCGATGCTGTCCGCACGGCTTGAAAGTACGCAAGGAACCTTTGCACCTACCATCATACCAGCCTGCTTCACATCCTTTGCGAGCATTGAGTTGGTCTTGTAGAATACGTTAGCCGACTCGATGTTAGGGAAGAGGAGGCAGTCTGCATCACCTGCAACCTCACTGTGAAGACCCTTGATTTCTACAGCCTCTTTGCTTACAGCCACGTCAAGTGCGAGAGGGCCGTCTGCGACACATCCCTTGATCTGTCCGCGGTCTACCATCTTTGCAAGCATAGCAGCCTCAACGCAAGCAGGCATACCTGCGAGCATCTGTTCTGTGGCAGCGATGATGGCAACCTTAGGCTTAGCGATACCTACAGCGTGAGCTGTGTTTACGAGATGACCCATAATGATCTGCTTCTGCTTGAAGTCCGGAGCAGGGATAACGGCCATATCACCTACGAAGAGGAGCTTGTGGTAGTTAGGATTCTCGAGAACTGCGCAGTGAGTAAGGGTACCCTTTGGAGGAAGGAGACCAGTCTCCTTGTTAAGGATAGCGCGGAGGAACTTGTCTGTAGAGCAGAGACCCTTCATAAGGAAGTCGCCCTGACCCTCACGGATCATATTTACAGCCTGAGCCACTGCAGGAAGCTCGTTAGGGTTGTGTACGATAGTGAACTTTGCAACATCGATTCCCTCTTCCTTGCAAGCCTCAGCGATCATATTCTCGTCACCTACGAGGGTAACGTCAACAAGACCGAGGTCTACTGCCTTGCCTGCAGCTGCGATAGTGTGGCTGTCAACGCCCCAAGCTGCGATCATTCTCTTTCTTGCGCCTCTTTTCTGGAGTTCCGCAAATATCTCTTCAAATTTTGTAAACATATCTATATCAATTTATGTAATTATTCTTCGTTCTGTACAATGTTCATTGTGTCGCGTGCGATCATAAGCTCCTCGTTTGTAGTGATGAGGGCCACCTTCACAGCTGAGTCAGGGAGAGTGATGATAGTGTCCTCGCCTCTTACTACGTTTGCATCGTAGTCAAATTTCACACCGAGGTAAGTGAGATTCTCACACACTCTTCTGCGGAGACGGCTGTTGTTCTCGCCGATACCTCCGGTAAACACGATGAGGTCAACACCGTTCATCGCAGCCGCATAGGCTCCGATGTACTTTGTAATATCATAGGTAAGCTTCTTGAGGGTAAGTTTCGCTTTTGGATCGCCGTTGTTTGCAGCCTCATCAAGGTCGCGGGCATCTGATGATACGCAAGAAAGACCGAGGAAACCGCTCTTCTTGTTCAGCACCTTGCTCATTTCAGCAGCAGTAAGACCCTCCTTTTCCTGGATGTATGTCACCACATCCGGATCCACGCTGCCGCATCTTGTACCCATAATGAGTCCTTCAAGCGGAGTGAATCCCATAGTTGTGTCGATAGATTTGCCATTGAGGACTGCAGCGATCGAGCTTCCGTTTCCGAGGTGGCAGGTGATTACCTTTGAGTACTCAGGATCGAGTCCCGCGAACTTTGCTCCCTTGGCAGCCACATATTTATGGCTTGTTCCGTGGAAACCGTAACGGCGGATGCCGTATTTTTCATAATATTCATATGGCAGGGCATACATATATGCATATGCCGGCATTGTCTGGTGGAATGCTGTGTCGAACACACCTACCTGCGGAACTGTCGGAAGGACAGCTGACACGGCCCTGATACCGAGGATGTTTGCAGGGTTATGGAGCGGTGCGAACACCGAGCATTTTTCGAGCTGTGCGATTACCTTGTCGGTTATCATCTGGCTGCACACGAACTCCTCTGCTCCGTGCACCACGCGATGTCCTACCGCCTCGATGTCCTCAAGAGTTGTGAGGCATCCGGCCTCCTTGTCAAGAAGTGCATCCATCACCGCTCTGATAGCTACAGTGTGGTCTTCAATTGGCATTTCCTTGACGAGCTTTTCCTTTCCTGTCGCCTGGTGTTTGAGGCAACCTGTTTCCATTCCGATTCTCTCGACAAGACCCTTGGCGAGAAGGTCGTAGACTTCGTCGCTCTTCATATCAAGGAGCTGATACTTAAGCGATGAGCTTCCGCAATTCAGTACTAAGATGATCATATTTTATGTAATTTGTTTTATTTTCAAGACTATCTTTGCAAAGTTATAAAAATAATCGCTACTTTAGCAAAAAATAGGTATTAAATGAACGTGGAGAGAGACATCGTGGGGTTTGCCTTACCTTTTGCCGCCGGCGCCTTCATCGCCGCCTATGCAGGACATCTCCTGCACACAGAAAGCCTGTCGCACATCACCGTTGCCCTGACTGTCACCTTAGGCCTGACAGCAGTGCTGCTGCATCCGGTGCACAGGAAGTTTGCTCCAGCATATATATGGCTGATTATAGGCTGTTTGGGCATATCCTTAGGGATGTTTACGTATTTCCACGGGAGTGTAGCGGCAGTCAGTTCGATGCCCTGGCGGGTGGCGGCGGCCGAAGAATTCGGCGAAGCCTTGCGTGGGGCTGTAGACAGGATACCTTTCTGTGACACTCAGACCAACGCCCTTATCAAGGCTCTTATCACAGGTGCCCGAGAGGACCTCTCGCCTGAGACCACACAAGCATTCCGCAACAGTGGAGCATCACACATCCTTGCCCTGTCCGGACTTCATCTGGGTATAATATATGGACTTGTAAGGTATTCATTATCAGCCATCGGCAACTCCAGGACGGCCATATATACAAAGGCCATCATAACCATAGCGGCCTGCGGCTTCTACACCCTCGCCACAGGGGCCGGGCCGTCAATTGTGCGTGCCTTTCTTTTCATATTGCTGAATGAGACCGCACGCGCTACGCACCGTCACCACACCACCGCAAGCGTGCTCTTTGCCGCCCTCATAATCCAGGTCGTCCTGTCCCCCGCCTCTGTGCGCTCAGTCGGGTTCCAGCTGTCCTATGCCGCAATGGCCGGAATCGCGTTCATATATCCCTGGCTGCGCGATTTCTGGCCTTCCGAAGAAGGCGACCCGACGAGTCTGAGATCACGTATAAACATAATGAGGCGGGTCTGGGAAGCGGCCTCCCTTTCCATAGCCTGCCAGATCACCACCGGGCCTTTGGCATATATGTACTTCAGGAGCCTGCCCGGAAATTTCCTGCTGACCAACCTGCTGGCGCTGCCTCTTACCACCGCCCTGATTCCAGCTGCGCTGGTCACGACGGCGCTGCATAGTGCCGGCATATGCCCGGACGCAGCCATACGTGTGACCGAATGGCTGACACAGACTCTTTTACGTTCGTTGGAAATTATTGCTGCGATGTAGTCTTATTCTGCTTCCTCAAGGACAAATCCATCTGAGCACCAGGTCTGGAAAACCCCACCCTCATCATAGACAAGGCAGCCTTCAAGATCTGGACGGGAAGCAAGGAATCTTTGAGATTCTTCAAGTCCCAGGACCATACAATATGTGGCATAGGCATCGGCCAGAGTGGCATTTTCCGCAACTATCGTTGCACTTAGAAGTGAGTGCTGGACAGGATAGCCAGTGCGGGGATCTATGGAGTGGGAGTACTTCTTTCCGTCGCGGATATAGAACTTTCTGTAGTTACCGGATGTGACTATGCCGTGAGGGCCTTCGGGAGCCTTGAATATGCCCTGGATCTGCGAACCGGGATCGTTGTTGCCATCCTCCGGACGGTCTATTCCCAAGGTCCACGGACGGCCTGACGGGTTTACTCCGTCGCAGAAGATTTCTCCGATGTCCACCATCATATCCTTGACTCCAAGGGAGTATAGGTACTCTGCTACCAGGTCGCAGCTATATCCCTGAGCTATAGCATTATAATTAAGTTTTGGCATTGCCCCTCCGCTAGTGAGAAGATCAGCCGGAGCGAGCATTCCGCGAGCGTTGACGGCTTCCCTTATATCCCTTTTCAACCTTGACATTCCGCTTGATTTCAGCGTCTGAGCGACGACCTCGTCCGAGGGAAGCGACTCATTGGCGAAGCCGAAGCCCCATATATCGAAAAGCGGCGCTGACGCTGCGTCGACGACGCCTTCGGTTTCAAGGAATATGTCATATGCCTTCGCATACATATCCATAAAAAGACGGTCGGGAGCGATGGTAGTCCCTTCGTTGAAACGGCTCAGGAGAGAATTCTTGTTATATCCGGAAAGTGAATTGTCGATGTTTGAAAGTATTGAATTTATCGAGTCACGGATCTCCTCGGGAGCAGTCTCGACTCCCTCGATGTTGAACTTCACTGCATATGTGCCACCTTGGGCAAAACCGGTAATGGTGACATAACCTCGCTGCGGGGCACAGGAAAAGGCTGCGCAAAGCAGTGTTAATGATATGAATATCCTGACAATTCTTCCCATAATCGTTTCTAAGGCAAAGTATTTGTACAAAGTTAGCGGTTTTTCGAATTAAAATGCCCATCTTTGCAAGATTACAATTAAAAATTGAGATAGAATAATGAGTTTTCGTAAACTTTATCTGCTAGTCTTTGCAGCGGCCGTCCTTACAGCCGTGTCCTGCAAGAAAGATGACGACACAAAAGTCCTTCCGTCGCTGAACGGATCACTGACATTCTACGCACCGGAATTCATAGCACCTGGACAGAAATTGACAATGACACCTAAAGGCGTCAGCCACCCTAAGGGCGATGAGCTCGGTTACTACTGGAAAGTCACACCCGGTATGACTGCTTCGGACACAACAAGATACGAGAACGGCCTGACACTTGACGGCAAGGAGTCTGACGGAACGTTCTCCTACACATTCCCTGACACTCTCGGAACCTACACCATCAGCGCCTATGCATTTGCAAAAGGCTATTCGGGAGCGTCAAGAGTAAGATACGCCACTGTGGTTATCGGCGATATGACAGGAAAGGGCTCGATCACCGAGAACGGCATCAAGTCATCTGACCCTAAGATTACCGTAGACGGCATAGATTACTACTATACCAACATCGCAGGCCTCGACTGGTTCCGCCACAACCTTGCAAACCCATCTTTCGGAGCACCTTACAA
Organism: Bacteroidales bacterium; assembly: GCA_017505605.1. Lineage (GTDB taxonomy): Bacteria > Bacteroidota > Bacteroidia > Bacteroidales > UBA932 > Cryptobacteroides. The sequence continues at coordinate 24,141 of JAFVOX010000002.1, forward strand.
CAACGATGCTGCTATGGGCCCTGTGTTCGGAAGGTACTACAGCCACGAAGAGGCAGTGCAGGCTTGTCCGGAGGGATGGAGACTTCCTACAGACGCAGAATGGGTTGCGATGGCTCAGGCTGTCAACTCGGAATGCACAGTTGCAGAAAACGGATCCATCACTTCGATTGCATCAGACCTTATGGCAGACGCAGCATTCAACGGTATGTCGATGTGGGAGTACTGGCCAAAGGTAGGTGAGATCACAAACAAGAGCGGCCTTGCAATCCTCCCTTGCGGATTCTCTAATCTTGGTGAGAAAGCAGGCGGACAGTACCCTGCAGCAAGCTTCTCAGGCACAAACGAGTACTCTGTGTTCTGGACAGCCGACAAGGTAGGAGAGACGATGGCCAACTACAGATACGTATTCTGCGAACAGCCAGAAATGGTACTTTCAAAAGGCGACATAACAACATTTGGTGCATCAGTAAGATGCGTAAGATAAAAATAATGGAAATATGAAGAAAGGATTGACAGTTTTATTGATTGTTGCAGCTGTCGTGCTGGGCATTTTCCTTTGGGTGAAAGGTGCTTACAACAAGATGGTGACAGCTGACGAAGGAGTTCAGTCTGCCTGGGCACAGGTGGAAAACGTCTACCAGCGCAGGGCTGACCTCATCCCGAACCTCGTAGCCACAGTGAAAGGTTACGCACAGCACGAGTCCGAGACTCTCGAGAACGTGGTAGCTGCACGAGCAAAAGCTACACAGACTCTTGTCGACCCTTCAGACCTCTCTGAAGAAGCAATCGCAAGATTCAACGAAGCTCAGGGCGAGCTTTCAAGCGCACTCGGAAGACTGCTTATGATTCAGGAGAACTATCCTGACCTCAAGGCAAATCAGAACTTCAGCGAGCTTCAGGCACAGCTTGAAGGCACTGAAAACAGGATTGCTACAGAGAGGATGAAATTCAACGAGACCGCAAGAGCCTACAACACCCTCATCCGCAAATTCCCGGACAACATCATCGCATCGATGTTCGGATTTGAGAAGAAGGGCTATTTCGAAGCACAGGCCGGAGCGGAGACAGCACCAAAGGTAGAGTTTTAATCAAGAGATATGAAACTGAATGGTTTTCTGACCGCGCAGCAGCAGGCTTCTGTTGTTGACGCGGTCAGACTTGCAGAAAAAGGGACCTCAGGAGAGATCCGCATACACATAGACAGAGAATGTAAGGTCTCCCCTATGGAGAGAGCCAAGGAAGTGTTCAACAAGCTGGGAATGTTCCGTACGGCACAGCGCAACGGCGTGCTCATTTTCCTGGCTGTCGAATCCAAGGTCTTCGCCATAATCGGCGACAAAGGCATCAACGACCTGGTACCGGAGAACTTCTGGGCAGACGTGGTCGAAGTTATGGGAGGAGAATTCCGCAAAGGGCGCTTTGCGGAAGGCCTCGCCTTGGGAGCGACTCTGGCCGGAGAGAAGCTGAAGACATATTTCCCATACCAGGAAGATGACATAAACGAACTTCCTGACGAGATCTCATTCGAAGAAAAGGAGGAGGGCCGATGAAAAGACTTATAACTATGGTGGCCGGATTGTCACTTGTCCTGTCACTTGCATTATCGCTTGCCCCATCAGCCTTTGCCATACCGGGCAGGCCATCTCCAGCGCGTCTTGTGAACGACCTTGCAGGTACATTCTCTTCCAGACAGGCAGAAGAACTTGAGAGGGTTCTGGTAGCCTTTGATGATTCAACCTCCAACCAGATTGCAGTCGTGACCGTCAGGGACCTGGAAGGATATGAGCCATCTGAATATGCGACCAGAATAGGTCTGGACTGGGGAGTCGGCTCAGAGAAATTTGACAACGGAATTGTAATCCTTGTCAAGCCCAAAGACAGGACAGCAGGCAAGGTCTTCATAGCTGTCGGCTACGGACTTGAAGGAGCAATCCCTGACGCATATGCAAAAAGGATAATCAACGAAGTGATGATTCCTCATTTTATGAATGAGGACTACTACGATGGCGTAGCTGAAGCCTGCAAAGTTCTGATGAAACTTGCAAGCGGAGAGATATCAGAGCTTCGTGAGGACGAATTTGACGAGGAGGATGCCGGTGCGATTGCAGCAGGCATCTTAATGCTTCTCATCATAGTCTTCGTGCTCGTCATCCTGTCAAAGAGCCAAAGCGGTGGTCCCGGTTCTGGTTCTGGCTCTGGTCCTGGCTCAGGCAGAGGACGCACCATCTACACCGGCCCGATCATCACCACAGGCCGCCCCTACAGCGGCTGGGGCTCCTCAGGAGGCTCCTTCGGCGGTGGCTTCGGCGGAGGGTTTGGCGGCTTCGGCGGCGGATCCTTCGGTGGCGGCGGCGCCGGCGGCAGCTGGTAGACGGCAGCTTGCAGAAGGTACTGGTAACCAACAACCTATACTGTATCCATCTCAAAAGAAGAAAAATAGCAAAAGACTATCTATCAATAAGTTACACAAAATCACCTGCTCCATTTACCGCAGGTGATTTTACGTAAAAGCCTAATGTACAACTACTTAGGCATCACTGTTCAAGCAATTTAAGCATACAGCTCAAGCAATTTGGCACCACAACACACTAACAATCAACAGATTACGATTTATGCCTGCTGCATCACGACAGCAGGCATTTTGTTTATCTCGTTGTATATCAAGGATATAAGCGAGCAGTTTCTTGCTAATTTCTGCAAGATTAGCGCATTGATTTGAGGAATCTCCCGCAAGAGTCAGTCTGACGGGAATGACGAGGATCAGGTAAGGTAGAGCTATCTCAGGTCAGTTATGATCCAGGATTTGTCGAAGCGGACTGACGGGTGGAAGGCGGTGAGGGGTTTCTGAGGGGCCGTTGTCATTTTGCTGACTGTGATGGTCCAGGCATTGCCGTCGGACATTGTGAAAACTCCAGAAACGAGCTTTCCTTCTGGAGAAAATGTTACTTCAGCCACGGTGATTTCTCCTTTTGTCTTGGGCTTCAGGGTGTATTTTCTGCCCGCAATGGATTTTACATCAAAGAACTCATCGAGGCGTGAGAGGAGGAGGGCCGGATTGGTCATATATCCTTCGGGACCTTCTGTCAACGATTCGATTATGACTTCCTTGGATGTCTGGTCCACAATCCACACAGATTCGCCATCGCAATAGATGTCATAGCCACCTCCCACAATGTGGTAAGCCTTACCTTGAAGCTGCAGTTCCGCCTTTCCTTTTACTTCGGGGCCGCCACCCTTCACGGAGTAGTCCACTTCCAAGGTGACAAGATTCTCAGAAAACGTGTCGTAGAGGCGGGTAATCATAGACGCCTCTTGAGCAAGAAGTCTTCCTGACACAAAGGACAGGAAGACTACCAGGATATATTTCAATATATGTTTCATCATCAGTGTATGAAGTGCGACAGAACCTCATCGAGTTCCTCAAGCGAGGCCACGAGCACCTGTCTTGGCTTAGAGCCTTCCTGAGGGCCGACGATGCCGGCACCTTCGAGCTGGTCCATCACTCGTCCCGCTCTTGCATATCCCATACCAAGACGTCTCTGAAGGTCTGAAGTGGATCCCTTCTGCGTCGTCACCACCATACGGGCAGCATCCTCGAACATAGGGTCGATGTTGTTCATATCGATTGAGCCGCCGCTGGTCTCGCCGTCCTGTGACTCAGGTACAGGGAGATAGTAAGGCGTGTTGTAGCACTGCTTGTAGCCGCTCTGCTTGCCGATGAAGTCGGTAAGCTTGTTGATCTCCGCCATACTTACGAGCGCACACTGCACTCGTTCCATCTCCACTCCAGAATAATAAAGCATATCGCCTCGTCCTATGAGGTTCTCTGCGCCGTTCGAGTCAAGAATGGTAGCAGAATCCACGCGTGAAACCACTCTGAAGGCGATTCTGGTCGGGAAGTTGGTCTTGATCAGACCTGTAATGACGTTGACCGAAGGACGCTGGGTGGCGATGATCACGTGAATACCTGCAGCTCTACCCTTCTGTGCAAGACGGACAATGGAAGCCTCAATGTTCTTCGCTGCCTTTCTTGCCTCAGGACCTGCACCGCCGGCCATAGTAAGGTCGGCATACTCGTCGATTACCACTACAAGGTACGGGAGATACTTATGTCCGTCGGTAGGAAGGAGATGACGGTCTCTGTACTTTTCATTATAGAGGGTAAGCTTGTTTACACCTGCAAGAGCAAGGAGCTTATACCTCTCGTCCATCTCTATGCAGAGCGAATTCAAGACTTCTTCTGCGTGTTTTGCATCCTTGACGATGGCGTGTTCGCGCTCCTCTTCCTCACTTGCTGCCATAGGGAGGACCGCAAGATAGTGCTTGAGGAGTGAATTGTAGGAAGTGAACTCCACCATCTTAGGGTCAATGAAGACGAACTTCAGTTCAGAAGGATGCTTTGCATAAAGAAGCGAAGCGATGATGACGTTCAATCCCACTGACTTACCCTGCTGAGTGGCACCTGCAACAAGGAGGTGCGGCGCAGAAGCCAGGTCGAAGGTCTTCACCTTCTTGGTAATTGTGTAACCGATGGCGATCGGAAGTTCGTATTTAGTCTGGGTGAAGGCTTCATTTCCGAGAGTCTTCTTCAACGGTACTATCGAAGGTTCTCTGTTAGCCACCTCGATACCCACGCAATCAGGAAGGACCACCACACGTACTCCCTTGGCACCCAAGGACATACCGATCTCTCTGTGAAGCATTTCGATGGACGACACCTTCACGCCTGGTGCAGGTACGACCTTGTAGAGAGTGACTGTAGGTCCTACTACTGCAGAGACGTGCTGCACATCGATCTTATAGTTGAGAAGGGTTGCGCGGATCCTGTTGTTGTTGATCTCAAGCTCTTCCTGAGATACTGAATGCTGTCCTTCTGAATAGTCATCAAGAAGATCGAGCGAAGGGAATTCATAACGTTCCAGGTCAGCTCTGTTGTCGATTCGCGGAAGCGGCTCCTGCACCGGAGCATCCGGATCGTAGGTTATCTCGACATCCATAGAAGGATTTTCCGGTTCCTCTTCGACTGTTTCAGGAGTCTCAATCACCACTTCTTCAGGCTCAGGATTCTCTATCACAATTTCTTCCGGCTTATCATCTGCAAACGGTATAGGCTCATACTCGTTCTCCTGCTCGAACTCCACTTCCGGCTGTCCGAATTCCGAGATCGGCTCAAGAACTTCTTTCTGAACAGGGACAACAGCCTCTGTATCAACAGGCACCTCGGCAGAAGTTTCTGTCTCCTTCACAGGCTTTTCCTTCTTCTCCATTCCTGCAACTGCAAACCAATGGGCAAATCTCCTGCTTGACAACACAAGCCATACGATCACCAGGACACATATTACCAGGCCCGTAACAATACCTCCGACAAGATTATTCATCCACAGAACTACCGCGTGGCCGGAATAGCCGCCGAGGCCACCGCCAAAAAGGTTGCCGAGGGCGAAGATATCGGAAATATACGCAAGGATCAGCGAGCTTATGAAGGCTCCGCTGACGCATATCATAGATATCCTGAAAAGGCCTATGCTTCTGTTCCAGAAAAAGAGGCGGTAAGCTACCGCACCGAGAAGGAACACAAATGCAAACGAACCCAGTCCGAGGAAATTGCGGACAAGGAAACTTCCCCACTTGTAGCCGAGCTTGCCCCCTGCATTGGACACATCCACATCCTGAGACATCATATTCTGATGATACTCAAGACTTTGATCAGCCTGCCAGGTAAAGAGGTAGGAAGCCGTTCCGATCAGTGTTATGACGGCAAATATGCCGACAAGAACACCCGCCACCTTATAGATGAGCGACTTCATATCAGGGTCCATATCAGACAAGAATGAGAAGCGCGTCTGCTTCTCCTTCCTGCTGTCTTTCTTCTTTGACTTATTGCTTGCAGCCATATATAAGACTGTTTATATTTTACTTGTTGTTATGCTGATTGTGTTGCTTCTTGTTCTTGCCGTTCTTATGGCGCTGCTGGTTCTTGGCGTTCTTCTGCTGCTGGGCACCAGGTCTTGAGAAGTTCGCTCCTGAGTCCACCTTTGAAAGCTGTATTCCCTCAGGCACCTTGACCCTTCCGTCCGAAAGTCTCTCTATATCCTGGAATATGGTCTCGTCAGCGACAGTGTCCTTGTTCCAGATAAGATACTGCTGGCGCATATATATAGCCAGAGAGCGGATCATCGAGACCTTAACCTCGCCTTCCTCGTGCTCTGCTATCAGGTCTATCATACTCTCGATGTTCCTTCCGTAGTGAGTTGCCTTGATGGGCTTTCCCTTGTAAGGAATCGGCCTTGGAGGCTGCTGCATAGTCTCTATCTCAGGCTTTGGATATGGTGCATCTACATCGAGGTCGAAACCGGCGATGACACAGAGATGGTCCCAAAGGGTATGCTCGAAATTCTCCTGAAGATGAACATCCGGATTCAGGATCTCCATCACGTTTATAATGGCCCTGGCCTGCTCGTTTCTCTTGTTTCTGTCCTCGATGGTCTTCAGATAATCAACCATCTTCTGCACGTTTCTTCCGTACTCCGGAATACACAGGCGCACCCTTTCGGTGTTGTAAAGAAGCTTGCAGGTGTCTATATTCGTATTTTCCATAGATTTCAATTGTTTACAATCTGCAAATATATGAAAAAATGAATGGTTTTACAATTATATGACAGTTATGATTTTGTCGTCGTTGACGTACCACAGCACTGCCGAGATATCGGCATAGCCCATACGTTTCCATATGTCGGCATAGCCCTTGAGCTGACGCTCGTACGAACGACGATGTTCTCCGAACTTATAGTCAACGATGCACACTGAGCCATCCGCTGCCATCATCACCCTGTCCGGTCTGTATATTTTCCCATCCACATCTATCAATGATGTCTCATTCATCACTGTCAGTCCTTCAGATTCAAACCACTGCGGTTTTGACTCTATCCTTTCCTTCAGCAAGGTCATAATCTCTTCTTTCTGAGTCAGATCCACATCTCCCGACATTACAGCCGCATCCACAGAAGCCTCAAGTTCAGAGACATCTGTCAGTCTTGACAGGATGTCGTGAAGGACTATACCTTTAAGACGAGGAGAGGCCTCGATTCCCGCCTTGTCCTCTGAGAAGAAGTCGAGCGAATCCGCAGAGAACTTCAGCCTGCTCAGTTCCCTGACATCCACCATCTCTCCGTCCTCCTGATCCAGTACAGGAACAGCAGGATTAAGCGGTACAGAAGGGAACTCATTTCCTTCACTCTGCACGAACGATTCCATCTCATCAGACTCGCGTTTCATTTTAGTAAAATCATAGCCGGCCCCGAAGACAAAGGTCAGAGAATCCTTTCCTTCTTCCTCTTCATTCTTATCTATGGTCAGTTCTATTCCCTCAAGTATCCCGGACGATGAGACAAACCAGTAGATGAGCTCAGCAAAATTCTTGAAGTCATAGACACCCGAATCGATGTTCTCCCTCCTGGTCTTTCCCGGAGTGCTGGCAATGATGTGCATACCTTTCTCCGCTCTGGTGAGAGCCACATAGAGGATGTTCATATTGTCCACCAGCTGAAGGAAACTTTCGCGGTTGTAATGGCTTCTGAAATGGGTCAGGTCGCTTGCTTCTGAAAGCATAACGTCATAAGTGCCTTCCGCCACGCCTTCCAGCGACGTACCTTCAAGCTGCGGAGCACACCACATCTTTCCGCTCTTGTAGAACGAGATCTTTTCCGCATACGGGAGTATTACATAAGGGAAAGCCAGACCTTTTGACTTGTGTACTGTCATAATCCTCACGGCATCACCCGAAGACGGCGAACTGATGGACGGATCCTTTTCCTCCCAATATTTCAGGAAGTTGTGAAGGCTGTTGTCGCGCGTGCTCACATAGTCCTGGATTGCGTCCATATATGACTGGATGTGAGGAACTTCACTCTTCCATCCATCACCTGCCTTAAGCTTCAGTTCACGCAGGAAGTACTCTGCCAGGTCTATGAGGGAACGGTAGGATGACGGAGCGGCTATGGCCAATTGTTCAGCCAGATAGCCGTTCACCATATCTGCTGGATTGTCGACGTAGGACATCAGTGACATAAGCCTTCTTACTGTCGCTGATTTCTTCACCTTCAATGACTCGTCAGTTATGACAGACACGTTGTTCTCAAGCAGGAAAGCCGCAATCTTTTCTCCTTCCGCATTGCCTCTCACAAGGATCGCTATGTCTCCAAGGCGGGCTCCCTTTGATGTAAGGTCTTCTATTGTCTCAAGAATCCTGTCCTTCTGGAGACCATTGTCTCCCTTTCCTCTTTCAGGGGCCGGAACAAAAGTAACTTTCACACTTCCACCTTCCTTATGCTTCGGAGCCACTTTCTGCATCACGTCAGCATAAATCTCAGCCATAGGCCCGCGTTCTTTCTCTGTCTTCGGGTCCTCAAGGCTTTCCTTTATTTTCCCGACTGTCTCCGAAGAAATGCTCTCGCTGTCCAGCACACGCGCCAAAGTCCAAAAGAGGACATTGTTGAACTTGATCACATCTGCAAGGCTTCTCCAGTTGGTGTCAAGGCTATCATCTTCCACCTTATCGAAATGGCCCCTTATCTCACTGTTAAGAAGGTTCCAGTCCGAGCCGCGCCACCTGTAGATGCTCTGCTTCACATCACCGACTATAAGGTTACGCCCTCCCTTGGAGTGGCTTTCCAGAAGCAGCGGAAGGAAGTTGTCGTACTGCACGCGCGAGGTGTCCTGGAACTCGTCCAGGAGGAAATGATCGAACCTCACGCCCGTCTTTTCATATATGAACGGAGCGTCCGAGCCATTGATTATGTCGTGAAGGATTTCATTGGAGTCATCCAGACACATTATGTTCTTCTCCTTCATTATCTCCTTGAACATCTGCTCCAGCTCTCCTGCCAGTCCCAGTCCGTATAACTGGGAATCAAGGATACAGGCTGTATTGTAGTCCATAAGGTTACCCACCTTGAAGAACTCAATGACGTCGTCGATATACGGAGATATGTTATAGACAATCGAGTCAATATGAGTCTTATAGGCTTTCTTCTGTGCAGCCGTAAACCACTGAGATGAATCAAGCAGCTTTTCCAGGAACTTCGTGCCCGGCATCTCTACCGCCTCTCCTTTCTGCAACTTTGCAAAAACAGCAAAATGGCCGAAGAAGGTCCTCTTGTCGGCCTTTACATCAAGGCCGTATTTACCTAGTTCGGAAAGAACATATTCCGAAGCCTTCAACAGTTTCTTAAAACCATCTGCAATGATCTTTCGACTGGCAGTCCTCACCTTTCTCAAGTCAGACTTGTCACGGGCATCCTCCTTAAGTCCTGCCTCCTTGAGCGCATCCTTCCTCTGACGGCTGCCCAGTCTCTTTGCAATGTCCATCAGGCTTGCGTCCACACGGTACTTTCCGCCTCGCTCTATCTGATCCAGAAGGTTGGTTGTCAGCCAGTCTCTGAGTTCCTTCTTTTCTTCTGTCAACGAGTCCAGAAGACGGTCCACGCTTTCCTCCACAACAGAATCCCTGTCAAGCTCGACCTGATAGGATGCAAACTGTCCGATCTCGTGGGCGAAAGCCTTGAGAGTCTGCTGGAAGAACTTGTCTATGGTGCTGATGGCAAACGAACTGTAGTCGTGAAGAATGTCGCTCATAACACAAGCAGACTTCCGCTGCAATTCCTCAACAGATGGAAGCACGGAAGGCACAAAATCACCCAGATAATCCGACTCGTGAGGCTTTGTAGCCATAATGAAGAGTTCCTTGAGTATGCGGCTCTTCATCTCGTCTGTGGCCTTGTTGGTAAAGGTCACAGCCAATATATGCCTGTAGGCATCACGCTCCTTACTTTCAAGGAGCAATCCTATATATTTCTTTGCCAGCGTGTAGGTCTTTCCTGATCCCGCTGACGCCTTCATCAATTCCACCATACCTTTATTCTTTAGAGGTCCTTCCACATATTACCTTGAAATCACAATACTCGCAGTTCTTTTCAACGGCAGTGCGCGAGAACGGCACAGCCGGATCAAGCATCTCAGAGAACAACTGTTCCAGAGCGTCCTTCATCATTGCGTAGAAACTCTCATTCAGGGCGTCATTCTTCACGTCTTCCTTAAAAAGCAGGGACGTCTCATAGACCGAATTCAGGACAGTACGTCCATCATAGCTCTGTCCGGAGGCGTTATGTCCGGTACGGACAAGAAGGTCATATATGAAGAACTGAAGGGCGATCTTCGGACGGGAAGCCGGCTCGGTGTCGTGGCTGAAGATCTTCTTCACCAGAGCTTCAGCCTTGGCCTGGTCTGCCGGAATGTCTCTGTCCTCAGGAAGGACCTTTCCGGTCTTGTAGTCCACTACTCTGACATTGTCCGGGCCGTATGAGTCAAGACGGTCTATGAATCCCTTGAGTTTCAGCCCTGCAAAAGATCCTGTAAATTCCTGTTCGAGACCAAGGATATAAAATGCATCACAGCGCATCTCTTCAAGATGTGCAAGATCCTTCTTGAGAGTGTTTATGACGCATTGGACTATCACATCCAGCACCACGATGTTCCTTCCTTCCAACTCTACAGAGTGCAGATGGTACAGCATCAGTGCCTTGACTTTCGCCTTTATGTCCTCCTTCCTTCCGAGCCACTCTTTGATGTAATCCCTCGTCACACGAGTCATCACGGAATCAGGATTCTTAGACGCCTCCATCGGGCCATCGGGAGCCATAAAGGCAGGATTGGAATAAAGGGCCCACATCGTGTCGTGGAACACGGTACCGAACATTGCATTGTCCAGACTCTCCACCACCTCGTCCTCAGGGCGCAGTCGCTTGACCTTCTCATACCAGAACTTTGCAGGACAGGCTATATAAGACTGCAGTGCGCTGGCTGACAAACTCATAGATCTTATCGCGTCTATATCCTCCTGAGTCTTCTCTATGACCGGAAGTGACTCTACGACAGCTGAATCAGCCTTCACGACGTACCTGTGTACAGGAACCTGGAAATCGTACTCCAGCTGTTTGATGTAACGGCTCTCCTCTCCGGAGCGCAGGCCCTCACTTCTGGAATCATAGAAGATCCAGACATTCTCAGCCCTGGAGATCATTCGATAGAAATAATAGGCCCAGATCGCATCCTGGTGCTCATATGTAGGAAGTCCGAAGACGTGCCTCAAGAACGGAGGTATGAAAGATGAGCTGACACTCTTTCTCGGGAAGACACCTTCGTTGGCTGACATCAGGATGACATTCCTGAAGTCAAGTGCCCTTGTCTCAAGAGGACCCATAATCTGGAGGCCCTTCAAAGGCTCCCCTTTGAACGGAACAGTAATTCCTGCAAGCAGGTTGTTCAGCAGGCGGACAAAAGTCATCGGAAGCAGAGGCTTTTCTATACGTTTAAGCAAGGTGACAGTCCTGTAATAGGCACGGGCGAACTCCACCTCTACAGCAAACTCAGGATCACAGGCCGCCTTTGAAGCCGCAACACTTGTCAGAGCTGTAAGATAATCCGCAAAACAACCGACCTGTCCACAGTCTGCCACCTTCGGCTGCCGGACAGCTACCCTGAAGAGCATATCCATCAGAGGCGATCCGTTCAAGTCCTCCACAGGGATGTAGTACTTGGCCTCCTTTTTGACCCTGGCAGCAATCTCCACATCCTGCTCAGAAGCTATCCTCCTGAAGAATGCGCTTGAGAACAACGACCACACCTGCCTGTGATAGAAGTACCACTTCCCTTTCTTCTGCATAGTGTGCAGCTGAGCGGCCACAGCCTCGGACATAAATGTGTACAACTCACTGGAGGTCATCGGATAACCCATAGTCACATTGATAGCCTCCACATCTTCCGGAATAGTGTTCAGAAGAGACATCAGCAGAGTCTCGTCCGGAAGCACTACAGCACAATCATCCGGCTTTCCCGGAAGTCTGGACAGCAGTTCGGGCACGCACTTCACCTGCCCGACAGCAGAAGGCACACTGACTACATTGATTACAGGCTCAGGCAATCCTTCCTGATCGAAACAGAAGGCCTGCGGGAACTCAGACACATTCTTATCCATAAAGAATGATGACTTGTTTCTCCTGGCCTTTATCATATCAGACGAATAGTCCCAGCAGAACTCAGCCCTTCCCTCTTTCTGAAGCCTTCTCATCACGGCCTTTTCACATTCATTCGGAGCGTTCAATCCCACAAAGACAAAGTTTCCGGGCATCAGGTCTTCTGCCGACCCCGCCTTTACCTTGTCAGCCAAGGCTCTGTACACCATTCCTTCATAGGCCATACCCTTACCGAGCAGATGGGAATTGTACTCCACATAGAGCGGATAGAGCAGATTCCATATCTGGAAAAATCTCTTCTTGACGTCAGGCTTGTCAGAACCGATGTCAGCGGTAAGCACTCCTGAGCCTCTCTCAAAATGATCCACAAGCGCCTCTATCGCCTCCCTCTGAGACTTTTCAAGATAGGAGAAATCATCCTGAATGCTCTTGTACTCAGCGACATTAGCAAACAATCCCTTCGGATCAGCCAGATACTTGTCCACATCATTGAAGTCAGCGAGGATAATGTCACCCCAGAATATGAAGTCATCCAGAGACTCCGCACCAGAATGCAGTCTGGAATAGCACTCGTGCAACTCAATAAGCAGAGTGACCCTGTCCGAAACCTCCATCGAGGCATACTTCGAGAACATATCACTCATCGTCATCATCTTGGGTGCCACTATAGGAGCTGTCCCGTCAGCCGCAACTGCCTCCACCAGATACTTCTGGAAAAAGACCAGAGAACGTCTGTTCGGGAAAACAAAGCAACGCTCGGAAATCCCGCCCGACTTATAGTAATGATCTGCAACCTGTTTAAGAAATGGTATCATAGTTTCAATATTTACTAGGCACAAAGATAGAACAGGAAGTTGCCAAACCACGGCACACCCATCACTTTCAGGGCAAAACTTCCTTCCATTTCTACAAGATACACAATTTCTTGAAAAAAGTTACGAAAATATTTGGAAATTGATATTTTTTCAATACCTTTGCATAGAGGTTATTTGGAATTATTCCAAATAACAAAAGAAGTAAAATATTAATTTATAAAAAGATAAGGATATGGAAAAGAAATTCAGATGCATCGTATGCGGATATGTTCACGAAGGCCCGACCGCACCGGAAGAGTGCCCACTTTGCCTCGTAGGATCAGACCAGTTCGAAGAGATCACAGAAGAAGAGGCTTAAAGCCTATAAATATTCAGGGATAATATAGTACAACGAGGGCGACTAAACTGATGATTTAGCCGCCCTCTTCAATTAATCTTCATAGAAGTCATCGTCGACTTCGTCGTAGCCGAAGTCGGATGCCAGACGTTCGGCAACATCGTCCGGGATGTCGAAGGCAAGGTTGCCCCAAAGGGACTCCATCTGTCTTCTGTCCTTCTTGGTCGGACGACCTGCTCCCCTGTCTCTCTTGAGGAAGAATGTCTCCACCGGAGCACGAAGCTTGGCAAGCTCCTCTGCAGGAGTAAGATTCTCAGCATAGGTAGGAACCAGTTTTGCTCCCTGTCTCTTATCCACAAGAGCCAGCACCTTGTAAGTATATACTACCGCTCCCTTACGGGCCACCAGCATATCCCCGACCTTGACAGCCTTCGACGGCTTCACATCGACTCCGTTCAGACGGACCTTTCCGCCCTTGCAGGCATCTGTAGCATCGGTTCTGGTCTTATATACCCTTATAGCCCAGAGATATTTATCTATTCTTACCTCTTCCATACGAATCAACTTTACGACCTCATCGCTGAGCCGAAGAAGCCCAGCGGGCTTGCTCCCGACTGTCCTCCCATATCCTCATCTTCGTCATCAAGAAGACCGTCCTCGAGTCCCTCGTAGTCCTCTCCCTCAAGGAAGGCCTCAGTGTCAGGATCGATGTAACCGTCCTGTTCCTCAACCGGACGTGTGACTGCCTCAAGGATTATAGTCTCCCTGTCGCGTGGCACAAGGAAGAAGTCCTGCATATCGGCAGGAATCATAATTGTCTCACCCTTGGCGAACTCATAGTTGTCCATACAAGCCTCGCCCTTTTCATTGACCGAAGGTACCTGAACAGAAGCCGCTCCTTCCACACATATATATATTATAAAGCTTTCGAACTTTTCTGTATATATATGAAGAGGATCGGTGAGATTTATCTTGGTCACATTGAACTGAGGTGACTCCACCAGCGTCTCGGCCACCTGGCCCTTGTCGCTATGATGATGGTGCTCGTGGCCGCAATGGCACTCACCCTCGCAATGACATTCATCACCGCAATGACACTCGCCTTCACCGTGGCAGCCGCAATCACATTCGCCGTGGCAGCCGCAATCACATTCGCCGTGACAGCCGCAATGACACTCTGTAACGTGGCAAGGCTCATAAGACGCCTCATCGCCCCAAAGCGGACCCTTACGATAAAGACCGCTGTCAAAGGCTCTGTAGTCGATAAGATCGATAGCTTCCTCAAGATGAGTCTCACGGGCTGTCTCCGGATTGAATTCGCGTCCCCAGTCATACAGACGGAAGGTCATATCTGAAGACTCCTGGATCTCGGCAATAAGAAGACCGGCATCGGCTGCGTGCACTGTTCCCGGCGTAATGTAGATAACATCACCCTTCTTAGGCTCTACCACATTGAGGACCTCCTCTACAGTACCTGCCTTGCACCTGTCATAGAACTCCTGAGCCGTCATCTCCTTGCTGAAGCCCATATACATCTTTGCTCCCGGCTTGGCATCCATCACATACCAGATCTCCGCCTTGCCGAGCGAGTCATATCTTTCTGCTGCAATCTCATCGTCAGGATGCACCTGAACAGACAGCCTGTCATTGATGTCCAGGAACTTGATCAGAAGCGGGAACTGGCGTCCGAAATAGTTGTAGACATCCTCTCCTACTATCCTCTCAAGGTAGGTCTCCATAAGTTCGCTTATGGTATTGCCAGCGAGCCAGCCGTTGGAAAGCACAGAGTCTTCTATGCCCATATCTGCGATTTCCCAGCTTTCACCGATGAGGGCATCCTCGCCTACAGGCACCTCATTGCCTTCTTCGTCGCACTCGACGAAGTTCTTACCTAACTCTCTGACAAGAGCACTGCCGCCCCAAGGTCTCCTTGAAGCGACAGGTATGAATTTAAAGGGATATAATTTCTTCTCCATATTAAAGTCTTGCTCTCAAAGCCTCAGCCTGCGCCTCATAGCCAGGCTTGCCAAGAAGCGCGAACATATTCTTCTTATATGCCTCAACGCCAGGCTGGTCAAACGGATTCACGCCAAGCATATAGCCGCTGATTCCGCAAGCCTTCTCAAAGAAATAGAAGAGGGCACCGAGGGTGTACTCGTTGATACGCTCGATTGCGAGGCCGATCTGAGGCACTCCACCGTCGATATGAGCGAGCTTTGTTCCGAGCTCTGCCATTGCGTTGCACTCCTCAACGTGCTTTCCTGTGAGGAAATTAAGGCCGTCAAGGTTCTGAGGATCGCTCTCGATGAGCATTGAGCGGTTGCTGTTCTCTACAGTAACTACTGTCTCCATAAGAGCACGCTCACCGTCCTGGATGTACTGGCCCATTGAGTGAAGGTCTGTAGTGAAGTTTACAGATGCAGGGAAGATTCCGAGGCCGTCCTTGCCCTCTGACTCTCCGTAAAGCTGCTTCCACCACTCTCCGAGGTAAGTGAGCTTAGGGTTGTAAGCCACGAGGATCTCTATCTTCTTGCCCTGGTTATAAAGAGCGTTACGCATTGCAGCATACTGAACTGCAGGGTTGCACTCGCACTTCTTTGCACAAGCCTCCTCCATTGCAAGAGCGCCCTGGAGCATTGCGTTCATATCGAAACCTGCGAGAACGATAGGAAGGATACCTACCGGAGTGAGAACAGAGAAACGTCCTCCCACGTTGTCCTCTATGACGAAAGTTCTGTAACCCTCCTGTGTTGCAAGACCCTTGAGAGCTCCACGTGCCTTGTCCGTAACAGCTACAATACGCTCGGCAGCCTCTGCCTTGCCGTAAGTCTCCTCAAGATACTTCTTGATGAGGCGGAATGCCACTGCAGGCTCTGTTGTAGTACCTGACTTTGAGATCACTACACAAGCTGCATTTCTCTCCTGAACGAGATCCATAAGCTCGCACATATACTCCTCTGAAAGGTTCTGTCCCGCGAAAACGATCTCAGGAGCTTCACCCTTGGTCTTCAGCTGCTTAGCGAACTGATGTGAAAGTGCCTCGAGAGCGCACTTTGCTCCAAGATACGAGCCACCGATACCGATAACCACAACGAGGTCTACATTCTTTGCCTTCCAGGAATCTCTTACTGCCTCACAGTCAGCCACAAGTGTGCTGTTCAATGTCTCTGAAGGGAGGTGCTTCCATCCGAGGAAGTCGTTACCTGCTCCTGTCTCATTCTCGAGAACCTCAAGGGCCGAAAGGGCCTTTTCAACATAAACCTTGTAGTCAGCGTCTTTCACGAAAGAGCTGCATCCGCTTAAATTAACTTTTACCATAGTATCAAATTTTATATGTTTCTAACCTGCATTGTCGCGCATATGCGCGCATCCCGGCAAATATAATATTTTTTGCGCAAAAGCTGATAAAATATTTATATTTGCACTCACCAAATGACAATAAACACAAAACACCAATCGACAATATGAAGACAATCGCAAAAATCGCATCATTGGCAATGGCTTGTATGCTCGCATTTCCCTTCGGCGCAAGCGCACAGAAGGAGGTAGGAATCGTTGCACACAGAGGTTTCTGGAACTGCGAGGAAGCCGGCTACGCAAAGAACTCTGTAGCAGCCCTCAGAGAGGCTCAGGAAGCAGGATTCTGGGGAAGTGAATTCGACGTGAATATGACATCTGACGGAGTGCTCATCGTCTACCACGACAGCGACGTGGAAGGAAAGAAGATCGAGAAGCACCCTTACTCGGAATTCAAGGATTTCAAGATCAAGAACGGCGAGACCATTCCTACCATCGACCAGTACCTCGAGCAGGGAAAGAAGTACCCTGAGACTATGCTCGTGTACGAGATGAAGCCTCATTCTTGCGCTGAAGTGGAGGACAGATTCGTGGAGCTCACCATCCAGAAGCTCCAGGAGCACGGTCTTCTCTGTCCTGAGAGAGTGATGTTCATCTCATTCAGCCTACATATGTGCGAAGTTCTCGCTCAGAAACTTCCTGAATTTACAGTACAGTACCTCGGATCTGACAATAACCCGGACGAGCTTGCAGCAAAGAACATCAACGGCATTGACTTCAACTACAATACCTTCTACCTCCACAAGAAATGGTACAAGATGGCCCGCCGCAACTCTATGAGCGTAAACGCCTGGACTGTAAACAGGGAAAGGGATATGAAGAATATGTTCAAGATGGGTGTCGACCAGCTCACTACTGACAACCCGCTTGAAGCAAGGGAACTCCTCAAGAAGATGAACTACGTGGAGCTCAGATAAAAGCGCCATACCCGACCTGCCAAACATCACACCCGACCTGATCGGGTATCCCATAAAGACAAGGTGCATTGACCACAGATCAATGCACCTTTATTATTTCATCCAGCGAAGTCGTATATAGCCCGGAACGGAAATCACATCTTATCCCGTCCGCATAATGACCTGGCCGCTGAGTGGCCAGTCTCAAAAGAGAAGCGTCTGAGGAAGTAGCCGATGAGTTGACCAGATCAATCACCTTTGAAAGCTTGTCCTGCTTGTCACGCAGCTTTTCGTCAAAATCGAAAAGCGAGGACTGGATGGCGTCAGCTTCTATGATGCCGCTTACTATCACTCCCGCCTTTTTGTACTTATATCCATCCCTGTATATGGTCCTGAATGCTTTAAGGGCTGCTCCCACTATTTCCTGAGCACTGTTGGCCGCCACTCCCAGTTTCACTGTCGCAGACGGGAAGTACTGGCCAAGGTCCTCCCTGAAACGGTTGGTGTACATAAACACAGTCACCTCACCCGCAGCCGTACCTTCCTCCCTGAGCTTACGTGCGCACATCGCTGCAAAATCAGACACCCTGAGTTCCAGTTCGCGCACATCAGTTATCATATCAGCAAAAGACCGCGAAGTACAGATGGACTTGCGGTGTCCTTCCTTTTCCTCCTCCACACAGGCACGTCCCTGAAGTTCCTCCCAGGTTCTGACTCCAGGAAGATGAAGATGCTTTCTGACCCATTCTTCCGGCCTGCTGACGAAGTCCAGAGCGGTGTTCACACCCATAGCAAGGAGCTTCGGAGCATTCCTTCGACCTATTCCCCAGACATCTGCTATATCCGTGAGGGCCAAAGCCTTACAACGTTTCTCCTCTGAATCTATCATACAGACTCCCCTATATCCTTTATATTTCTTCGCGAAATGACTTGCGATCTTTGCAAGCGTCTTTGTCGGGGCGACGCCTATGCTCACCGGCACCCCCACCCATTTACGAACCTTCGCGACGACGTCCCTACATAATTCGGGAACCTTCGCGGGGTCGATTCCGTCAAGGTGGAGGTAGGCCTCATCGATCGAATATATCTCGATCTTCGGCACCGCGTCCGCCAGGACCGACATCACGCGGTTTGATATATCCCCATATAACGCATAATTCGACGAACAGGCGTAGAGGCGGCCTTTGTCGGCATATCCCTTTATCTGGTAGAACGGCGTCCCCATCTTTATGCCCATCGCCTTGCTTTCGTTGCTTCGCGAGACGACGCAGCCGTCATTGTTGGACAGCACGACAACAGCCTTTCCTTCGAGCTGAGGACGGAAGATCCTCTCGCAGGAAACAAAGAAATTGTTGCAGTCCACCAATGCGTACATAGCTATCTGACTTTCTTTATCACGTAGGTCACGACACCCCACATAATGAAGTCGGAACCTTCCGACACCTCTATTGCCGGGTACTTGTCGTTTGCCGGAAGGAGACTGAGTCCGCCCTCCCTGAACTTTATATATTTCAATGCAAATTCGCCGTCTACAAAGCACACCGCCATATCGCCGTCACGAGCCTCTAAAGACTTGTCTATCACGAGGATATCCCCTTCCTCGACTCCGGCATCTATCATCGAGTCACCGACGACGCGGCCATAGAAAGTCGCGGCCGGATGCTTCACAAGCTCCTTGTTCAGGTCTATGGCCTGGGTCATATAATCGGTGGCAGGAGACGGGAATCCGGCGTGGATTTCCGTCTGTGCCATTGCAGGGAGAGACAGGTCCTGGTCCTGTCCCTGAATGATTTCTTCCTTGTCAGTCATTTTATCTACATCAATGCCACAAAAATAGCAATAATCCTGCAGGAATTGGTATCTTTGCGAAGATATATCTATGACTTCGCTTGCACAAGAAATAGGATCTTTCCTGACGGAAAACGGGCTTTCGCACTCTGTACAGAACGACGCAGGGCGCGGAATCATCGTCGTAGAAAAGCCGCATACGGTAATATTCCCGATCGAGGTGGGCGCCGTAACGGCAGAAGAAGCGCGCGCCAGGAGCGAGGAAGAATGGAAAAGGATAAAGGGATATACCGACGTCCACGGCTATCCCGTCATAATCACCGAAGACAGATGGAGGAGCGACACGGGGGCGCTCAGGAAGAGGCTTCTTGCGCATATGCGGAAGCACGTCCAGGTATATGCCAGGAACTGCGAGGTCAGAAGGATAGAGAAGAAGGAGGCGGCAGCATTTCTTGCAGAGCACCATTCCTACGGCAACGCTTCCTGCAGATACCATTATGGAATGTTCCTGAAGAGGCACACCGGGCACAATGCCGACGCTGGCGTCGGCTGGCCGGAGCCGGGCACACTGGTGGCAGTGGCGCAATTCTCCAACGCACGCAAATGGGTCAAGGGGGAAAAGGAGATCCGCTCATATGAATGGACTCGCTATGCATCCCTTTCCGGCGTGAGGATAAGCGGCGGAATGGGAAGAATGCTGAAGACATTCATAGAAGACGTAAAGCCCGATGACATAATGAGTTATGCAGACCTTGAATGGTCTTGGGGAGAGGCGTATTCGCAGCTGGGATTCACCCTCGAGGGGCAGAAGGACCCGGTGACCTTTGTGGTGGACGGGCAGTGGAGGAGATCCCCGGTCAAGCCGGGGATGACTGCAAAGACTGAGAAGGCCATTGCCGGCGTGACCGGGGGAAAAGAGAACGTCATTGCCGGCTCGACCGGCAGAAAAGAGGCCGTCATTGCCGGCTCGACCGGCAATCTGTTCTTCCGGAACTTCGGCAGCAACAAATACCGTCTCAAACTGACGGATTACGAATAATATTTCCTATATTTGTAAGATTGAAAATTAATATAATAATCATACATCAATGGAAGCAATTGTAAAGACTGATTTCTCTTTCCCTGGCCAGACCGGCCACTATGTAGGAAAGGTACGAGACGTGTACAGCATCAATGACGAGTATCTGGTAATGGTAGTATCTGACAGAATCTCTGCCTTTGACGTGGTTCTCCCTAAGGGTATCCCATTCAAGGGACAGGTCCTCAACCAGATCGCATCAAAATTCCTTGACGCCACAACAGACATCCTCCCCAACTGGAAGATCGCAGTTCCTGATCCGATGGTGACAGTAGGACACAAATGCGAGCCTTTCAAGGTGGAGATGGTCATCCGCGGCTACCTTTCAGGCCACGCCTGGCGTGAGTACAAGGCAGGAAAACGCACTATCTGCGGCGTAGAGATGCCAGAGGGAATGGTAGAGAACCAGAAGTTCCCTGAGCCTATCATCACTCCTACAACCAAGGCTGCAGAAGGACACGACGAGGACATCTCTAAAGAAGAGATCATCGCACAGGGAATCGTAAGCAGAGAGGACTACGAACAGCTCGAGGCATACACAAGGGCAATCTTCCAGAGAGGTACTGAGATCGCTGCCAAGATGGGTCTCATCCTTGTAGACACCAAATACGAATTCGGCAAGAAGGACGGCAAGATCTATCTTATGGACGAGATCCACACTCCTGACTCTTCACGCTATTTCTATGCTGAAGGCTACCAGGAGCGTCTCGCAGCAGGAGAGAAGCAGAAGCAGCTTTCAAAGGAGTTCGTACGCGAGTGGCTTATGGCAAACGGTTTCCAGGGCCAGGAGGGACAGCAGGTTCCAGAGATGACTCCTGAGATCGTTGACGGCATCACAGAGCGCTACATCGAGCTTTACGAAAACATCGTAGGCGAGAAGTTCGAGAAGGCGGAAGGCACAGACATCCTTGCACGTATAGAGAAGAACGTAAGCGACTGCCTCGCTTCACTATAATCCATCATTATGAAAAGAATCATCACAGTATTGGCCTCGATGTTATGTTTCTGCATAGCATCGCAGGCCAAGCTTGCATTGTCAAGCATATGCAGCGACGGAATGGTCCTGCAGCAGAAGACAGAAGCGGTCATCTGGGGAACATCAGACGCAGGAGCCCAGATTACAGTCATCCCTTCCTGGAACGGAAAGTCCTACAGAGGCAAGGCTGATGCAGAGGGCAACTGGAAAATAAAGGTTGAGACCCCTGCAGGCAGCTACAAGACCTATAACATTGCAGTAAAAGGGGGCGGATCCGCCATATGGATCAAGGACGTACTTGTCGGCGAGGTATGGTTCGCATCAGGACAGAGCAATATGGAAATGCCTATGAGGGGCTTCTTCAACTGCCCTGTCGAAAATGCCCAGGAGTACATCTGTGCACCGGCAGCGACTGAAAAGATACGTATGTTCACAGTACCTATCAGACAGACTTACGACCTTCAGACAGAAGTAGACGCTCAATGGAAGGGTGCGCAGCCGGAAACCATTCCGGAGATGAGTGCAACAGCCTTCTTCTTCGCACACGAAATGAACGAAATGCTTGACGTACCTGTAGGAATCGTATCGTGCGCCCGCGGCGGTGCCCGCGTGGAAAGCTGGCTGCCGAAAGAGATCCTTGAGAACTATCCTGACGAGGACCTCAGCAGAGAGGCAATCGAGGCGATGACAGAATACACTCGTCCATATATGGCCTACAACGGTATGCTTCACCCGGTGAAAGGCTACACTGTCAAAGGTTTCATCTGGTATCAGGGATGCTCGAATGTCGGAAAGCACGAGCAGTTCGTTGACAGGATGAGCACACTCGTCAGCCACTGGAGAGAGTGCTGGGGTGACACAGACGCACAGCTTCCTTTCTATATGGTGGAGATCGCGCCTTACAGATACAAGCCTGCTACAGCAGTCAGCTATGCTTCATTGCTGCGACTTGCACAGCACGAGGCTGCCCAGACAATTCCAAACTGCGGAATTGTAGTCACCAACGACCTCGTGGACAGCTTTGAAATGGACAACATACATCCTATGCGCAAGCTCGAGGTCGGCCAGAGACTCGCAAGACTTGCTCTGAACCGCAACTACGGCTTCCACACCGTAGCCTGCGACAGCCCTGAAGCTGTACGCTGTTATCGCCTGCCTGCAGGAAACGAACTGGGAGTAGAACTTACCCAGACTCCTAACGGCCTGAGCAGATGGATGGAAATCGAAGGTCTTGAAGTGGCAGGAAGCGAAGGTATATTCTATCCTGTAACCTATGCCTACTTCGAGTGGGAGACAAGAGTTTTGAGAGTCAGGTCAGAATTTGTACACGACCCTTGCGAAGTAAGGTACGGATGGGGCGACTTCAATCCGGGCAACCTGAAGAACGCAGAAGGTCTGCCGGTGTCACCGTTCTGGCTCAAGATGGAAAAATAATTTACGCTGACGGATATGAAAGGAACATACGTATTTCTTGCTGACGGATTCGAGATATCCGAAGCGCTTACAACAGTAAATATGCTTCGCAGAGGCGGGGTGAATGTAAAGACGGTGTCCATATATGACGACAGGATCGTCACAAGCTCCAACAGGATTCCTGTGGTTGCGGATATGGCATTCGGAGAATTCAGGGCTTCTACCACATTCGGCCCTTGCCTTCCCACCGACGTGATGATCTTCCCGGGAGGAATGCCTGGCTCATCAAACCTTGCAGCCTTCCCTAAGCTTATGGACATAATGCTGCAGCACTATGAGGCTGGCGGCACCCTCGCTGCCATCTGTGCAGCTCCGAGCGTTGTACTCGGCCTTCTTCCTGCACTCGAAGGCAAGAAGATGACCTGCTACGACGGCTTTGAGGAAACCCTCCAGGCAAAAGGTGCCGAATATGTCAAGGAAGGTGTCGTTGTGGACGGCAACATCATAACCGGACGCGGCCCGGGCTGGGCAGTGGAATTCGGTTTGGCAATCCTCTCCCTGATCAAGGGACAGGAAACTGCAGACAAAGTAAAAGCCGGTCTTATGCTATAAGGCACGACTCGTCAGGACATAGAAAAGGCTCTCACATCGGTGGGAGCCTTTTCTATAAGGTAATATTCAGTTTGGAAGCTATCCATTCCTGCAATGTCCTTCTGTCTTCTTCTGAGGCAAGATCTATGGAATTGAAGCAGGCGAATGGGCCTTTGAATGAGCGCAGCTGCTCCATCTTGCGGGCGAAATAGCCCGGCTTGTCCTTCGGTTGGAAGAAGAATAGCTTTCCATCGCACGGGCGAAGGTCGATCCTACGCTGGGAGTCAAGCAAAGTATATTGCAACACTGTCGGTACGTACTGGGACGCATCCCTGAAGCGGTGAGATATATTTCTTCTCAGCACGTCCTGATGGGCGTCGAAATATTCCTCATACACATCCCGTCTCAATGCCTTCTGGCTGTGCGCCGGCCTTATGTAGGAAAGGCGCGCTCCGGCAAGCATCGCCGCATTCATCTGCAGTCCCTTGGTAGTCACCGCCTTACCTCCTCCGGAATTCCTTTTCAGCAGCCTTGTGAACTTATCCCATACAATCGACGACCTTCCACCGTAAACGACAGGAGTCCCGTCAGGAAGAAAGAAGTCTTCCGGAGCCACAGGCGCCAGTAACATAAGGTCGTCATTGAATTCAAGGAAACAATCGCTCAGGCCCGGGATACGCCAGGTCATCGATTCTATAGAAACTGAATTAAACGTAGGCAGGCTGTCCTCATATCCTCTGAACAGGACCTTATGGTCAACTACCTCCACCGGTATATACCCATCCGGGAAGTTTTGTTCAAGGAAAGGGTTCAGATTCGGATCCTGCTCGTCTGTGACGACATATATCTTATGCAGCCACGGGGCATAACGGTTGAGCGACGCGACGCACCAGAAGATTTCGCCAAGATCCGCATAACGGGTCTCGCCCGCCTTGTCATTGGACATCAGCTGGCCTGAGGATGCATATTTCATCCTCTTTTCACGATGGCGGGGGTCATTGCCGTCCACCCAGGTTATAACAGCGTCTATCATACTATTTCTCAAAGCGGGATCTGCTTGGGAAGCTCTTTTCAAAGGCAGCGAGCAGTGACTCTCTCATCAGCAGGTACTTGGATTCCGGAATCTTGACATCGTTTATGCAGCATAGTTTTCTGGAAGGAGACTCCAGAAATGCAGTAAGGGTGTCCATTCCTGTCACTGCAAGAGAGAAGTGCTTGCTCTGTATCCTCTCCGAAACCGCCATACCTTTATAATATATATAGTCCAGCATCAGATTCTGATTCACATTCGAATCATTCCTTACGCGTGAGAGTGTGGCCTTGATCTCACCATCAAGAATAGTCGAGACCTCCTGACACTGGCTGCGAAGAAGCGGAAGGCAGATGTGCTGAGCTCTGACAAAGCAAAGCCCCGGCTTCATTCCAAGGGCCTTTCTTGCCATATGGTCCGATCTTCTGCAATGTTTCTTGTACATACCGGAGGCAAGGAAGTGCTTCGAGAAGCCTACTACGATCTTTCCATTCCTGAAGAAGTCCTGCGGGCTGCATTCCTTTACCGGGAATATATCGTCGTTGAAATAGATGTATTCCTCAGCCAGTCCTTCAATCCTGTGAAGAAACATCTCGATGGTCGTACTGTTGAAGGTCGGAAGGTATTCCGCAGGTATGATGTCCTTATGAAGGACGATCTTCAGGTTTTCCTGATCAGCCCAGGACGGAACCTGCGAGGGATGCGAGACCACAAGGTAGACATTTCTTATGAAAGGCATATTCACCTCGATTCCTCTGAGCAGATACTTCAGCGTCCCCCAGTCACGGAAACGCTTCTCCATCACAGGTACATTCGTATACGCCTCATAGTCCTTCTTCCAGAAAGGATCATTGCCATCTACATATGTAATAACTATATCCATACTCTCTTTATCAGGTCAACCGGGTGCAAATGTAGCAATTTTCAGCAGCAGAAAGTGTTAAAAAAAGATTGAAAAACGTTAAAAAAAAGTTGAAAACTTTAAAAAAAAAGAAAAATCTCGTTTTTCTTTTTTTAAATCGTGCAATGCTCTCAATCCTACACCATAGATTTGCGGACAAAAAGGATGAAACGTCTGATACTTTCAATATGCGCTTTCTCCCTTCTGACCCACTGCCCGGGACAGGTCCGGGGACGTATCGGAACCGGCGTGACAGAGATGCTGTCAGGAGAATCGGCCTGTATATGCATAGGTCACAGCTTTGCCCCGAGGTGGTCTGCCGAAAGCGAAGTGACATTCGGCCTGCCCTGCAGTGGAAGGCCGGGCGACAATGAATGGATGGAACATAATAATGAATTTGCAGATGAAGATACAAAGGAAAACGGGCAAGCTCCCGGAAGATTTACGGTCAGTCTCAGACATTGGCACGGAGGCGCCTATGACGGAGGAAGCGTACTGGTGGGTATCACGCAGTACAATGAAAAGCGGCCGGTCATACACACGGGAGTTGCCTATTATATGAAAATATGGCGGCACCTTGGAATCGACCTGTCCCTCAGGATCGACCTGAACGGATGGGATCCAGACAAGGCCGCAGCAGGAAGCAGAATGACACTAACAATAGATTATTTATTCTGAATATGGGAAAACAGCATCGGGACAGATTCTTTCGACAGTCACACATCTCACTTGCTACATCAAACAACCCCATTCTGGGACGCATCATCACATTGCTACACCTTGTCCCGGCTGTTCTGTGCGGGTGTTCAGATGCGGAACATCCCGCTTATGAAGAGATCCGGAGGGAAATTGGCATTGCTCTGACTAAGAGCCAGGATGTCAAGGGCCCTCTGGACATCTTCGTTTTCGAAGATGACAGAATGCGTAAGCTGGACTGTTACCTGCGCCTGGAAGACTTCAGTATGTGGAAAGGAGGAGTGGTCACCGGAAGCGGGGACCGTATCATCACGTTCATTACCGGGATACAGAAAAAGAAAGATGACTGGACAGGTATCACTTCCAGAGCAGCTCTTGAGAAAGTCATCGTCAACCTTGAAGATGAGAGTCCTGAAGCAGTCGTAATGAGCGGAGAAACAGGTGTCAGAGGGGCTGTAGAATACACGGGTGTGTATGGGGAAGGACGTCCCGAAGCCAATATAGAGCTCTCCCCTGTCTCAAGCCAGATATGTCTGGAGCGGCTTTACTGCGACTTCACAGGCAAGCCCTACTCCGACAAGAGCATAAGCAATGTAAAAGTCTACCTGACCAACGTCAATGCCAGTTGCGGAGTGCTGGCTTCAGGTGAGATTGCTCCTACCCGCATAATCAACCAAGGAAGACTTTCAGAGGAAGACCTTGCCGGTTTCAAAGACCGGAGCCTTGTATATCACCAAGTTGCGGAACCTGTAGGAAAGTCCGGGAAATGGACTCCTCTGGAGTTCTTGTGCTACCCCAGCAACGCCCCGGAAGAAGGCCCGGGCACACCATTTACACGACTGGTCATCGAGGGCAAGGTGGACGGAAGGACATTCTACTGGCCTGTCGACATCAACCGAAGTCAGAAGGTAGGCCAGGGCATAGACAGGGGCCGAAGATACGCCTTTGATATAAAGATAACCGGCAAAGGAGTGTCAGATCCGGACACTCCGGTCAGCTCTGAGTATATTGACATAAACTTCAAGATAAAGGAATGGGACGAAAAGGAAGACTACTCAATCTTGTTCTGAGACACACAGCAGCCCTGGCTCTCATCAGCGCGGCAGGCTGCAACCTCTCGGACGGAGAGCGTGAAGAATATGTGATGGCAGCCATAAGCTTCACGGGCGGGAATATGGCCACAAAGGCAGCTGACCCCGACGAGTCGCTCATCACAGACATCAGCCTGATGGTGTTCGACGAGCACGGAGACGCTGAAGAATGTGCGTGGCTGACAGAAGGAAGGACAAGCCACAGGACAAGACTCATAAAGGGCAAGAAATATATCATCTGCGCCTGCGCAAATTTCGGCTACCAGGTCTATGCGGACAACATCGCCGAGCTTGAGGAAATCACTTACCATCTCGCCTACCCGGATGAGTACCGGGAAGGGATCCCTATGTGCGCAAGGACGGAGACTGTGGTCATCAAGGACGGAGAGATAACATTGGAGTTAGAAAGACTGATGTCAAAAATAAGCCTCAGGATAGACAGGAGCAGACTCTCAGAAGGAGTGCAGATGTATGTTCGGTCAGCATTGATCGGTAACTGTCCGCGTGTCACGAAGGTATTCACCGGCAACAGGGTCAAAGATGAAGACGACTGTTTCCCGCTGGGCTTCTACAAAAACGAGCTGCAGACAACCGCGCTAAACTCCGATGCCGGAGGCGGTCTCAGCAGGGAGATATCCTTATATATGCTGGAAAACCTGCAGGGAGAGATGTCCGTCCAGACTGGCAAGGACAGCGACAAGATCTTCAGCGACAATGACTTGCGCAGCAGAACCTGCTCCTACATAGAGCTTGAGATGGACTACAGTTCAGACACTTACATCAGCAAAAACGAAGGGCTTATCTACAGGTTCTACTTAGGTGAGGACAGAAACAATCTGGATGTGGGACGCAACAGCCACTACCACATAACCGTGACACCGGAGGATCACGGACTGACAGAAAACAGCTGGAGGGTAGACAAAAGCGGCCTGACCTACATAGGGCCTACAAGCCTCATACAGTACCCGTCAAGCTACATCGAAGGAAAAGTCGGAGACAGGATACACATCTGGTGTGACCTCGTCCCGGAAGATGCCCCGTTTGACGTCGGCTTGAAGTATATGGAAGATGACCGCAAGACAGGAATATACGACTACGAACTGGACAAGGACGGGCACGGGGCCACGCTCACGCTGACCGGCCCAGGCGCCGGCCTCATATATATGGAAGCCGGTGCACCGATCAACGACGCAGCCTTGTTCTATATTATCGTCAATTGACCCCCGCAAGCCTTATAGACTCACCCTTGCGGGACCGGATAGGTTATCTGAGGTACTCCGCCGTGTGAGATTCCTTGCAGGCGACGAGCTTCTCCGGAGTGCCGGCAAACACGAGGTTTCCGCCCTTGTCCCCGGCCTCAGGGCCAAGGTCGATGACCCAGTCCGCCGCACGGATGACATCCAGGTTGTGCTCCACGACCACTATGCTGTGGCCTTTTGACAGAAGCGCATCAAACGACTTGAGGAGCTTCTCCACATCATAGAAGTGAAGTCCGGTAGTCGGCTCATCAAAGATGAAGAGTATTCTCTGCTTCCTGGACTTAGGACCATTGTCATTCATAGAGAGGAAGTAGGCCAGCTTTACCCTCTGGCTTTCACCTCCGGAAAGCGTACTGCTGCTCTGTCCGAGCTTGATGTACGAAAGTCCCACATCCACAAGAGGCTGAAGTCTTTCGGCTATCCTCTTTGCAGTAGGGTCATCCTGCGAACCGAAGAATGCAATAGCCTCCTCGACACTGAGATTCAGGATGTCGTCGATGTTCTTATCCTTGTAACGTACTTCCAGGATCTCTGGCTTGAAGCGTTTTCCGGAGCAGGCCTCACAGACCATTGTGACATCTGCCATAAACTGCATTCCGATCTTCACAAAACCTTCTCCCTGACATTCAGGGCAGCGTCCTCCGTCGATGTTGAATGAGAAATGCGATGGAGTGAAGCCGTTTATCTTCGCATACTGCTGATCGGACAGAAGCTTCCTTATGTCATCATAGACCTTGAGATAAGTCACAGCATTTGAACGGGAACTCTTTCCGATAGGGTTCTGGTCCACATACTCGACCTGGGTTATACGGTCAATATTGCCCGACAATCCTCTGAACGTGCCTGGAGGAGTTCCGGCGTGATTCAGTTCTCTGTATACAGCCGGATGCAGGACATCTCCCACAAGTGAAGATTTTCCGCTGCCGCTGACTCCAGTGACAACCGTGAGTACTCCGAGAGGGAATTCTACATTTATGTCCTTCAGGTTATGTTCCATCGCTCCCTCCACCTTGATGGAATAGGACCATCTGCGCTTTTCGCGCATATATCTCTTACGATCCCCCTCAAGATACTGAAGCGTGAGCGATTTTTCCTTCGCCGTCAGGTCCTCTGTCTCGCCTATCCTTCCCTGGTAGACGATCTCGCCTCCATATATTCCTGCCTTAGGGCCTATGTCTATGAGCAGGTCTGCTGCCCTCATTATCTCCTCATCGTGTTCCACGACAACAACGGTGTTACCCAGGTCACGCAGCCTCTTCAACACAGAGATAAGACGTTCTGTATCACGCGAATGCAATCCGATGCTCGGTTCATCCAGGATGTAAAGGGAGCCTACAAGCGAACTGCCTAAGGCATTCACCAGGTTGATGCGCTGGCTCTCTCCGCCGGAAAGTGTGTTGGAAGTTCTGTTGAGTGTCAGATAGCCAAGTCCGACATCCTCGATGTACCTGAGTCTTGACACGATCTCCTCGACAGCCTTCGAAACGATTCTGCGCTCATAATCAGTCAGATCCACAGTCTCAAAGAAGGCAAGCAGCTCAGTCACTGTCATACACAGCAGTTCGTGGATGTTCTTGCCCCCTACCTTTACATAAAGAGCCTCCCTGCGTAGTCGGCTTCCGCCGCACTCATAGCAGACTGTCCTGCCGGAATAGCGGCTGAGCATATATTTATACTGAACTTTATAGCGGTTGGATTCCACCCACTTGAAGAATTCGTTGAGTCCGACTATGGTTTCCTCCTCAGTGGCCGCAGGCATTCCCTTCCAGATTATGTCCTTGACCTCAGTGCTGAGGTTGCAGTAAGGCTCAAAGATCGGAATTCCATACCTGGCGGAATTGCGTATCAGCTGGTCATTGAACCAGCCCATCTTCTCTCCCCTCCAGCAGGCAATGGCACCGTCATATATGGTCTTGCTCTTGTCAGGAACCACAAGGTCTTCGCTGATACCGATGATCTGTCCGAGTCCGCCACACACAGGACAGGCTCCAAGAGGGCTGTTGAAACTGAACAGATACTCATCCGGCTTGGCGAACTCCATTCCGTCCGCCTCAAAGCGGTTTACGAACTGACGCATCACCGCAGGTGAGCCGTCCATATATTCCTTTCTTATATACAGGGATCCGTTTCCCTTGTCAAACGCTGTGTCAACAGAAGAATGAAGACGGGTCTGAAGGTCCTCCCAATCCTGCTGTGGCATATCTACAGGAAGGAAATCCTTCATTTCAGGAAGCTTCACTCGGTCTACCAGCAGATAAAGCTCATCAGGATACTCTCCGCTCTGAGCATTTCTCATCACATCTTCAATCCTTATCACACGGTCAGCATAGAATCTCGAATAGCCCTCTTCCTTGAGCTGAAGCATAAGCTCCACCTTGTCCTGACGGTCCTTCCAGCCAAGGTCAGCAAGGAGATAGGCCGCCGAAGCATCGCCTTCATATATAAATGAAAGAACATCGTTTACCGTATGACACTTCACCTCTTCACCCGTCACAGGGGAATAGGTTCGGCCGATACGGGCATATATCATACGCAGATAGTCATATATCTCCGTACTTGTCGCGATGGTAGAACGTGGATTTCGGGTGTTGACCTTCTGCTCGATAGCGATTGCCGGCGGAATGCCCTCGATCAGCTCGACATCGGGCTTGGACATACGTCCCAGGAACTGCCTCGCATATGACGAAAGGCTCTCGGCAAATCTTCTCTGGCCCTCGGCAAAAAGGGTGTCAAAGGCAAGAGATGACTTTCCCGAGCCCGAAATGCCCGTGATAACGACAAACTTTCCGCGAGGGATCTCCACGGTCACATCCTTGAGATTATTGACCTTTGCCCTCCTTACAACGATCTTTCCTTCTTCTTTCATAACTTACAAATATAGAAAAATTTCCCTTATATATGTGTGTGCGGCTCAGATATTGATTCATCAGATGTCGCTTCCGGCTTTTCCGGAAGAATATGAAACAATTTAACAGATAGGAGAAAAGTTATGTTACCGGCAAGAAAGTACACAAGGCAGACCTGGCTGCCAGACATCTTCCAGGATTTCTTCGAGAACAATGCCCTTGAAAAGGTAGCTGCTCCGGCTATGAACGTAATCGAAACAGATTGCTGCTACAAGCTTGAACTCGCAGCTCCGGGTATGACCAAAGACGACTTCAAGGTCCACATCAACTCTGACGGCAATCTTGTAATCGATATGGAGAGAAACAAGGAAGAGAAAAAAGAGTGCAAAGGAGAGTGCAAATACCTCCGAAAAGAGTTCGCTTACACCAAATACCATCAGGTTCTTGCACTCCCTGAAAATGCGATGAAAGACGAGATCGAAGCACGGGTCGAAAACGGAGTGCTTTGTGTAAGGATTCCTAAGATGCAAAAAGCCAAGGAAGAGACTGAAAAGAGGCTCATTGAGGTCAAATAGCACGGAAAATACATTTTCTTGAAAAAAAGTACGCAAAAAATTTGGAGGTTCCGATTTTTTGCGTACCTTTGCATCCGCGTTCGAGAAAAACGCATAAGACTGAACAATTGGTGCGGTAGTTCAGCTGGTTAGAATACCGGCCTGTCACGCCGGGGGTCGCGGGTTCGAGTCC
>JAFVOX010000028.1:0-10114 GCA_017505605.1 Bacteroidales bacterium
ACAACCAAAACAAGGGATAAAGACTACAAGTCAACAAATATCAGTTATAAGTTAAACCAGAGTCAACTTCTTTCAGAGATAGACTCCGATCGGAGTCAACCTAAATCAGGAAATGACAACACCCGTGAGAACCAACCTGCCTCTGGGCGCCTTCTGGGGCATATCGCCACTCACGGGTGTGCCGCCAAAATACACCCGTGAGTGCTGAGCGCGGAGAAAGGGAGTGCGGAGTACGCTTCCGTGAGTAGCAGCGTGTTACTTGTGTGGCAGTATTTCCTGTGCGCTTGTAAGTGTACCTGTGCGACTGGCAGTTTTTAACTATGCTACTGGTAGTATGTCACCTGTAAGATTGGCGCTGCAATCCTAGAAGGGACTAGGGATTTGTTTAAAAAAAAGACAAAAGTTTAAAAATAAAGAAAAACTTGAAGAATCTTTTTTATAAGTTGGTGTTGCTCTGATGCGATCTGCATATATTTATCCCACTCAAATTGTTGTCAATATGCACGAATTATCGTTGAAGGACTTATTTGATGGGAATTTCTATCACATAAGCACAGAGGGGCTGGAGCAGGTTACCTTATTGAAAGATGAAGAAGATTACAGGATTGCCTGGAACTATCTTGCGTTGGTTGCTTGGAGGACTGGTGTGGATATAGTCGCATTTGTATTGATGTCTAATCACATTCACACGCTTCTGGCCTGTCGTAATGTCGAGCAGGCAATGAAGGCAATTAAGCTTTTCAAGCAATTGCTGTCCACTTATCTCAGAAATAAGTATGGAATGTCACACGCGATGCATAATTCGAGTGACTCGATCTCCTTGATTGATACCATAAAGTATCTGAGAAACTGCATAGCTTATATTTTCAGAAACCCTATCAGTGCAAGGATATGTCTGAAGCCGGAAGACTATAAGTGGTCCAGTTATCACTCGTGTTTCAAGCAGTCTGCAGGTTGCGGGAATGCCAAGAGGGTGGCTGACCTGAAGTTTGTGGAGAAGCGTCAGGTGATGCGCACTGGGCAGGACTTGACAGAATGTCCTCTTTTTGTGGATGATGAGGGCTATGTGACACTGGATTCATTTGTCAGAAATGATATCGTGTCCAATGCTTTCTGGAATTCCGGGAAGTCCTTTATGTACCATCTTGGCAGTTGCAACGATGCCAAGACAGAGTACGAACTTGTCTATCAGCCAATGATGGAGGCCACTGATAACGATATGTATGATGCTGTTTCCAAATCTGTTGCAGAGCGCTTCAGGAATAAGACTATCTCAGAACTCACTACTCCGGAAAAATGCTCAATCATTAAGACCCTGTTTTTTAGCCATAAGACAACTGTCCCCCAACTCGCAAGGATTATTGGCTTGCCGCGTGAACTTGTAAGGAAGATGCTTTTGCAGTGATTTGTTGCAGCAAAATTCTCACGGGTGTGTTTTGAACCGACACCCGTGAGAGCTAACCTGCCTCTGGGTGCGTTCTGAGGCATATCGCCACTCACGGGTGTGCCGCCAAAATACACCCGTGAGTGCTGAGCGCGGAGAAAGGGAGTGCTAGGGAAGCGGGAGTGAGTTGGGAAAGAGGCGAGTGCTGAGGGTGGGGTGAGGGAAGTGATGGGAAAGATAGAAGTGAGTGCTGTGATGTAAGATAAAAAGCAGAGATTCCGGATGGGGATCTCTGCTTTTTGTGGGGCGCGTGAGGTTTGCGCTTTAAGTTACGGTTCTGCTGTGGGAACCTTATTTTGCTGCGATGTAGTCGTCGTAGTCTTCCATTGCGCGGATGATGACGTCTTTTGCTACGTCAGGACCGTAGATGCTGATGAACTGCATACGGCTGGTGTGCTCTCCCGGGATGTCCTTGTAGGTGCTGAAGTAGTGGATGAGACGGCGGATGATGTCGACAGGAACCTGTTCGATGTCTGTCATCTCGCCGTACACTGCGTCGCTCTTGAGGACTGCGATGATCTTGTCGTCGGCCTGGTTGTGGTCGAGCAGGCGAAGACCTCCGATAGGACGGGCGTTTACGATGATGTCTCCGTGGGTCACGTCTTTCTCTGTAAGGATACAGATGTCAAGCGGGTCACCGTCGCCTTCGATGTCAAGTCTTACGAGGGCTTTGTTGGTGAGTGCTGCCATCTTCGGTCCGCAATAGGTGCGTGGAAGGAATCCGTAGAGTGACGGTACGATGTTGGAGAACTTCTGAGGACGGTCAAGAGAAAGGTAACCCGACTCTTTGTCCACTTCATATTTTACTGTGTCTGTAGGTACGATTTCAATGAATGCCCTAACTTCTTCGGGCACGCTCTTTCCAAGGCTGATTCCGTGCCAAGGATGTGCTTTGTGTGCGTTCTTATAGTCCATCTGCAATAGTTTTATCGCGCAAAGTTAGTAAAAAGATGTCACCATATATCAGAAATCGCTTCTTTTTTTGAACATCTCCAGAATCTTTGTTCCTACGATTCTTGCCGAGATGCCTACAAGCTCCTCGCAAGGACGTTTCTTGTAGTACTCTGGTGTCCTGTCTGAAGGCTCCGGTGACTCCTTTGCTGCAGGAGCACCGCTGCCCATCGGTACCAGTCCGAGGAGTTCCTTGCAGACGATGCTGCCGTTGAGTTCCTTGAAGCTTGAAGCCATATCCTGGACAAGGGCGTAGTTGGAGGTCCTTCCGCTTTTTATTGAAGGGTCAGAAGCAGGGGATATAAGACCGGCCAGTAGCACCATTCCACTGACGCTGCCGCAGACTTCGCGCAGGCGGCCCATACCGCCGCCGAAGCCGGAGGCGATGGAGGCGGCGAGCTCGTCGCTGAGACCGAACAGGTCGTTATATGCCAATACGACCGCCTGGCAGCAGTTATATCCCTCTTCCTTGAAAAGCCTTTTGGCTTTGGCTACTCGTTCTTCGATGTTTATTTCTTTCATATAGTTATATATTGACAGATACCTCGACTTCCTTCGGTCGCTCGGGATGACAGGCGGTGTGCTGGTGAGCGATTGCCGGTACGACAGACGGTATGCTACATTCTTGTGATTTTTATTACGTTGCGGAGGTTGCGGATCTGGGATATGACCTTGTCAAGCTCCAGGTTGCTTGGGACAGCGATCTTCATACTGATCTCGTAGGTGCTCTGGCGCTCGTTTTCGGCTACGTTGAACATTCGAATCGAGGCTCTGAATGAGTTCACGATGTCCATTATCTCGTTGATCACGTGTGGCTCCAGGGCTGCTGTAACGCGCAGGCCGGTCTGGAAGTTGCTTGTGCTCGGGCTCTCGCTCCATTTCACCTTCTGGATTCTGTATGGGTAGGTGTCAAGGAGTCGGGCAGCGTTAGGACAGGTCATTCTGTGGATCTTGATACCTTCAGTCCTTGTCACGAATCCGAAAACATCGTCTCCGTAGATAGGATTGCAGCATCTGGCCATCTTGTAGTCGATTCCACGTACGTTCTTGGCATCGATCACAAGGATGTCATCTCCGCCGGCCTTCTGATGAGCCTGTATTCCGCTCGACTGCTTCTTGTCCGGTTCCTGGATCTGCACATCTCCGTTCTGCACTTCGGAGATCATATTCTTGACATCGGTGACGTCAAGCTCACCCTCGCCGACCGCCGCATAGAATGCATTGATGGTCTTGTAGGGGAGTTTCTTCATTATCGTCGCCATTGTCTCGTCGTCCAGCTCCATCTTCCAGTTCTTCAGACGTCTTGCAAGGAGCTCCTTGCCATCAGAGGCCTTCTTGAACTCCGCCTCACTGAGCTTCTGGCGTATCTTGTTGCGGGCCTTGGTGCTGACCACTATGCTGAGCCAGTCCTGCGAAGGCTTCTGGTTCTTGCCGGACATAATCTCCACGACATCTCCGGTCTTGAGCTTCTCGTTGATCTTCACAGCCTTGCCGTTCACCTTACCTCCGGTGCATTTCACTCCAAGGTTGGTGTGGATGTCGAATGCAAAATCCAGTACAGTTGCTCCGGCAGGCAGCTTTCGCAGCTCTCCCGACGGTGTGAACACGAAGATCTCCTTTGTCGGCATAGACATAAGTTCATCTTCGTAATATGCAGCCATAGGGTCGCTTTCCGAGCCCAGAGGGCTCTCCAAGGCACGACGAACGGCTGTAAGCCACTGAGTCAGAGTCTCTTCGTGGCGTATGCCCTTATATGACCAATGAGACGCAAGGCCGCTCTCGGCCATATCATCCATTCGCTTGGTCCTGATCTGTACCTCGATGAAGCTGCCCTCCTTGTTCTTAACTGTTATATGCAGGGACTCATAGCCGTTCGGCTTAGGGTTGGAGATCCAGTCGCGGAGGCGCTTTGTGTCGGATTCGTACTCCTCGGTCACATATGAGAACACCTTCCAGCAGAGTGCGTGCTCGATGGCCCTGTCCTCCTCACAGTCGATGATGAATCTGATCGCAAATACATCGAAGACGCCTTCGAAAGGCACCTTTTGCTTCTGCATCTTCTTGTATATGGATAAAGCTGTCTTTGTGCGGACCTTCAGCTTGTATTTGATTCCCTCGTCAGACAGCCTCTGCTTCAGCGGCTCTATGAACTGCGTCATCAGCTTCTGCCTGTCCTTTTCAGTGCTCTTGAGCTTGTTGGTGATGAGACGGTACTGCTCCGGCTCGGCGTGACGGAAATATATGTCTTCCATCTCGCTCTTTATGTTATAAAGACCGAGCTGGTGCGCCAGAGGGATGTACAACATCATAGTCTCCAGGACTTTGCGCTCGCGTGATGACTTGGGGAACATATCGAGGGAGCGCATAACTTCAAGCCTGTCAGCGATCTTGATTACCGTTACACGCGGGTCCTTGGAATAGGATACTATGAGTTTCTTGTAGTTCTCAGCCTCGAGTTTAGTGTCCTTGGGCTTGATGGTGGAAATCTTGTTCAATCCGTCCACCATTGTGTACACGTCCTGGCTGAACTTCGCTGAAGCTATGTCGGTCTCGGGGAAGAACCTTGTAGCCTCGTGAAGGAACACGGCTGCAACACATTCGGCTGAAAGACCGATCTCTTCATATACTATCTTTGCGACTTCAAGGGGGTGCTCGATAAACAGAGCTCCGTTTCCTCGCTTCATATCCTTCAGCGCTTCCTCAGCTATTGCATATGCTGACCTGACAGTCTCGATTCCTTTGCTGTCGTATCTTGGAAACAGTTTTTCAAAATCCATATTTGTTGTTTTATATATAGTTATATGGGGATATCTCCACTCGCTTCGCTCGGTCGATATGACAAAGCTACTCGCTTCGCTCGGTCGGGCGTCAGCCTTTCCAGACCTTCAGGTACTGCTGCAGGGCCCACATCTCGTCGCGGTACTTCGCCGCTGCCATAAAGTCGAGGTCTGATGCTGCCTTCTGCATATTCCTCTTCGCCTGCTCAACAGCCTTCTCCACCTGCTGGCGGCTCATCGAGCGGATCACCGGATCCTGAAGCACGGCCGCGAGGTCTGCCTGAAGGTAGCCGTCAATATATGCAGAATTGCTTTCTCGTTTCGAGTCGTGGCCCAATCCGACACTGACCGTACCCTTTCCGAGGTCAGACGGATCCGGGATGTATGTCGGGTCGTCGTAGGAGTTTGCTGCGCTGACCTTGCCGCTGACTGTGTTTGCGAGGCGCGGGTTGCGCTGCTTGGTCTCCACTGAGGCCTCGTCCAGGAGCACATTCTTCTTGATTGCGACCTGAGTCGGGGTGATGCCGTGCAGTTTGTTGTACTCCATCTGTTTGGTGCGGCGCCTGTCTGTCTCGTATATGGTCTGCTGCATTGAATCCGTGATCGTGTCGGCATACATTATCACAAGTCCGTTCACGTTTCGGGCAGCTCGTCCCGCTGTCTGTGTGAGAGCCCTTCCTGACCTGAGGAATCCCTCCTTGTCGGCATCCAGGATGGCTACTAATGAAACCGAAGGGATGTCCAGACCCTCGCGGAGGAGGTTTACACCCACCAGCACGTCGAACAATCCGTTCTTGAAGTCCTCGATGATCTCCACTCGCTCCATAGTGTCCACGTCGGAGTGGATGTAGCGGCAGCGGACTCCCATCTTTGTGAAGTACTTCTCCAGCTCTTCAGCCATTCGTTTGGTGAGGGTGGTGACAAGTACTCTTTCGTCTCTCTCTTCCCTGACACGGATCTCTTCAAGCAGGTTGTCTACCTGATTTTCCACAGGTCTTACCTCTATCGGCGGGTCGAGAAGTCCAGTAGGACGGACAACCTGTTCCACCACCAGTCCTTCCGATCTGTTCAATTCGTATTCTGCCGGGGTGGCGCTGACGAAGACTTTCTGTCCGGTGATTGCCTCGAACTCCTCGAATTTCAGAGGTCTGTTGTCGGCTGCGGCAGGAAGTCTGAATCCATAGTCCACAAGCACTGACTTGCGGGAATGGTCACCTCCGTACATAGCCCTGATCTGAGGCAGGGTCACGTGACTCTCGTCGATGAAGGTGATGAAGTCCTTAGGGAAGTAATCGATAAGGCAGAATGGTCTCATACCCTCGCTTCTTCCGTCAAAATAGCGTGAATAGTTCTCGATTCCCGGGCAGTATCCCATCTCCTTGATGAACTCCAGGTCGTACTCCACGCGCTGCTGCAACCTCTTGGCCTCCAGATGTTTGCCTATCTCTTTGAAGTACTCGCACTGGGCGTGCATATCATCCTGTATCTGGCTGATAGCCTTGATGCTTCGCTCCTTTGTGGTGACGAAGTTTCCTGCAGGATATATCGAAATCTCTTCCAGCTCATCGATGAACGCGCCAGTCAGCGGGTCTATGATGGAGATCTGCTCCACCTCGTCGCCGAAGAACTCGATTCGTACGGCGTTCTCGCCGTAGCCTATGCATATGTCCACAGTGTCTCCGCGGACCCTGAATGTTCCTCTTTTGAACTCCGTCTCAGTCCTTGAGTACAGTGCATCCACCAGCTGATAAAGCAGTCTGGTCATACTGCGCTGTTCCCCACGCCTTACCAGAACGGTCTGTTCGTGGAAATCGGCAGGGTTGCCGATGCCGTAAAGGCAGGACACACTGGATATGACGATGACGTCGCGCCTGCCCGAAAGCAGGGACGAGGCGGCGCTGAGGCGCAGTTTCTCGATCTCGTCGTTGATGCTGAGGTCTTTTTCTATATATGTGTCAGTCACAGGCAGATATGCCTCCGGCTGATAGTAGTCGTAGTAGGAAACGAAGTACTCGACGGCGTTGTTCGGGAAGAATGACTTGAACTCGCCGTACAGCTGTGCGGCGAGGGTCTTGTTGTGGCTCAGGATGAGGGCGGGGCGCTGGAGCTTCTCGATGACGTTCGCCATTGTGAAGGTCTTGCCCGAGCCGGTCACACCTAGGAGTGTGACGGCGTCAACTCCGCTGTTCAAAGCGGAGCATATCCCCTCGATGGCCGCAGGCTGGTCGCCTGATGGCTTATATTCTGAATCAATTCGAAATTTCATATATCCTCCGTCACCCCCGACCTGATCGGGGATCTCTTGCAAATATAACGAATAATATGCATTATTCCCTGACAAAAATGCTAACTTTACGGACTGAACTAACCAATTTCAATATGAAAATCAGACATATTCTTATCGTTGCAATGGCTGCTCTTTCTGCAATTTCCTGCAAATCAGCCATATCAGCAGATGACTGGGCTCCGGCAGGAGACCGCATTATGACTTCTTGGGGTGAGAATCTTGACCCGACAAACGTTCTTCCAGAGTACCCGCGTCCGCAGCTCGTGCGTGACCAGTGGCAGAATCTCAACGGCCTGTGGCACTATGCCATAACACCGGCAGACGCAGAGCCTGAAAAGATGGACGGCGCAATCCTCGTACCTTTTGCCGTGGAGTCGGCCCTCTCCGGTGTCGGCCGTGCAGTGACTGAAAATGACGCGCTTTGGTACAGCCGCCAGTTTGAGGTTCCTCAGGCTTGGGCAGGACAGAGACTTATGCTTAATTTCGGTGCAGTGGACTGGAAGGCTGAAGTGTATGTCGACGGTCAGAAGGCAGGCGAGCACACAGGCGGCTATGCACCATTCTCAATGGATATTACAGACCTCTTGGGCAAGGGCACCAGGCACGAGCTCAAGGTGAAGGTCACCGACAAGACCGACAAATGGTTCCAGCCTCGCGGAAAGCAGGTGTCTAACCCTGAAGGAATATGGTACACTGCAGTTACAGGAATATGGCAGACAGTGTGGATGGAGCCAGTTCCGGCTGCGCATATCAATTCATATGAGGCCGTTGCCGACGTCGCTGCTTCGACCTTGAAGGTGAGCGTTGACGCAGCTGTTGAAGAGGGCGACATCGTCGAGGTCGTACTTCTTGAGGACGGTGAACCTGTGTCCAAGGCTCAGGGTAGGGAAGTGACCCTCGCGGTGCCGTCTGCGAGGCTGTGGTCACCAGCATCGCCATATTTATATGACCTTAAAATCAAGATTTTACGTGGCGACGTCGTTGTCGACGAAGTCAAGGGATATACAGCTATGAGGGAAATCGGTGTGATCCGGGACAAGGCCGGCCACAAGCGTATGACCTTGAACGGCGAGCCTCTATTCCAGTACGGTCCGCTCGATCAGGGATGGTGGCCTGACGGACTTTACACCGCTCCTTGCGATGAGGCTCTTGCATTCGACATCGAGAAGACCAAGGAAATGGGCTTTAACCTCATCCGTAAGCACGTGAAGGTGGAACCGGCGCGCTGGTATTGGCATTGCGACCGTCTCGGCGTTCTCGTATGGCAGGATATGCCGAGCATAGCTGACAACAGCACGAATGTCTGGGCCAACAGGACATATGAAGGCGGAACAGACACACCTGTGACCGAGGAAGGCAAGGCCAACTACTACAAGGAGTGGTCGGAGATCATCAATGCATATAAGGTCTTCCCTTGTATCGTTTCGTGGGTTCCTTTCAATGAGGCTTGGGGACAGTTCGACACAGAGGAAGTCGTGCAGTTTACACGTGCCCTTGACGCGACACGTCTTATCAACTACGCTTCAGGCGGTAACTTTGTGAAGTGTTCCGGCGACATCATCGACCTCCACAACTACCCACATCCTGAAATGTACCTTTATGACAAGGACTATGTGAACATCCTGGGAGAGTACGGCGGCATCGGCTGGCCGGTTGAGGGCCATCTCTGGCAGCCTGACCGCAATTGGGGATATGTCCAGTTCAAGAGTGCTGACGAGGTGCTTGACACATATGAGAAATATGCGGATATGCTCATCGGACTGATCGATGACGGTTTCGCTGCGGCGATATACACTCAGACCACTGACGTGGAGATCGAGGTAAACGGCCTTATGACCTACGACAGAAAGGTGATGAAGCTGGATCTTGACCGTCTGAGCAGGATTAATCGCAGAGTAATCGAAAGTATGTAGCGCGTATCCGAAAATTTATTATATTTGCGTGATTTTGAAACAACGTTTTTAAAAACAATAGTACTATTATGGTTTATTCACACGAAGTGCAGCAGATGTGCTGCGTAAAGAAGGGCCCTAACCACGGTCCAGCTCCAATTCCTGAGGAAGGAAAGTGGGTAAAATCAAAGCAGATTACTGACATCTCAGGCCTTACACACGGTATTGGCTGGTGTGCTCCTCAGCAGGGTGCTTGTAAGCTTACCCTCAATGTAAAGGAAGGCATCATCCAGGAGGCTCTCGTTGAGACTATCGGTTGCTCAGGTATGACTCACTCAGCTGCTATGGCATCTGAGATCCTCCCAGGCAAGACTCTCCTTGAGGCTCTCAACACTGACCTCGTTTGCGACGCGATCAACACAGCTATGCGCGAGCTCTTCCTCCAGATCGTTTACGGACGTACTCAGTCAGCTTTCTCTGAGGGTGGTCTTATGATCGGTGCAGGTCTTGAGGACCTCGGAAAGGGACTCCGTTCACAGGTAGGTACACTCTATGGTACTCTCGCAAAGGGTCCTCGTTACCTCGAGATGGCAGAGGGCTACATCAAGACTCTCGCACTCGACAAGAACGACGAGATCTGCGGCTACCAGTTCGTACACCTCGGACGCTTCATGGACCTCATCAAGAAGGGCGTTGACGCCAATGAGGCTCTCAAGCAGGTAACAGGAACATATGGCCGTTTCTCTGAGGAGGCCGGTGCAGT
>JAFVOX010000003.1:0-51181 GCA_017505605.1 Bacteroidales bacterium
GGTGTTCTCTACGCGGTTGATTATCTCCTCCACAGCATAATACTGGTATGGACGGAGCACCATAAGGCACTTGTCACCCTCGTGTAGAACTATGTATTTGCTTATGACCTTGCCGAGTGTACATTTATCCAGAAAATCCGTCGCAAACAGACTAAGGTCATTCATCGGATGATTATTCTTATCAGTCCAATTAAACGTAAACTTATAGCCGCCATTCGGATTATTCGCAAAGTATCTGGTATTTACACCATTCGAGATTACGAACAACTGAATATAATCGAAGAGCCCATGAAAAGAAGTCTTATGATATCTCTGAACCTGATTATATGCCTCTTTAAGTTCGACCCCTCTTTTCTTGAGTTCAATCTGTACTAGAGGAAGACCATTGATCAGAATCGTAACATCGTAACGACATTTCTTCCTACCTTCAACAGTTATCTGATTGGCAACCTGAAACTCATTCTGGCACCACTTCTTTGTATTCAAGAAAGAAACCCATATTATCTGGCCATCCTCAAGTTCGAAATCCTTAAGGTCACGAAGTTTCTTGGATTTTTCAAAACGAGTTCCTCCTTCAAGATGGAGCATGATCTTGTCGAACTCAGCCTCCGTAAACGAAGTGCGGCCAAGCTCTTCAAGAGCCTTGCGATTATGTTTTTCCAACTGGAGCTTGAAATTGCTGCGGAGATTCTCTTCTTCTTTTATCTCCACATACTCATAGCTATTCTCCTGCAGAGTCCGGATCAATCCCTGCTCCAGTGAGTTCTCGCTTTGTGTTGTCATAATTAGTGATTTTGAATCCTTTATTATTGAAATCTTACAAAGATAGAAAAAATATCACCATCGTAAAACGAGACTAAAACTATTTGCAGATGCCCTATGAAAGTTACACGCTTTAGACTTTTTTCTGCCATTTTGTCATTATTACACAACGGAATAAATCTTGATACTATTCGCTTTAAACATTACTAACTATGAAACTAAGACCCTCATTTCCAGATATTCCCGCAGACAATCCTTTTGCAAACTGCAAACTTGAAAGAGAACCATTTGCAAAGATTCTAACTTCTGTAATAGATTCTGCAGAAGGAGGATTTACTATGGCGTTGAATGGATCGTGGGGAACGGGAAAGACCACATTTGTCAGGATGTGGCAAAAGTATCTTGAAAAATCTGGATATAAAACCGCATATATCAATGCTTGGGAGATGGACTTTACGACAAATCCTTTAGTATCCATTTTAGGAGAAGTCGGCTCCCTGACAGGAAAGGACAAAAGAGCATTCAAGAAAATCATTAAAGCTTTACCAAAATCTGTACGCCTTGGAGCAGAAGGCTTTATAAGTACATATACAGGACAAGGAGCTATCAAAAACCTCTTTAATAGGCATAAATCTTTTGATGATGACATTACGTCTTATTGTGATCAGAAGGAAGCCTTACAGCAATTCCGCTCTGAACTTCAAAGTTTCATTGAAGCAAATTGCGTAGGAAAGCCGTTGGTATTTTTCATTGATGAGCTGGACAGATGCAGGCCAGACTATGCCGTTGAATTTTTGGAGAGAATCAAGCATTTCTTTTGCGTTGAC
This sequence comes from Bacteroidales bacterium, assembly GCA_017505605.1. GTDB lineage: Bacteria > Bacteroidota > Bacteroidia > Bacteroidales > UBA932 > Cryptobacteroides. The sequence continues at coordinate 1,590 of JAFVOX010000003.1, forward strand.
AACATTATCTTCATCGTATCCGTAGACAAAAGACATTTAGCAGAAAGCATAAAAGGACACTACGGAAGTGCAGCCATTGATACAGATGAGTATCTCAGGCGGTTCTTTGATATAGAATATGACTTACCTGTGCCAGAGATAAAGTATTTCTGTGAGTATTTTTTCAAACGAGAAAATCTTGATGGCATCCCCAATGATAAAGGAAAAGACATTCTATTAGATATTATTCTTATACTTGTTCAAAATGAAACAATTACTCTTAGGCAATTAGAAAGCTATATATCGCAACTGAAGTTTTGCTACGCGTGTTATACAGAATTAATATGGCAACATGACCTGGTAGCTTTTCTTATTTTTTACAAGCTATTCCATCCTCAAATATATGAAAGATTGAAAACCTCGTCATATAATATAAACGAACTATCCGAATTCCTTTCGGAGAAGTATGGGGAGGAGCTGAAAAAAGAAGCTTTCAAAGGCCCTTATATAATGAGTATGATAGCTGTTGATTTATTATTCAGGTACAATAAGCAGTTAGGCAACAGATGTCTTGCAAATTATTATTCCGGCACTAACTTACCGGAATTTACTTTCAAGACTTATCAGATAGAACAGATGTACGCATACAAGGTAATCAAGAATCTTGAAAAATTAAATGACGGCATTTCTTTGCCCGATATATACCATTTTATAGATATGTCATTGCCTTTTACAAAAGATGACGTAACAATTCTCGAACAGGAGATTATTCAGCAACATCAAGCACACTGAATCAGCATCAGCAAAATAATATTGAAATGTTTGAGTCGCCCAAAGCCAGCTATGCAGATGGACATCGAGGTACAAATTGGGAGTATTGTTGGCAATATTGCTGAAGAAACTCCGGTTTAGGCTTGTATTGGCTTCCACCAAAGCTTCAAGTCTAATGTCCGTGTACCCTTCCCAGTTAGTGTCCAAACTTCATCATCAGATTAGAAAAGCTAAAAGGATATGCAAATCTCTGCTTAATAATATCTCTCTTGGCAGAACAGTCGGCTCAAACAGCTTAGCTTTCTCAATTGCAACCCATATAAATTGCCAAATCTTATAAAAATTATGAGATTTGGCGATTTATGTATAGTATTACAATACTGCCGTCCTCATTAATAAACATCAAAACTTGTTATTAATCAATTAATTATATGGAAAATTTGCATTATTATACTGTCACTATATAATAATGCAAATCGCTCATTCCTCGAAACCTCTCAATCGAGTGATATTCACCTATTGTGAGGATGCCCAGTAATAAAAAAGCTCAGTGACTTGACAAATCACTGAGCTAGCCTATAAATCATTTTATTTTGCTAAAAAGCAACTGTACTCATATACTTAAGCAAGTCATCCACATTCTCAAAGTTCAAGACATTAGATGTAGGACGAATTGTCTTTACTTTCGTTTGAGTCTTGCTTACTGAGATAATCATTGCCTGAATGTCCTCTGGAACATTTGTAATCTCCACCTTAAAAGGCAATGACGAAGCATCCTTCAAAAAGAGATTATAGAACTCATCTATAAAACTCCTTGTAGCAAATTTGATATCCTTGAAGTCCAGTTCTACATCGGTAAGTTCTCGCTCCACAATATATGCCATCAAGCCCCGAGCACGAGACCTGCCGATAATATCTTGAGATAACACTTTTGCGATATTAATAATCATATCTTATCATTTTGTGCGAATATAAGTATTTTATACTAGTCTGAGAGTTTTTATCAGTCTCTACGATTCTTTATTTAATATTGTACTGTTTTTGTGCTATTCCTACTGGTTCAGCGGCCTTTAAATTTCATCATAATTAGCGGAATCCATCTAAAAAAGACAGATTCCGCTAATTATCCTAATCGAAAAGTTGATCTAGCACCACCTCTGACTGTATTTCATCATAGTATATATTATGCTTAACTCCATAGGTTGTAACCATTGTAACGTGAACGGCTTTCTTCGTCCCTGTCTCTCGCTCAAGGACTGAGACCTTATTCCTTATATCTGCATCATATTTCTTCTGAATAACGAATTCTTCAGATGCCCACTTCATCTCGCACACACTGATGACATTATCATCCCTATCAATTAATAAATCAATCTGAGCACCCTTTGCATCCATCTCACCATCTTCAGGAATATATCGCCATACATGTTCCGTAGTAGCAACAGCCGCTATACCTATCGCCTTCTTTATCTGGCTTATATGCTGAAGGCAAACTCTTTCGAAAGAAAATCCTGACCAACTCTTTATCGACTGGGATTTGAAGTTCTTAGTCCAGAAATCTTTTATACCGGCATTGGACTTTATATATTTGAAATAGAATATGGTGTAATTATCACACAGCTTATAAATAGCCTCTTTCTTACTTTTAGGGAATGCTCTCATCTTCATTATAAAGCCACACTCCTCAAGTTCTTCCAAACGATCTGAAAAGACACCATTGTCTGCCTGAGCGGTATATTTGAGTAACTCTTGACGTGTCAAACCTGAAAGATGTTTTCCCAAAGTCACGATAATAGATTTGTATGCTTCAGGGTGCTTAAACAACGAATCATATAAATCATTAAATTCACCTTGAAGTTTAGCATCTTTATTAAAGAACAGTTGATCTATGTTCTGCACTGCTGAATATTGCTTGTCTAAAAGGCTCCAATATAAGGCAACTCCGCCCATCACCATATAAAGGTTCAAGATCTGATATCTGCTAAGTTTCAGACCTCTTTCCTTAGCATAAAGTTCACACTCTTTTAAAGTGAAAGGAGCAAGCGGTATTCTTACTGTAACTCTATTGTGTAACCCTCCTCTATTCTTAAATACCTTGTTTATTATCCACGATGTCGCAGATGCACATATAATCAATAGGACATCCTTTCTATTGCTTGCCCAATTATTCCAAAAATGCTCAAGCGCAGAAAGAAAGTTAGACTTTGGCGTATCCATCCACGCAGCCTCATCCAGAAAGATTATTTTCTTCTTTGACTTTGAGTCTTGAATAAGCACTTTCAACTGATTAAATGCTTCATGCCAAGTCTTTAGTTCTGGGCATGTCTTATAGCCAAAGTCTTGCAGTGAGGTTCTAAAAAGGCCTAATTGCCCTTTTAATGTTTCCTTGGCAGCACCAGCATGCTGAAAGGTGAAAGAGTATTCAAACGTCTCCCTTACTAAGAAGGTTTTTCCGATTCGTCGTCTTCCATACACAGCAACGAACTGGGAATATTCAGAATTATATGCCTCTCTAAGAGTCTTCCGTTCTTTGATCCTGCCTATCATATCTCTCATATATTTAGCCTGTCAAATATAATTATAATTAGCGGAATCTCCTAATTTTTGATAGATTCCGCTAATTATATTACTATAGCACCCATTACAGACAAGTCTAAGTCTCTTGAGGCTGACTAAACTTATTAGTCGCCCTCTTTTATTTGCTGTGCCTACCTCAAGCTAGTCGGAAGTGCTACATACAACTTCTCCCGGCTGCCAGCAAAGCCGCAACCGGGAGAAGCACGAGTATTGTACCCAGAATATTTCTAATATAAACGATCTTTAAGCTACATTATTCCTTGCAGCAGCGTACTGGGTCTGCACCACCGTCATCCTGCACATATAGCAGATAGAGATCGTCGTCATCGCTGTCGATAACGAAGCAGAGGTGTCCGAAAGTGTCACCTGGGGTAACTGAAAGGTATGTACCGTGCTCACCTACTCCGTAGAAGACTCCGTTTGCCGCGCCATAGTAGCCGGTTGCAGGGAACCAGACAGGTTTTGTCTTGTCGCTGGTCACATAGCCTGCGAGGTTTACGCCTCGGTTGGTCTGATCGAACGGATTGGTGTAGATACGGTAGCTGCCATTTGCTTTTGCCCAGATACCGTTCTCACCTGCATCAGGAACGCGCCATCCTGCAGGACAAGGGTCATAGATCGTCTTCTGAGTTGCCCAAAGTCCCTCGGCATCATCTTCATCATAGAGCCACTCATTAGAATTATTACCCCTGATGAGAGTCGTAGGGTTCTTTGTCGCATACTCTACAGTACCTACTGTGGATGTAGCAGCCTTGACTGAAGGGAATGAGATGGTAGACTTGGCCTCAACAACAGAGCTGATGCTTGATGATCCCATAAACGGATCCTTACGTCCCCACTGGTACATAAGTCCGAGGGCTCCCACATCTCCCGGAGTTGCACTTGTCGCTCCAAGGTTACGGTCAAGCATTGTACCTGCATTGTTTTTCCAAACCTGCTCCTCAGGCTGATCTGTCATCCAGATGTGCCAAGACCAGAGGATGTTTCCTGCAGCATCCTTCGCAGCAACCAATGCATTTCCTTCGCGGAATGTCGAGTTTGTCTTGAAATATATTTTTCCGTCCTTGACCTGTGCTCCCGTAACAAGATCACCTCTGGTAGGAGCAGTAGAAGTACCGAATGACTCCCAAAGGACATCAGCAGATGCAACAGTGCCGACAGATGTAGAGCTGTTTCCTTTAACCGCAGAGATACTGTAAGTACCGGAATTTGTCACGATGTACGAGTTCGCTGTTCCTGCTGCTGAGAGATCTGTAGCATTTGATGTGTCAAATGAGCTGTCATAGCCGGATACTTTCTTTGTTCTGAATGTAGAAACGCCACTATAATATGTGCGTCCATTGTTGACTGTCTCGGTGAAGTAATAATATGTCGTCTCTGAGTAGAGCTTATCGACAACAAGCGAGAACGTATTTGAGTTGAACGATGTCTTCGTAACGCAACCTGAATAATTGTACAGGGACAGGTTGCTGCCGGTACTATAATATACAGCTACCTTCAAGTCTACTCCCGGATTGACGACCTCTCCAGCAAATGTTGCAGAGAACTCTCCTACCGAAGAAAAGGCAAATGAAACACCGTTTGATGCCAATGGAATCCTTATTTCATCACCAGAGAAAAGAGTCAGGTAGACATAGCTGCTGTCATAATAGATAGAAGAGAACAAAGAGTCACCACCTGCACCTGGAACACCCTGAGGTCCTTGAGGACCCTGAGGGCCCTGTGGGCCCTGTGGACCGGTAGCCTGACCAAGCTCAATCCAGGTTACTCCATTATCATATGAAACATACCAATAGCCACCTTCTATCATCAGCTGAGGAGTCACTCCATTCTGACCAGGAGCGCCATTTTGTCCGTTCTGTCCATTCTGACCAGGAGTACCAGGAGCTCCATCCTGGCCGGTAACTCTTACCTTCTGGCCCTTGTCATCAAGAAGCCACTGGCCGTCGACTGTCCAGTAATATACACCATCTGTGTCTTTTGACACTCCTATCACAGGTGTTGAACCATTCTGACCCGGAGCGCCATCCTGGCCCGGTGCACCGTCCTGACCGTCTTTACCATCCTTGCCGTGATATATGGTGACCTTTCCTGATTTGCTGAAAGTAATTACATAGCCTATTTCCTCCGATCCCTCATAGATAGGAGTCACATCTGTCACGAAATCATTATTCTGAAGGGCGTTGACAATTGTCTGAAGCGCACTGATGTTGCTGTTCATCTGGTTGCACAGTGCCTGGAGTGCTTCGAATGCCGACCAGGTAGGAACCTTGATCTGAGTACCATTGCTAAGAGTGAAGATTACGTATTCTCCACTCGAAGTGTAATCTATGTCGGAGAACATAGAGTCACCCCCTATACCTGTGCCTCCTTGAGGACCCTGTGGACCCTGAGGACCCGTAGCCTGACCAAGCTCTATCCAGGTCTTGCCATCATCATAGGACACATACCACTTGCCGTCCTCTATCTTCAACTGAGGAGTGATACCGTCTTCACCGTCCTGACCAGGAGTACCTGGGGTACCTGGAGTACCATTCTGGCCTGGGGTGCCGTTCTGGCCATCCTTACCGTCTGTTCCGACAGCCTTCACCTTCTGACCGTTGTCATCGAGAAGCCACTGGCCGTTCACTGTCCAGTAATAGATGCCGTCTGTGTCTTTCTTGACACCGATAACAGGTGTAGAACCGTCTACACCGTCTTCTCCATCAGCACCGTCCTGACCTGGAGCACCATTCTGACCGTCCTTGCCATCCTTACCGTGATAGATAGTCACCTTGCCGCTCTTGCTGAATGTTATTACATAACCGGTCTCCTTTCCACCTTCATATATAGGTGATATGTCAGTGATATAGTCATTGTTCTGAAGAGCATTCACAATGACCTGAAGGGCCTCGATATTCTGATTCATCTGTTCGCACTGGGTCTTAAGAGCCTCAAATGCTGACCAGGTAGGGACCTTGATCTCAGTACCGTTGCCAAGAACGAAGGTTACATAGTCATTACTTGATGTGTAATCTACGTCTGAGAACATTGAGTCTCCACCTACTCCCGGATTACCCTGGGGGCCCTGTGGACCCTGAGGACCAGCCTCACCCTGAGGTCCCTGAGCGCCTGTCGCTGCACCAAGCTTTGTCCAAGTCTGACCATTGTCATATGAAACGAACCAATAACCGTCCTCAATCTTGAGCTGTGGTGTCACGCCATCCTTACCAGGAGCACCGTCCTGACCTGGGGCACCTGGAGTGCCAGGAGTTCCTGTACCTGCAGGATAAGAAGCCGCCACTTTCTGTCCGTTATCATCAAGAAGCCACTCTCCGTTCACAGTCCAATAATATATGCCATCAGCGTCCTTCTTCACACCGATAACCGGAGTAGAACCATCTTCTCCATCAGCTCCTTCCTGACCGTCTTTACCGTCCTGGCCGTGATAGATGGTCACCTTGCCGCTCTTGCTGAATGTGATCACATAACCGATCTCTCTTACACCTTCATATATAGGTGAGATGTCTGTAATATAATCGTTGTTCTGAAGAGCATTCACAATGACCTGAAGAGCCTCGATATTCTGATTCATCTGTTCGCACTGGGTCTTAAGAGCCTCGAATGCTGACCAAGTCGGAACCTTGATCTCAGTGCCGTTTCCAAGAACGAAGACCACATAGTCCTTGCTTGAAGAAAAATCGACGTCTGAGAACATCGAGTCACCTCCTACGCCCGGAGCGCCCTGAGGTCCCTGAGGACCTGTCGCTGCACCAAGCTTTGTCCAGGTCTGACCATTGTCATATGAAACGAACCAATAACCGTCCTCAATCTTGAGCTGTGGTGTCACGCCATCCTTACCAGGAGCACCGTCTTCGCCGTCCTCACCTGGAGTTCCTGGAGTACCTGGAGTTCCCGGCGCACCTGTACCTGCAGGATAAGAAGCCGCCACCTTCTGTCCGTTATCATCGAGAAGCCACTCCCCGTTCACTGTCCAATAATATATGCCGTCAGCGTCCTTCTTTACACCGATGACAGGAACCGCGCCGTCTTCGCCATCAGCACCATCTTCGCCGTCTGCTCCATCCTGACCAGGGGCTCCCGGTGCACCTGGCGCACCATCCTTACCGTGATAGATGGTCACCTTACCGCTCTTGCTGAATGTGATGACGTAGCCTATTTCTTCAGTACCTTCATATATAGCCGTGATACCTGTGATGTAGTCATTGTTCTGAAGGGCGTTTACAATTGTCTGAAGAGCCTCGATATTCTTGTTCATCTGATCGCACTTCGCCTGAAGTGTCTCAAATGCATACCAAGTAGGGATCTTGATCTCCATACCATTGCCCATTATAAAGATAACATAATCCTTGCTCGAAGAATAGTCTATATCTGAGAACATTGAGTCTCCACCTACGCCTGGATTACCTTGAGGACCTTGAGGACCAGCCTCACCCTGAGGTCCGACTGCAGGACCCAGTTTTGTCCAATTCTTGCCACCATCATATGACACATACCAGTAGTCATCCTCGATCTTCAACTGAGGAGTGACACCGTCCTTGCCATCAGCACCATCCTGGCCCGGAGCACCATCAGCGCCGTCCTGACCATCAGTACCTGTAGCCTTGATCTTCTGACCGTTATCATCAAGGAGCCAGTCTCCGTTGAGTGTCCAATAATACACTCCGTCAGAATCCTGCTCCACTCCGATGACAGGAGTCATACCATCCTGACCGGCAGCACCCTGCTCACCGTCCTGACCGTCTTTACCATCTTCTCCATCCTCACCGTGATAAATGGTAATAGGGTCGCTGTAAACAAAACTGATCGTATAACCAATCACTTCACCGTTGTTGGTGACAGGTGTGACATTGGTTATGTAATCATTCTTCTCCAGAGCTTTCACCAGCGTCTGCAATGATGAGATGTTGGTGTTCATCTCCTTACACAACTTTTCAAGCGCAGTCACACGCTTATCCAAGGAATTGATGTTGTCCCAAATGTCACTTGGATCAAACTTCTTACATCCGGTTAAGACAATAGCGAGTGTGCAGATCAGATAAATAAGTTTTTTCATATCGATTGTAACAATTATATTCTTATAACCAAGCAAAGGTACAATTTTAAATTGAGAATCAACAGAAAGGTAAAAAAAGGAAGGTATCAATCCTTCCTTTCAATTAGAATATTTACTGGCTTGATCATTTGATAAGTTTCCTTATCCGATCTGAAAGTTCCGTATTCTCATAAACACCCACAAATTCACCGGAATGAGGTCCCCAGGCAAAGACCGGAAGGACTATACCGTTATGACCTGTCGTAGAGAAGTTTACCTCGATTTTCTGCTTCCCGATGTTTCCGCCAAGGAGCGTCATTCCGCCGGTAGCGTGATCTCCTGTCACTATCACAAGGGTCTCACCATCCTTCTCAGCCCATTCAAGGACAATTCCCAAAGTGCGGTCAAAATCAAAGATTTCCTCCATTGTGTATCCCGCCTTGTTGTCGTGCCCGCCATCATCAATCATAGAACCCTCAATCATAAGGAAGAAGCCTTTCTCATTATCAAGGAGCTGAAGAGCCTTAGTCACAGACTCCGGAAGAAGATTACCTCTGTCAAGTGCAGGCTTAAGGTCCTTATCAGCCAGAAGAGCCACCACCGGGCCGCGTTCTACTGCCATAAGTTCCTCCGTTGTTGAGGCAAAAGAATAGCCTTTCTTCTGAATTTCAAGGGTAATGTCCCTTCCGTCCTTTCTTTTGGTCCAATACCTTTCACCACCTCCCGAAAGGAAATAGACTCCGCTTTCTGCCATCTGAGCCGCAATATCCTCCTGACTGTTTCGCGAGATGGAATGGCTGAAGAACACGGAAGGAGTCGCATCATTCACGCGGCAAGTCACCGCTGCTCCTGCCCTCTTGCCCTTTTCCATCGCTTCTTCCGCCAATGACTTGACAATCACCGAGTCAGGCGTCATAGAGATCATTCCATTGTTTGTCTTATGGCCTGTAGCCAGAGCTGTTCCCGCAGCTGCTGAATCAGTCACAAGCTTGTTTGCAGAATACGTCCTCTGCAGTCCCACCTTACTGAAGTTGTCCAGGTTCAGTTTTCCACCATTAGCCACCCACGCTGCGCTGATCTGCTCAAGTCCCATTCCGTCACCTATCATAAAGATGATGTTCCTGACCTTCTTACCCTCAGGTTCCTCAACCCTCACGGTCTCATAAGGCTGGTACATCGTGTACTTGTCGTCATCGGCAAAATTATTTACCGCGTATTTCGACCTGTCCCTGTCTTCCACCTGTGCAGAAGCCATCAAGGCACATCCGCACGACAAAATCATTGATATAAGAAACTTCCTCATAATATACGAATATCCCCGGACAATGCCGGGGATGCTTATAATCAGGTTTAGAACACCTGAGGTTTATTTTCTTGAACGATAGTTTATCTGCATTGATTCATAGTACGGCATCTCGTGAGATACCACAGTGCTGTAGTACGTGTCAAGGGCAGACATAAATGCCGGGTCGTCAGCCTTCACTGTGCCTTCCCATACAGGGCTTGCATTCCAGGCTCTTTCAAACACACCGCAAACCTTAGGGAATACATAATAAGTCACGTGATCGAAAGACCTCACTGTCTCTGTCCAGAGCTGAGCCTGAACACCCACAATGTTCTCTTTCGCCTTCAACTCTATCTTTCCTTCCGGCAGAGCCGAGATGTCGCGCATCCTGCCTCTGTCATCCCATCTTACCGAGCGATAGATGTCATATGGAAGAAGAGAGAAACTGCGGCGCTCGTCGACAAAACCACCCCACGAAAGGCCTCTTTCCAGCTTGTCAGGAGTATATGCAAAATCCACGTATGTGTTTGTCATATTCGAAAGGACCGCAGGGACGCCGTCATTGGCATATTTATAAGGATATTCCTCCTGTCCCGCGCCTGTGTGCCAGAAATTGATCGAGTAGAGATTCTTCTTCATCCTCTGGTAGACGTGGTCCTCGAGATCCATCACGAGCTCCTGCCATCCAGAGATCTTCACTCCCCTCGCTTCTGCGATGTCCAGTACATTCTCTACATAATATGATTTGAGAAGCTCGATGTTGTCCCAACCTCTTTCCTTCATAATCTTCTGGCAAGCAGGGGAATCCACCCACGCGCCTTCCGGTACCTCATCGCCACCGACGTGAATTGCAGGAAGAGGAACTCCTGCCTCTTTGTGGTATGCTATCAGTTCGTCAAACACAACTTCAAGGAATCTGTAAGTAGAAGGAAGGGCTACGTTGATCGCATTATCCTTATAATATTGCACTGAAACATATTCCGATTTATCCTCAGGCTCGCTCAAGAGATAAGATGTGTCACCGGTACGTGCCGCATACATCTCCATTGCCTTGATTGCAGCTCTTGAATGGCCCGGAGTGTCGAACTCTGGGATCACCTCGATCCTGCGCTCCCAAGCATATCTGATGATCTCGATGTAATCTTCCTTGGTCAGATGGCCGTTAGCTGACGATGACATATCCTTTGGATCAGCGCCTCCGTTATATGATGGCATAAGCCCCTTTGTTTCAATGTACTCACCTTCTGCATTCTTCTCCGGGAAAGCGTGATAGGCACCGTATGAAGTAAGTTCAGGGAACTTTGAGATCTCAAGTCTCCAGCCTTCATCATCTCCAAAGTGCAGGTGGAAAACGCTTACCTTGTAATGAGAAAGCAGTTCGATGAACTTAAGGATGTTGTCCTTTGTCGTGAAGTTTCTTGAAATGTCAAGCATAAAGCCTCGGTAATCGAGATCCGGCCAGTCTTCGATGACCATATCAGGAAGTTCGTTTCCACCAGCGTTTCTCTTGAGGTTGTCGAGAGTAACCTTGGCATAGAAAGCTCCATCTTCGTCAGCAGCCTCCACGCGGCAGGTTCCGTCAAGAGTGATCCTGTACCAGCCCGGCTTGCAGGACTCAACGAAAGTGACCTCCGGCATAGCCTCAACCACGGTCACACCTTCCGCAGGAACGACCTTCTTCAAAGACGGAATCATATCCCACACCTTGGTCTCCACCTGGTTATATGGGAAATCCGGGATACGCTCTGACGGGAGGAAAACATACTCCGCCTCGAGTTTCTTCACCTTACCTTTGTGCTCGAGCACAAATCCTTCAGGAGCCCAGCAATGACGCTGAAGCGGACTGTCAGTATAAAGAACAGTCAGGTCCTTACCACTATGCTCATAAGGGGTCATCTTGTAAAGGCATCCGTGGTGAGGTGCTATCACACCTTCAGTTCCATCCACCTCTCCTGAACTTATGTGGTTGGAAGTCAGCCACAGATTCCAGTCTGTTCCTTCCGGAGCGTTGACTACGGTCAAAGTGTGGACAGCCTTGCCTGTTGCAGGGTCAGTTTCTCCTTCGGTCCATACTACACGGACATTCTCCGCGCACGATGCCAGAACGAAAGCCGCAAGCATTGCAGAGAATAAGCATTTGATTCTCATAGTGTTATAGTGTTATGTGGTTATATGATGGGGCGGTCAGAAATACCCTAAAGTGAGGTCTCGAACTCCTTGAGGAAGCGGAGGTCGTTCTCGAAATAGTTTCTGAGGTCGCGCACCTGCCACTTGAGCATTGCGATACGCTCTACACCCATTCCGAATGCGAAGCCGCTGTACTTCTTGCTGTCGATGCCTGAAGCCTCGAGGACATTAGGGTCAACCATACCGCAGCCCATAATCTCGAGCCAGCCTGTACCCTTGCAGATGTTGCAGCCCTTTCCGCCACAGATGTTGCAGCTCACGTCGATCTCGGCTGACGGCTCTGTGAATGGGAAATATGAAGGGCGCATACGGATCTGAGACTGAGCACCGAACATCTCGCGTGCGAAGAGGAGGATAGCCTGCTTCATATCCGCAAATGTCACGTTCTCATCAATATAAAGTCCCTCTACCTGGTGGAAGATACAGTGCGCACGTGCCGAGATGGCCTCATTACGGAACACTCGTCCCGGACACACGATACGGATTGGGAGAGGCATCTTCTCCATTGCGCGTACCTGCACTGAAGAAGTGTGGGTACGCAGAAGCACCGGATTGTCGCTATCGTTGATGAAGAATGTGTCCTGCATCTCACGGGCAGGGTGCTCAGGAGGGAAGTTCAGGGCCTCGAATACGTGCCAGTCATCCTCTACCTCCGGACCTTCTGCAACATCGTAGCCGAACTTACGGAAGATGCTCACGATCTCCTCACGTGCGATAGACACCGGATGACGTGAACCAAGACCTAAAGGGTCACCTGGCATTGTATAGTCAAATGCAGCCGGAGCGTCTGCAGCACCTTCTGCAACTGTGTTCTTAAGTTCCTCGATCTTTGCCGCAGCTGTGTTCTTGAGGACATTGAGCTTCTGTCCGAACTCTCTCTTCAGCTCAGGTGCAACAGTTCTGAACTCATCGAAAAGGGCTGTGATCTCACCCTTCTTTCCAAGGAGACGCACACGCGCCTGCTCGATTTCCTGCTCTGTCTTGCAAGACAGGGCTGCGATTTCAGCCATCAAGGCTTCTATTCTTTCTCTCATATATTTAAATTTTTATTCTTCCGGATAACCTATTGCTATTGCGCAGTACGGGCGGAGGCCGTCCTTGATTCCGAGGAGGTCTGAGACATATTCCTCTGCCTTAGGTCCTTCAGGCTCTGCCTTGAAACGCACTCTGCCGTTGATATGCACCCAACAGCTGCAGAGATCCATTGCTGTCACTGCAAGCTGGATGAAAGTAGAAGATATGGCGCAGTTGTCCACCCAAAGGTCTGTCTTGGCCTCGTCACCAAGCACAACGATTGCAGCCTGGGCTCCCGCCAGAAGGGCTGAACCTGAGTCACGCATCTGCGAAAGCGCCTCAAGGGTGTCTTTGTCCTCAACAATCATAAAGCACGAGCTCTTGCTGTTGCGTGAAGACGGTGCAGTCTGTGCCACGCGCACGATCGCATCGAGTATTTCCTTGTCTACAGGCTTGTCGGAGTACTTCCTGACACTGTGCCTTTTTTCAATTACCTCTAAAAAATCCATATCTGTCAATATATTATTTCTTTCCTTCAGCCTTTGCCCTGCGCTTTGCCCTGGCCTTCTGTTCTCTCGCCGCACCCGTCTTCAGGTAGGCAGCCCACTGCTCGTCTGTAAATATTGTCCTGTAAGTGGAATCTATGCGTTCCATCCATTTGTCACGCACGTCCATATAGAGGGACGAGTTCGAAACCTTTGCCGCCTGAAGCTTCTCATACTCAGCCATAATCGCAGGCAGGTCGTGTTTCAGAGTGGAGTCCACATAGAAGGTCTGCCAGTCCTCGAGTCCGAGGATTCTCTGGAGTCTGTCAGCCTCCTGCTCAGCCTGTTCATACACATCCGGCTGCTCAGGCTGCTGCTGGGCAGACACGACAAAAGCGCTCATAAGGAGAAAAAGCAGTGAAAAAACGGCTTTATACAGTTTCATATCACCAAAGTTTTTTGTTAAATTTGCAAGATAAGGCGCCATCCGCACAGGAATGGCAAAAACGACACAAAAGTAATTAATAATAATAAAAGAACAAAATGAGAAGACTTTCAAAAGCCCTCCTTATTTCAGCAGTTGCCTTGACCGGAATCTGCAGTATAGAGAGCCAGGCCTGCACAAATGTCCTCGTTACAAGAGGAGCAAGCGTCGACGGCTCGAATATGATTTCATATGCGGCTGACTCACACGGCCTTTTCGGAGAACTTTATTATGCACCTGCAGGCATCTGGAATGCCGGTGACCTGCGCAAAGTGTACGAATGGGACACAGGAAAATACCTCGGAGAGATCCCTCAGGTGGCAAGAACATACCAGAGAGTAGGAAATATGAACGAGCACCAGCTCATCATCGCCGAGACAACTTACGGCGGACGCCACGAGCTTGAGGACCCCAAGGGAATTATGGACTACGGTTCACTCATCTACATTGCCCTTGAAAGAGCACAGACAGCCCGTGAGGCTATAGATGTGATCGTGGATCTTGCAAACACCTACGGTTACTATTCAAGCGGCGAATCATTCTCTATCGCAGACAAGGACGAGGTGTGGGTTATGGACCTCATCGGAAAGGGTCCGGACAACAAGGGTATCGTCTGGGTTGCACGCAGGGTTCCTGACGGCTACATCTGCGCCCACGCAAATCAGGCACGCATCAGCACTTTCCCGCAGAACGACCCCGAGAACTGCATATACGCACCTGACGTGATCACTTTCGCACGCGAAAAAGGCTACTTCAGCGGCGAAGACAAGGATTTCAGCTTCTGTGACGCGTATGCACCGCTGGATTTCAGCGGAATGAGAGGCTGCGAGGCCCGCGCCTGGTCAGCATTCAACATCCTCTGCGACGGAAAGTTCACCTTCGAGGACGAGAACGGCAACATCGTGACCAAGGATGCATATGACTACATAGAATATGCGATGGGACACGACAAGACCAAGAGATTCCCGCTGTGGGTGAAGCCTGCGGAGAAGATCTCGGTAAAGGACGTCGCTGACGTGATGCGTGACCACTACGAAGGCACACCTATGGATATGACAACAGACATAGGAGCAGGCGGAAACGCCCTTCCTTACAGATGGAGACCTATGGGCTTCGAATACGACGGAAAGTCATATGTGAACGAGAGAGCCATCGCAACACAGCAGACAGGCTTCTGGTTCGTAGGACAGAACAGAAAAGACCTTCCTGATATGATCGGAGGCATCATCTGGTTCGGATGCGACGATGCAGCAACATCTTACCTGACTCCTATCTACACATCCACTTACGAAATTCCGGAGTCATTCCGCGAAGGCAACGGAAATATGTTGAAGTACTCTCCTACATCTGCATTCTGGATGACAAACCGCGTTGCCAATGCCTGCTACAAGGCATACAACATTATGTTCCCGACAGTGGACGCAGAGATCGACGCGTGGGAGCTCGCAATGATGGAGGAAGTGAAGAAGGCCGACAAGGAGGCTCTTGCACTTTACGAGGCAGCGAGAATCAAACCACGCAGGATGATTGCCCGCAACGACAGAGCTTACAGGGTTGTTGACCCTTACAAGGATGTACGCAACTACCTCACCGAGTTCTCAGTAAGCAATGCACAGAAGATCTTCGACAAGTGGGTGGCTCTGGAAGAGCTTCTGCTGGTGAAGTTCATCGACGGAAATGTAAAGGCTCAGAACGAAGACGGAAGCTTCAAGACAAACGGTCACACCGACCACATTCCTGACGGCATTTCGCAGCCTGGCTACACTGACAAGTGGAAAGAGGCTGTTGCCAAAGACCACGGCGAGGTTATAATTGAAAAATGACAATAAGAAGGCTTATATTGACACTTATCCTGATGACGGCAACTGTTTGTGTACACGCACAGACGGTTGCCGTTTACGGTAAAGTGTCTGAAGCCGGATCAGGAAAGCCGATTGCAGGCGCCGTCCTGTCCATTGGAGAAGACTATCTGTGGACGGTAGCTGACAATGAAGGACACTATGCCTTCGACAAGGTCCAGAAAGGAGAGCAGGTCATCACCGCCTCGTGTCTGGGCTATATTTCGGCATCCGTCACAATAGACATAGAAAAAGACATCACTGACCTGAACTTCATCCTTCACGAGAGTTCGCTGGCTCTGGACGAGGTTGTAGTCACAGCCCAAAAGGCCAAGGACGGCCTGAACACATCCCACAGTCTGGGAAGGGACGCCTTGAACCACCTCCAGCTGTCGGATATGACCGACGTAGCTGCCCTCCTTCCGGGAGGAAAGACCTCCAATCCTGACCTTACGGAGAAGAACGCATTCTCGATTCGAGAGGGAGGATCCTCAGACGGAAACGCATCTTTCGGCACAGCGGTGGAAGTGGACGGAGTGAGACTCGGCAACAATGCGTCATTCGGCCAGATGGGCGGAGTGGACACAAGAAGCGTAGCTGTGGAGAACATCGAGTCCATCGAAGTCATCACAGGCGTGCCTTCAGCAGAGTACGGAGACCTCAACTCCGGAATGGTAAGAATCCACACCCGCAAAGGCCGTACACCTGTAAACGTCACATTCTCAGTCAACCCGAGGACCTACCAGACATCTGTCTCGAAAGGTATTGCGCTCAAGGATGACGGAGGCGTGCTGAACATAAGCGGAGAATGGGCGCGTGCAGTCAAGAAGCTCATATCTCCGTACGAGTCCTACACGAGGACAGGTATCAGCGCAAGCTACAGCAACACATTTGCAAAGGTACTGAGATTTGAAGCCGGAGTCACAGGCAACATCGGAGGTATGGACACAAAGGACGATCCTGACGCCTTCACAGGCGAGTTCAGGAAGGAACGTGCCAACGTCTTCAGAGGCAATACCTCCCTCACCTGGATGCTGAACAGGTCCTGGGTAACCAACCTGAAGTTCGATGCTTCAGTAAACTACAACGACAATCTGTCCAGGTACCACAAATACGAATCCTTCGCTTCCAACCAGCCTGCAGTGCACTCCCAGACAGGAGGTTACTTCCTTGCGGACAGGCTGCCTCTGACCTACTTCTCAGACCAGGTCATCGACTCTAAGGAACTTGACTTGGCCGCCTCCCTCAAATACAACTGGCACAAGAGATGGGACGGCATTAGGAGCTCCCTCAAGGCCGGTATCCAGTGGAAGACAAACGGCAATGTCGGCGAAGGCGAGTACTATGAAGACCCGGCGCTTGCGGCGAACGGCTACAGGCCGAGACCTTACACAGACTATCCTTTTATGCATAATTTCTCTGCCTATGCGGAAGAGCTTCTTGCCCTGCCTGTTGCAGGCACAAAGCTGGAGCTCACCACAGGACTGAGACTTGAAAACGTGTACATAAAGAACTCTCTTTACAGCAACAAGACCACCCTGTCGCCACGTCTGAACGCCAAATGGCAGCTCACTGACGGCCTTGCGATAAGAGGAGGCTGGGGTGTGACGGAGAAACTCCCGTCATATTACATCCTGTATCCTAAACAGGAGTACAGGGACATCCAGACCTTCGGCTTCTCGCACGGAGGACAGAGCAGTTATATATACTACACCCAGCCTTATACGACAGTATATAACCCGGAGCTGAAGTGGCAGCGCAACTACACCTCCGAACTGGGAGTGGACTTTGCTGCCGGAGACTTCAGTATGTCTCTTGTAGGATTCCGAAACCTGACCAAGGGTCCGTACAACTTCCAGAACATCTATGATCCGTATTCCTACAACATCCTCCAGCGTCCTGAAGGTTTCCAGATGCCTTCGGATCCTGAACTCGTTGTAGACAGCCAGACAGGAATGGTGTACGTACGCGGATCGCAGGAGGATTACTGGACTCCTATGGACATAAAGGTCACAGACAGGACCTTCGCGAAGTCATCGAAGCAGAACAACAGCGCCGACGTCCTGAGGACGGGAGTGGAAATGGTGATGGAATTCCCTGAAATACAGCCGATCCGCACAAAATTCAGATTCGACGCTTCGTATATATATACAAAATTCCTGAACGAGCAGCTGTCGTCATATTACCAGAACGGATGGTCACACACCTGGCTGCCTGACCGTTCATACCAATATGTCGGCATCTATGCCAACGGCGGAGGGAACCACACCGTCGCGAACGGAAAGATCACGCACAACCTCGACGCCAACCTTACTGCGATCACGCACATTCCTCAGGCGAGGATCATCATCACCTGCCGTCTGGAGATGTCGCTTCTTCGCCGCAGCCGCAACCTGTCGGAATATGAAGGAAAGGAATATGCGTTCAACGTGTCCGAAACAGACAACAGGCCGGCAGGCGGAAGCATATATGAAGGGAATTCCTACACAGCCGTATATCCTGTGTCATATATGGATCTGGACGGAAACGTCCATCCTTTCACCGCCGCCGAAGCGGCTGACCCGGCATTTGCGAACCTGATCCTCAAGTCCGGAAACGCCTACACCTTCGCCCTCGACGGCTACGGCGCATATATGTCGGCCAACCTGAGCATAACAAAGGAGATCGGAGACCAGGTCTCGCTGTCCTTCTTTGCAAACAATTTTACCAACTCCAGACCTTATGTCAAGTCCATTGCGACAGGCGTGGGAGCTATCTTCACCCCTGCATTCTACTATGGACTGACCTGCCGTCTGAAATTCCAGTAAGCAGCTGATGAAAAGAATTATATACATATTGATCCTTGCACTTTGGACTGCCTCCTGCACCGACTTCAGGCAGGAGAATCCTTATGCTGACGACCTGCACACGCTGACCGTAAGGGCGGAGTGGCCTTCGCAGGAGCATAAGAAAAGCGGCCTGGAAGTAAGGGTGGAGGAGATGAACATCGGCAGCAGGTACGTCTCTTACACAGATCCTCAGGGCTGTGCTGCTTTTGCCATCCCTGACGGTCTCTACCGCATAACCATAAGCGGAAGAGAGGACACAGATGTGTTCAACGGCTCAGCCGACAAGATAGTTCTTGCAGGAAAGGACATCGAGACTTCACTTAGGCTCTCCGTTTCCAAGGCAGGAAGTATAGTCATAAAGGAAATCTACTGCGGAGGCTGCAAGAAACTTCCTGAGGAAGGCAACTACCAGACTGACCAGTACATCATCCTTCACAACAACGACTATAACGTGCAGTACCTGGACAGCCTGTGCTTCGGCACCCTTGCGCCATACAGGTCCACAGGCAGCAATCCGTGGGGAATCCTGCCGGATTTCGTACCGGTCATACAGGCAGTGTGGCAGTTCCCGGGAGACGGAAATGACTTTCCTCTCCAGCCTGGTGAAGACGCCGTGCTCTGTCTGCGCGGAGCAATAGACCACGCCGCCCAGTACCCGCTTTCGGTGAACCTGAACAAACCTGACTACTTTGTCTGCTACAATCCTACATATTTCTCAAACACCTCCTATCATCCTGCACCTGGAGACCTCATCTCTCAGGACAGGTACCTTGATGTGGTGGTAAAGACAGGAAAGGCCAATGCCTACACTATGTCTGTCCAGTCCCCTGCCGTGGTGATCTTCCGCAGCAAGGGAGTCAGCATACAGGACTTTGTGGATGTCACTGACAACATAACTCCTGTACCGGGAAGCAGTGTGGACAATGTAGTGAAGGTTCCTTACGAATGGATACTGGATGCAGTGGAAGTGTTCGAAGGCAGTTCATCCAACAACCAGAAACGCCTCCAGCCTTCTGTGGATGCCGGTTATGTAATGCTTTCAGACACCTTCCTGGGTCACAGCCTCATAAGGCTGGTCGATGAAGAGGCCACAGCAGCCTCAGGCTACGAAATACTCAGGGACACCAACAACTCCCTCAACGATTTTTACGAATCCGAAAGACAGTCATTGTATGAATAAGGTCAGACACATACTCATTCTCTGCCTGTTCGTGACAGGACTGGCTGCTTCGGCGCAGACTGCGGCGGAGCGGTGGAGCCGCGTAAAGACCTATGAGCAGGTGCTGAGAGACAATCTCTGGAACGGATCCCTGAACATCAACGGAGTGCGCCAGGACACCGTCTCCCGCTCTTATGCCGGCTTTACCGCCGAGTACGAAGGAGGCGGTATGCGCGACATCTGGCAAGCTGAGCGCGGATGGAGCGCAGGAGCCTCAACAGCAAGCGTGCAGCATTTGGAAAAGATGTCCCTTAAAGGTTCCTTCTCGTTCACCCAGACGGAAGGATACGGAATGTGCGGTTCTATGTTCATCAAACCGGGATTCTATCCTGTGGATGTGCTGGAATTCACCCCTGGACGCAAGACCCTGCAGACCTACAGCTTTGACGGAGGCATCTCCTACGACATAGCACCGTCCTGGAGGATAGGAGCAATGATGGACTTCGAGTCAGCAAACATAGCCAAGCGTAAGGATCTCAGACACAGCAACTGGCGTCTGGACCTGAAGGTCGCTCCCGGAATAATGTACCATTCAGAGGACTTTGCAGTCGGGACAGCCTTGCTGCTGTGCAAGACGTCAGAGACAGTGGAAGCCACCCAGGTAGGAACATCGGAATCCTCCTACTATGCATTCCTGGACAAGGGACAGATGTACGGAGTCTACTCCATCTGGACCGGCAACGGAGTCCATCTTGACGAGGACGGCGTGAACGGCTTCCCTGTCAGAGATTTCAGCTACGGAGCCGCCCTGCAAGTGCAGTACAAGGACTTCTTTGCAGAGGCTGAGTACACCCGCACATCCGGATCTGTTGGCGAAAAGGAATACATATGGTTCCGCTTTCCTGCCGACTCGTTCAAAACCCGCCTCGCCTACAGGCATACCAGCAGCAAGGTCACCCATTATGCCAGACTCGTGTTCGACTGGAGCGGAAGGAAGCTCGAAGAGAGCATCCTCGAGAAGGTGACGTCCAACGGTATATCTACAGTCATAAACCACGGCAGCAACAGGATAGCCACAGAAAAAGGCTTCACCTTAGATCCTGAATATGAATATATTACCGATAAGGTTGAGGTACTCGCCAAGGCTCATATAGGGGTAGATAAGGATATGGCTTCGCAGATATATCCATATATCCATACGCAGAGCCTCGCCGCCTTCGGCGCCGACGTCCGCGTAAAGACATTCACCGGTCCCTGGACCTTTACGGCCGAAGCGGGCTACTGCGAAGGCCGCATATCCCAGGATTCGTGGATGACAGACCAGCAGACAGGAGTTCAGACTGAGCCGTTCAGACTTCAGGACTGGTACGAGAGACAGATGGAGTTCCGGACTGCACCACGCCTTCTTGCAGGAGCCTCAGCCCGCCGCACCTTCGCCAGAGGCATATACACCGAACTGTCCGGAAACTGGACTCACGGCTTCAACCTGAAGCACCTCACAGGAGCAGACCGCTTCTGCACAACACTTACAATAGGATATGATTTTTAAAATATATAAACAATGAAAAGATACATCCCTACACTCCTGGCAGTCTTTGCCCTTGCGGCCTGCCAGCAGACCACACAACCGGAAGCTACCATCGGGAAAGTCCAGGTCGAGCCGGTGATAACCAAAGCCACCGAGGTAAACTTTGAAGCCGGCGACAGAATCGGTTTCACTATGGCCAAGGTGAACGCAACTGAAAAATATGCAGACAACGCCTGCCTCACCTTTGACGGCAGCGTGTTCTCGGGCGACCTTATGTGGTACGCGGACGCTTACTCAGAGGCTGACGCGTATGCATATTATCCTTATGACGAGGATGACACCCCGACTTACTACTTTGCCCACGAGGACCAGTCAGAGGGAATCGGCGGGGCAGACCTTATGGTAGCCACAAAGAAAGGCATTCTTCCAACTCCAAACGCTGTCACAATGGTGTTCAAACATATGATGACCAAGCTTGTCATCAATGTCGACAATCAGTCGGGCGCTGACGTAAAGAGCCTTGAGATAGTCGGAGGTCCGCTTGTGACCGGATTGGATCTTTCAGATATGTCTTTTACCGAGTACACTGACCCGGTGATTGATGAAGTGCCGACTTATCAAGCATATGAGGCTGCTGCCGGCAAGCAGTGGCAGCTGATCGTGATTCCTGGCAGCCAGCAACTTGAGCTCGCCATCACCCTTTCAAGCGGAAAGAGAATCACCCAGCCTCTCGCCCTGATGACACTCAAGTCAGGCGGACAGTACACTATCAACGCCCGTATCCTTCAGGACAATATGATTGTAAGCGCTTCCGGAGAGATTGAGAACTGGACTGACGAAGGTGAAATAGGCTTTGAAGGTGAAGGCACTACAGAGGAACTTCCTGTCGAGTTCACAGAACACGATGGCTATTTCGTCTATGACGGAGTGGAGTACAAGACTGTGACTCTTGCAGACGGCAACACCTGGATGGCTGAGAACCTGCGTTTCATTCCTCGAGGACGCACTGTTTCAAGCGACCCTACAGAGGACGCAGGAATATGGTATCCTGCTGCCAATGCAGACAAGACTGCAGACCCGGCACTCGCTGAAAGCCTCGGTCTGCTCTATGATGCCGCTACAGCTTTCGGAGTTGAGGCTGTCACACCTGACAACGCCGCTTCATTTGAAGGTGCACAGGGTATCTGCCCACAAGGCTGGCACATCCCTACAGTTGCCGAAATGACCGGACTTGTAGGCCACTGCACCAACAACGAGCTGACCAACACTGAAGCACCTTACTATGACGCAACCATCAAGGGAGCAAGCCTCACATCACTCGCCCAGGACGGTTGGCCTTGGCAGTTCTCAAGTATGAGGAACAAGACCAGCGTGACCGGAAAGGGCAGCTACACAGTGACAGAATTTGAAGGAACTTACGGCATTATGTCCTACCTCATCGGCTCAACCTGGTATATGACCAAGACTGACGCAGAAGGCACGATGACCAACATCCAGTACTACTACCTTATGCCTACACGCAATGCTTCAAACGATAAGGTCAGCGTAGCCTACGGCAACTTCCTCGCAGGAGCATCCCTCCGTTGTATAAAGAACAAAGAATAACTCAACATATGAACAAACGATCAACAATCCTCAGAAACTGGCCTAAGTACCTCCTCCAGTGGGGAGTACTTGCCGCTATCATATTATTTATGACAGGGCTTGTCTCAGCAGAGAAGGCAGCCGATCCCGAGGCTTACTGCCCTATGGGAGGCCTCCAGGCCCTTGCCACCTACCTTGCGAACAACAGCCTTCCGTGCAGTATGTCATCGCTTCAGGTGATGATGGGTATCGCCCTTGTAGCTGCTGTCGTGCTGTTCAGCAAGCTCTTCTGCGCCTACATCTGCCCTGTCGGCACAGTGCAGGACATCATCAGGAAGCTGCGTAATGCACTGCACATCAAGAGCGTGAAGGTACGCAACGGTTCAGCAATCGACAAGTTCCTGCGTATCGTGAAGTACGCCCTCGTGTTCTGGATCTTCTATATGACCGTGAATGCCAGCGAACTTTTCTGCAAGAATCTTGACCCTTACTATGCCGTAGCAACAGGGTTCAAGGGAGAAATAACCCTTTGGATGTCCATCGTCACAGTCAGCCTCACAGTTGTAGGTAGCTTTGTGATAGATATGTTCTGGTGCCGCTACATCTGCCCGCTCGGAGCCATCTCCAACTCACTGAAGTTCTGGGTGTGGATCGGCGTCCTGTTCGGACTTTATTATGTTGCAGATGTACTCGGAGCCGACATCCCTTGGCCTGTACTTCTCGGCGCATTCTGTATCATCGGCTACCTGCTGGAGATCTTCCACTCGAAGCCGAAGCTCCAGCTTCTCCACATCACTAAAGAAGACGGAGCCTGCAACAACTGCGGCCTCTGCAACAAGAAGTGTCCTTACCACATTGACGTAAGGTCTTGCCACACCGGCAAGCTCACACACGTGGACTGCACCCTTTGCGGAGAGTGCGTTGCAGCCTGCTCGACAGGTGCATTGAACATAGGCATCAGCAAGCCTCGCAAGAGCAAGCTCTGGAGAATTCTCCCACCTGTACTGACAGTAGCGCTTATCGCATTCGGAATGTGGGCCGGAGGAAAGTTCGAGCTGCCTACAATCGATATGAAATGGGGCATTGAAAAGGTTGCTGAAGACGGTAAAGTGACTCAGCTCGTCAACCCTGACGCCCTTCAGACAGTAAGGATCGACGGACTCAGGTCAGTGAAATGCTACGGAAGTTCAATGTCCTTCAAGGCTACCCTCGAGAAGATACAGGGTGTGCACGGAGTGAGAGTCTTTGTCAAGAGACACTCTGCAGATATACTATATGACCCGACAAAAACAACTGTAGAGAAGATACAGGAGGCCATTTACAAGCCTTCGAAGTTCAGAGTGAAGACTCCGGATCCTGCTGCAGTAAGCCAACTCAAGGTCGTCACCATCCGCACAGAAGGAATGTATGACAAAATGGACCTCAATTACCTTGGAATGAAACTGAGGCAGACAGAGAAAGCCATCTACGGCCTTGAATCAGAGTTTGCCTGTCCTCTTATTGTAAGGGTATATATGGACCCTGCCGAAGATCTTTCTGAGGACTGGTTCGAGGAGATCGTCGAGATGGAGGTGCTTCAGATGCCTCAGCACGGCGGCGGAGTGAAGGAAATCGCCTGCGGCTACGACTTCGTCGAAATGGAGGACGAGGTTACATATATATCTACAGAGGAGCACATAAGAAATATGTTCTCACCTTTCAAGGCCGAGTTCAAATCGAGGGTAGAGGAGTTCGAGGGCAAGCCTCAATATATATATGAATTCGCTCACTCGAACTTCGAAAAACCTATATATTTAAGGTATATGCCATATCTGAGCAACCATCTCTCGAGCCACGAGGGTATCATAGGTATATATCTTCAGCTGAACAAGGACCTTGTCCCTGCCATCCAGATCCGCTATGCGGCTCCTATGGACCAGGACAAGCTTTGGGAGCTTATCACTATGGACACTTGGACAATCACCTATTCCAAGGATGACGTACGCCAGGAAGCGGCAAAACTCACCTTCAAGAATCCGGGAACAGTTTATCCATTATAAGAAGAAAGTTTGATTTATAAATGACAGCATTATGAAACGCATTACCACCTTAATCGTGCTGATTGCAGCCATTGGCAGTATCAGTGCACGCGCTGACGAAGGAATGTGGATGATCCACGCCATCGACCAGGCTCTTGAAAAAAAGATGCAGGAACGCGGACTTGAACTGTCTGCCAACGAAATCTACAACTCCGATGTGCCCGGAGCCAGCGTTTCAGATGCCATAGTGTCGCTGGGCTTCAGCTGCTCGGCAAGCGTCATATCAGACCAGGGACTGGTGATAACCAACCATCACTGTGCATACGGAGACATCCACGCCCTCAGCACTCCGGAAAAGAACTACCTCGAAGAGGGATTCTGGGCTTTCCGTGCAGATGAGGAAAAACATCTCAAGGGCAAGAGCGCATATTTCCTTAAAAGGGTCTATGACGTGACAGAGGAAGTAAAGAAGGTCAAGAAGGACCTTGAGAAACAAGGCAAGCCGTCCGGTCTGAGAAGACTCAGTCACATTATGGAGACCTTGTACAAGCAAAGTTCCGGTCTTGATGCCGTTCTTTCATCGATGTGGAACGGCAAGAAGTACTATATGGCCCTTTATGAGGTCTATAATGACGTGCGTCTTGTCGCTGCTCCCCCAGTGTCTTCCGCCGCCTTCGGAGGCGACATCGACAACTGGGAATGGCCGCAGCACAAATGCGACTTCACAATGCTCCGTATCTACACTTCACCTGAGGGAAAACCGGCAGAATACTCTCCGGAGAACATTCCTATGGTGCCTGCCAAGAAGCTGGAGATTTCTCTTGAAGGCTACCAGCCTGGAGACTTCGTGATGGTAATGGGCTATCCGGGAAGCACCAACAGGTACAGCAGCTCTTTTGAAGCCAACTTCAAGGAGCAGCTCGCCCACCCTATCACCAACAAGCTCCGCGGTGACCAGATGGCCATCATCAAGGAGTGGATGGACAAGGATCCTGTCATCCGTCTCAAGTACTCTGACTACTACTTCACTCTCAGCAATATGCAGGAGTACTTCAAAGGGGAGGAGGAATGTCTCAGAAGATTCGATGTCGTGGAAGAAAAGTCAGCGAAGGAAGCCGAATACCAGAAATGGATAGACGAATCTCCTGCACGAAAACAGCAATGGGGAACCCTCCTGAGCGATATGAAGACCAAATACCTTGCTGTAGAGGAACCGGAAGCGGACATCAACTACTACCGCGAATGCATCATAAGAGGTACTCACCTTTACAGGGTAGCATCTAAAGTCACTGCATTCCGAAGCGGAGTAATTGCCTTGAATGGTCTGAAGGCAAAACGTACTGCCGAACTCACTGACGGACCGGATCCTGCAGAAGAAAAGATATGCAGCGAGTACAGGTTCCGCGGCACAGGCAAGGCTTTGGATAAGTTGTCATCTGCCTTGCTGTCGGAGTACGATGTATTTGACACAAGAGTGGAGAAGGATCTTTTCAGATACGCTGTGAGACAGTATGTCGCCAATGTAGACCCTGTTTTCATTGGAAAATACCAGAAGGAACTTCTTGAAAAATACGCATACGACTACGATGCCCTTGTGGAGGCTCTCTGGGAAGAAAGCTTCATCTCGGACAAGTCCAAGGTTGAAGCCTTCCTCGCTGAAGAGCACACCGTAAACGAGTACCTTTCTGACCCTATTTACCGCTTCATCACCGAAGTGAAGGTAATGCCGTTCAATGCAGCGATAACAGAAGCTGAAGGCCCTGTTTCCATCACTTCACTTGATCAGGAGTACACTCACTTGTGTTATGAATACAATCTGGCAAAAGGCATAACAATGTACCCTGACGCCAACTCGACAATGCGCCTTACCTACGGAAAGGTCTGCAGTCTCGAGCCACGCGACGGCATCGTTACCGGATGGAAGACCACCCCTGCGGGAATCCTTCAGAAATACGACCCTGACGACTACGACTTCACCCTCAACCAGAAGCAGCTGGACCTCTATTCGGCTGGAGACTGGGGCAGATGGGGATTCGGAGAAGACGGCAAAGACCTGTACGTAAACTTCCTCACCGACATCGACATCACAGGAGGTAACTCCGGCAGTGCGGTAATGAACGGAAAGGGGGAACTCATCGGACTTGCCTTCGACGGCAACAAGGAATCTCTCGCCAGCGACCTCTGGTACACACCTGACTACAGCAAGGGTGTGTGCGTGGACATCCGCTTTGTGCTCTGGACCCTGGACAAGTACGCAGGAATGACACGAATCATAGAGGAATTAGGACTATAAAGCGACAAAACCTTAATACATATGCAAGACAGACGCTTCGGACATTTTGACGATCAGAATCGCGAATATGTCATCACAGATCCACAGACCCCTTGGCCGTGGATAAACTACCTCGGAAATGAGGATTTCTTTTCATTGATTTCAAACACCGCCGGCGGCTACTCATTCTATAAGGACGCTAAATTCCGCAGAATAACCCGCTACAGGTACAATAATGTGCCTATGGACAACGGCGGACGCTATTTCTATATCAACGACAATGGAACAGTCTGGTCACCGGGCTGGAAACCTTGCAAGACTCCGCTTGACTTCTACGAGTGCCGTCACGGAATGAGCTACACCCGCCTCACAGGCGAGAAGGACGGCGTCCGCGCAAGCGTTCTCTTCTTCGTGCCGCTCAAGACCTGGGGAGAGGTGCAGAAGCTCACCCTCAGCAACACAAGCGGACAGACAAAGAAGATCAAGCTCTTCTCATTCGCCGAATGGTGCCTGTGGAACGCAGCCACAGATATGGAGAACTTCCAGCGCAACTTCTCGACCGGAGAAGTGGAGGTGGACGGTTCGGTAATATATCATAAGACTGAATACAAGGAACGCCGCAACCACTACGCCTTCTACAGCGTGAATGCACCATTAAACGGCTTTGATACCGACCGCGAGAGCTTCATCGGACTCTACAACGAGTTCCGCGATCCTCAGAATGTGATGGCAGGAAAATCATCCGACAGCATAGCACACGGATGGAGTCCTATCGCCTCACACTACATCGAGGTAGAGCTGAAGGCCGGCGAGAGCAAGGATTTCATCTTCCTCCTGGGCTATGTCGAGAATGAGCAGGAAGATAAGTTTGCAGAAGCGACTCCAGGCCTTCTCCACAGCGGTTCATCGCCTATAATCAATAAGGCAAAGGCCCAGCAGATGATTGCAGCTTTCGACACAACTGCGAAAGTAGACGCAGCCTTCTCTGAGCTCAAGGCCTACTGGGATGCCCTCCTTGACATCTTTACAGTGAAGTCAGAGGAAGAGAAACTGGACAGAATGGTCAACATCTGGAACCAGTACCAGTGTATGGTAACATTCAATATATCACGTTCTGCATCGTTCTTCGAGAGTGGAATCGGTCGAGGAATGGGCTTTCGCGACTCCAACCAGGACCTCGTGGGCTTCGTACATCAGATTCCGGAAAGAGCACGCGAAAGAATCATCGACATCGCATCTACACAGTTCCCTGACGGAGGTTGCTACCATCAGTACCAGCCGCTTACAAAGAGAGGCAACAACGACATCGGAGGCGGCTTCAACGATGACCCTATGTGGCTCATCTTCGGTACAGTCGCATATATCAAGGAAACAGGAGACTTCAGCATCCTTGAAGAGCCGGTACCGTTCGACAACGAGCCCGGTTCTGAAGTGTCGCTTATGGAGCACCTCAGGATCTCATTCGACCACGTCGTGAACAACCTCGGCCCTCACAAGCTCCCTCTCATCGGACGTGCAGACTGGAACGACTGCCTCAACCTCAACTGCTTCTCTTGGGACCCTAACGAGTCATTCCAGACAACAGAGAACAAGACAGAGGGCTCTAAGGCAGAGTCACTTATGATTGCCGGACTCTTCGTAGTCTGTGGACGCGACTATGTGGAGCTCTGCAGAAACAGAGGCCTGAACGAAGAGGCAGACCGCGCACAGGCACTTGTAGACGAGATGGTAGAAGCTGTCAAGGAGCACGGCTGGGACGGAGAATGGTATCTGCGTGCTTACGACTTCTTCGGCAACAAGATCGGTTCTGACGAGAACGAGGAAGGAAAGATCTTCATCGAGTCACAGGGCTGGTGCACAATGGCCGGCATAGGACTCGAGGACGGAATGGTGAAGAAGGCCCTTGATTCAGTGAAGGAGCGCCTCGACTGCGAGCACGGTATAGTCCTGAACAACCCGGCATTCACACGCTATTTCGTTGAGTACGGTGAGATCTCATCTTACCCTGCAGGCTACAAGGAGAACGCAGGTATCTTCTGCCACAACAACCCTTGGGTCATCATCGGAGAGACAGTACTCGGCCGTGGTGACTATGCTTGGGACTATTACAGAAAGATCTGTCCTTCATACACAGAGGAGCACAGTGCCCTGCACAAGGTAGAGCCTTATGTATACTCACAGATGATCGCAGGTAAGGATGCTGCAAAACCAGGTGAGGCAAAGAACAGCTGGCTCACAGGAACAGCAGCCTGGAACTGGTACGCAATCACCCAGTTCATCCTCGGCATCAAGCCAGCCTACGACGGCCTTGAGATCGACCCTTGCATCAACCCAGAATGGAAGAGCTTCAACGTCCGCAGAAAATTCCGCGGTGCAACCTACGACATCGACATCCATAATCCTCAGGGCATCTGCAAAGGCATAGCCTCAATCGAAATCGACGGTCAGATGATCGAAGGCAACATCATCCCTCACACCCCAGGCACCCACAAGGTGACAGTGATTATGGGCCGATAACCGCTTCGTATTGACCATCAACACTTTACGCAAAATCACCTGCTCCAGATGGAGCAGGTGATTTTTGTTAAGATACTGGTTTACAATAACTTGTATTTTTCGTCCATTAATGGAGCGCTACTGTAAGCATTGCCATTACGATTGAGACCATACTCATAAGTTTGATGAGGATGTTGAGTGACGGTCCTGATGTGTCCTTGAATGGGTCACCTACTGTGTCACCTGTCACTGTAGCCTTGTGAGCCTCTGAGTTCTTTCCTCCGAGGTGGCCTTCCTCAACATACTTCTTCGCGTTGTCCCACGCTCCACCTGAGTTCGACATAAAGACTGCGAGAACGAAGCCTGAGCCGAGACCTCCGATAAGAAGACCCATCACACCTGCAGGGCCGAGGATCACTCCCACGAGGATAGGAACGATGATGGCGATGAGTGAAGGGAGAAGCATCTCGCGCTGCGCACCCTTTGTAGAGATTTCCACGCAACGTGCATAGTCAGGAGTAGCTTCCTTTGTGAGGATACCCTTGATTTCACGGAACTGACGGCGAACCTCAGTCACCATACTCTGAGCTGCACGACCTACAGCATTCATTGTGAGACCGCAGAAGAGGAATGACATCATTGCACCGATGAATACGCCCACGAGAACAACCGGGTTCATAAGGTCAACGTGATAGAGAGCCATAATGTCTGGAATTGTAGCCTGAGCTGCATCGATTGTGTTACCAGCCACGTCTACAATCTGTCTTCCGAGGTGAGTGAGACCGATCTTGATCTCTTCAATATATGAAGCGAGGAGTGCAAGACCTGTGAGGGCAGCCGAACCGATTGCGAAGCCCTTACCTGTTGCTGCAGTAGTGTTTCCGAGAGCGTCGAGAACGTCTGTACGCTTGCGCACCTCAGGGTCGAGTTCACTCATCTGAGCATTACCTCCGGCGTTGTCGGCGATAGGACCGTAAGCGTCAGTTGCGAGAGTGATACCGAGAGTAGAAAGCATACCCACAGCTGCGATACCGATACCATAGAGACCTTCAGAAAGGCTTGCAGCCGAGAATGAGAGGTCAAATCCGTTTGCGCAAAGATAAGCAAGAAGGATAGCCACTGCAATTGTAACTACAGGGATTGCTGTTGAAAGCATACCGAGACCTACACCTGAAATGATCACTGTTGCAGGACCAGTCTCAGCAGACTCAGCGAGTTTCTGAGTAGGCCTGTATGAATGTGAGGTGTAGTACTCTGTCGCCTGACCGATGATCACACCTGCAGCAAGACCTACAACCACTGAAAGGGAGAAGCCCCACCAATTCTCGAGTCCGAGAAGGTACATAACTCCGAATGTCGCGATCGCGATAAGGATAGAACTGAGGTTTGTACCACGTCCGAGAGACTTGAGGAGGTCGTCCATACCTGCACCTTCCTTAGTGCGCACTACATAGATACCGAGGATTGAAAGTGCAACACCGATAGATGCGATGACCATAGGAGCAAGGATAGCCTTCATCTGTGCGTCAACACCCACTCCGCTGAATGCAGCAGCTCCGAGGGCCATTGTCGCAAGGATAGATCCGCAGTAAGACTCGTAAAGGTCAGCACCCATACCGGCAACGTCACCTACGTTGTCACCCACGTTGTCTGCGATTGTGGCAGGGTTGCGAGGGTCGTCCTCAGGAATACCTGCCTCAACCTTACCCACCAGGTCAGCTCCGACGTCAGCAGCCTTTGTGTAGATACCACCACCTACGCGGGCAAAGAGAGCCTGGGTAGAAGCACCCATACCGAAAGTAAGCATTGTGGTTGTGATGAACACGAGCTTCTGAGTGCCTTCAATGTCAACGAATGCGTTGAGGATGATCCACCAGAGAGCGATGTCAAGAAGTCCAAGACCTACAACTGTAAGACCCATAACGGCACCGCTTCGGAAAGCGACCTTAAGACCTGAGTTGAGGGATCTCTGAGCCGCATTGGCTGTTCTTGCAGAGGCATAAGTTGCGGTCTTCATACCCACGAAGCCTGCAAGACCCGAGAAGAAACCTCCGGTAAGGAATGCGAAAGGAACCCAGCTGTTCTGAACGCCGAGGAAGGCAAGAACCGCAAAAAGAGCAGCGAGTATGATAAAGACGATGATCACGACTTTGTACTGCTGCTTCAGATAAGCCATAGCTCCTTCTCTTACGTACTGTGCAATCTGCTTCATTGTCACAGTACCCTCACTTTCCTTCATCATCTGACGGAAGAAGATGTAGGCGAACGTCAGTGCTACCACTGCCGCTGCCGGAACAAGATAGAATAGATTATTCATTTTGTTGGTTTTAATGTGTGTTTCAATGTGGTCAAAAAGGCCTGTGCCTTGATGTTGGAAAGACAAATTTATTTAGTTTTTCATAAAAAACAAGACCGTAAATAATGAATTTTTAAGCATTTATATACTTTAATTTAAAATTTTCAATTTCACCCCTACACTTGCAGAAATCTTTTATTATATTTGCAATGTTCCGAAATTTGGTCAAGATGACAATCACCCGAAAAAACCTATTATGCGCGACCTTGACGATGGTCTGCGCTTTATTTTTATCATTCGCTGCCTATGCGCAGGACATTGAGAAATTCCATTTCAGACACGATGGAATGGAGAGAACCTATTACCTCTTTATGCCGGAGAAACTCGCTCCCGGATCTCCGCTTGTCTTCTGCCTTCACGGCTACGGCGGAAAGGCCGAGGGCTACAGACCGGAGATGATAGATGTCGCACGTGAAAACGGATTTGCCCTTTGCTATCCTCAGGGCGAAGTGGACACCAAGGGCAAGACAGGATGGATAGTGGGTTATCCTTCACAGAAAGGGGTAAAGACAGATGACGTGGATTTCATCTGTTCTCTTGCAAGACACCTTCAGAAGGAATATGGACTCAGTAAAGAGAACACCTTCCTCACCGGAATGTCCAACGGCGGAGAGATGTGCTACCTGATGGCTTACCTAAAGCCGGATATATTCGCAGCCTTCGCTCCGATAGCAGGTCTGTCGATGGAATGGTCATACAGGAAATATTCCGCAAAGAAGGCTGTGCCTCTGATGGAGGTTCACGGCACTATGGACAAGACCTCCCTGTGGGAAGGAGACCCTGACAATGAAAACGGATGGGGAGAGTACCTCGCCGTACCTTTGGCGGTAAGCTATTGGGCAGGTCAGGCCAAATGCACCCACGAGGAGACAATCGAGCTTCCGCTCATAAGAAACAAGGTAATCCTTCATAAATATATGGGAGGAGAGCCCGCTTGGGAAGGCGGCCCGGCAATCGAGGTCCGCCTATATGAAGTTATAGGAGGAAAACATTCCTGGGCCCTCAACGACCTTGACACCTGCAGGGAAATCTGGAACTTCTTCAAGATCTATCTAAGACCATAATATATATGAAAGATATACGCTATCTTCTTATATTTACTGTCCTGCTGATCGCCGGATGTAAAGAGACCGACCCCAGATGGGTTATGTGGTACGACGAACCTGCCGATGAATTCATAGAAGCCCTTGTGATCGGCAACGGTCAGATGGGAGCGACCGTCTATGGAGGCACAGATGAAGAGCTCATCCATCTGAACGACCTCACCCTATGGTCAGGAGAGCCTGTAGATGTGGATGCGGACACGCTTGCGGCAAAAGAAGGACTGGAGCCGGTGCGCAAGGCATTGGAGGCCGAAGACTATGCGAAGGCCGACCTACTGCAGCAGAGGCTGCAGGGCAAGAATTCGCAGCGCTATCTTCCAATGGCGGATCTGTGCATATATTTTCAAAACGAAGGGGAAGTAAGCGAATATATCCGCAGCCTCGACATCAGCAAGGGTATCGCACAGGTGAAATATAGGATCGGCGAAACCGCATTTACCCGTCGCTACTTCGTTTCACATCCGGACAAGGCCCTGGTAATCGAACTTGAATCCGACAAGAAGGGAACCCTGAACTGTTCTCTGACTTTGAAGAGCCTTCTCCGATACGAAATTGCGGCAGACAATGGGATTCTGACAATGAAGGGATATGCGCCATATGACGGCGAAGCCTATGATCCTAAACGCGGGATTCATTTCGCCGCCCTGGCGCAGACAGCTGAAACAGACGGAACAGTCAGCCACACTGCTGACCACCTTGTTATCGAAAATGCGTCATATGCAAGAATCATCGTTACAGAAGCGACAAGTTTCAACGGTTTTGACAAGGACCCTGTGAAGGAAGGCCGCGACTACCTCGCCATCGCTTCTGAAAACCTCGAAAATGCATCTTCTCTAAGTGCCAGAGACCTTCAGAATAATCACATAGAAGATTTCTCGGGCTATTTTGACAGGGTTGACATCCAGCTCGGAAAGAAGGAGGCTGTTCCTCAGATTCCGACAGACGAACGTCTCAAAGCCACATCGATAGAAAAGACATCAGATGATGCAAGAGATGCAAACCTTGAAGCATTATACTTTCAATACGGACGTTACCTTATGATCTCGGCTTCACGCACCGAGGGAGTGCCTATGAACCTTCAAGGCATATGGAACCATCATTACTGGCCACCTTGGAGCGCAAACTACACAGTCAACATCAACACAGAAGAAAACTACTGGCCGGCAGAGGTGCTGAATCTTTCAGAGCTTCACGACCCTCTTCTTGGCTTCCTTGAAAAACTCAAGGCAACCGGAGAGCACACCGCAAAGAATTTCTATGACTGCGGAGGCTGGTGCACTTGCCACAACACAGACCTTTGGGCTATGTCCACTCCGGTAAACGGCAAGCCGCAGTGGGCGAACTGGCCTATGGCCGGAGCCTGGCTGAGCACGCACCTGTGGGAGCGCTACCAGTTTACCCAAGACAAGGCCTTTCTTTCAGAGTACGCCTACCCTATACTCAAAGGGGCAGCGCAGTTCTGTCTTGACTGGCTTGTTGAAGACAAACACGGCAATCTGATCACATCTCCGGCAACATCTCCAGAGAATACATTCATCACACCGGACGGCTATCACGGAGACACCGCCTACGGAACAACAGCCGACCTTGCGATCATCCGCGAATGTTTCGGAGCTGCCATAGCAGCAGCCAAAGAACTTGGTATTGATGAAGATATGCGCAAGGAAATGGAAGAAGCCTATGAAAGGCTTTACCCTTACCAGATAGGCAGCAAGGGCCATCTCCAGGAATGGTATCACGACTGGGATGACCTTGATCCAAGACACCGCCACCAGTCACATCTGATAGGCCTATTCCCTGGAAGCCACATCACACCGGAAAGCACACCTGAACTGGCGGCCGCAGCTGCACGCTCGCTCGAGCTGCGCGGCGACAGGGCGACAGGCTGGTCAACAGGCTGGCGTGTAAACCTCTGGGCAAGGCTTCTTGATGGAGATCACGCCTACAACATCTATCGAATGCTTCTTGAATATGTCGATGACAAGGAACACCACGGAGGCGGTACCTACCCTAACCTACTCGATGCGCATCCGCCATTCCAGATCGACGGCAACTTCGGTGGTGCCAGCGGAGTCGCAGAAATGCTTCTCCAGTCACACAGAGGAAGCATCGACCTCCTGCCGGCCCTCCCGGAAGAATGGGCAGACGGCTACTTCAAAGGCTTCCGCGCAAGAGGCGGCTTTGAAATAGACATAGAATGGGAAGACAGCCAGGTGACAAGCGGCACTCTCACATCCCTCAGCGGCAGCCTCTGCACAATCCGCAGCAGCCACCCGTTGAAAACCTCTGCCGCCTCGTCAGAGACCACCATCGACCCCGACAGCCACCTGCCATACACCCTCACATTCTCAACAACTGCCGGAAAAGCCTACAGATTGACACAATCAAAATAACAGCAAATCACTATAACACAGCATCTTAAGCAAAATCACCTGCTCCAGATGGAGCAGGTGATTTTGCTTATCTTGCTATTATTCACGGAGTTAGCCTATTCCTTAACGCAACGGACTGATAATCCGCACGCTCGATTCTTGTTTCTAGACTGGCTGACATCTCCATCAATTTCCAGACTCAGATGGGAAGACTGCCCATAGTTGTTGGAATTTACTGACCAGTAACTGCCTTTATTCTCTGTATTAATCAGAGTTCCTATATAATTGCGATAACCTGACATAGGGTACCAAGCAGCAGTAGAATCACCTGTTTCGACGAACATTCCAGAATTGAAAGAATCGTAAGTTACCGATAAAGCGTCCAGATCTTTCCATATTCCTTCTGGTCCGAAAGCAGGTACGCGCCAACCTGCAGGGCAAGGATCGTAGATTGTCTTCTCCAACTGCCAACGAGTGTCATCATTAATATTTGAATCAGTGTAGAACCAATCCAAATTTTCACTGCTATACTTAATGTAAGTAGTAGGGTTTCCTATAGAAAAATTTATAGTATTGCTTGATACTGTGTGTGGCCAACTGATAGTAGACGCTACAAGACCCAAAAAAGGATCCTTACGACCCCATTGGTAGAACAAGCCAGTAGCAGCGATATCACCAGGAGTTGCGCTTGTTGCACCAAGATTGCGATCCATCATTGTGCCTGCATTTTCTGCATACACCTGCTCCTGCGGTTCATCTGTCATCCAGATGTGCCAAGACCAGAGAATAGCACCTGATGAATCTTTAGCTGCTATGACTGCGTTACCTTCACGGAACGGACTCAGGGTCTTGAAGTACACAAGACTATCCTGAACCATCACTTCCGCTATCAAATCTCCTTTAGAAATACCCTCATTAGTACCATAGGATTCCCATAAGACCTCAGCAGACGCTACTTCATCTATAAATTTACTGCTATTGCCCCTCGTAGTTGGGAAACTATAGGTTCCGTGTGAGGAGACTACATAACAATTGGCTGTTTCTGTCACGGCAAGACTTACTGCTTCTGAAACATTTATAGAATCTTTTTCAATATGTCCAGTACCTTCTTTCTGACACCTGACAGAAAAAGCGTTTGCACTTTCATAATGCTTTGAAGGCGCGAAGACTCCTTTGGTAAAAAACATACTGCTTATGTCACCATCAGGAAGAACCGACCAATAGTGTCCTGACTGGGCATAAGAATCCACATCAAGGTCAGAGAATGATGAAGCCGGATACCATAACTGAAGCTCATCACTGCTGTCAAATGAGATAATGGAATTCCATTCGACATATCCGTCAGGAACTAATTCTGCAGTTGCCCAAACACCACGTCTTCCACCGGTCGGGACACGCCAACCGACCGGACAAGGATCGTATATGGTCTTGTCAATTGCCCATAGGCCTGCTTCCTGCGACTTATCCATCCTGCTGTAAAAGCCTGAAGAAAATCCTTCCACATAAGTAGTAGGATTCTTTATTGTATATTCCGTTGTTCTTGCTTTTGCCGAAGGCTCTACACTTGAGTGATTTTTCGTAGACTTCGCCTGCTTTGTTGAATTGACATCCATACCATTCAGGAACGGATCCTTGCGTCCCCATTGATACAACAAGCCCAGAGAAGATAAGGAACCTGGAGTTGTAGAGGTCGCACCGAGGTTTCTATCCATCATCGTACCAGCGTCATTAGGGTACACCTGTTCCTGGGGCTGGTCGGTAATCCATATATGCCAGGACCACAGGATTGTTCCTTTGTTGTCTTTTGCTGCCACGACAGCATTACCTTCTCTAAGGATATCTGACGTCCGGACTATTATCTTGCCATTCTGACAAAAGACATTATTTATGAGAGAACCCACTGAAGGCTTTTCGGAAGTACCGAAGGATTCCCACAACACCTCTACAGAACCCACTGCTCCCACAGATTCCGAGCTGTTTCCTTTGACAGAAGGGAAACAATAAGTTCCGGGAGAATCTATGATGTAACAGTTGGCAGAACCTTTCTCAGCAAGATCAAGAGCCAGAAAGGTTACCTTCTCACCTTGTGTAGAGAATCCCTTCTGACTGCCATAAGACACACCGTCAGCAGTAATTATAAATGCACGGACATAATACTTTGTCATCGGAAGGAGACCCGAGATTTCACAAGTAAATTCCTCAGTACTGTCTCCAGCCTCAACCTTTGTAGTCAGATCAACTGTCGGATCTGGCCAAAGGCTATAGATAACTCCCTTGGATAATACTTCCGTGTCGCCTTCTTCGACAATGACACCACCGCATCTGGCACTTCCTTCCGTAATATAAGACACATCCATTGTCTCTACTCCCAACATCCTGCGCAGCAACGGAGCTATCGAAGTCTCATTCCCTTCTGATATGGTCACGGTCCCGCTCCACTGTTCATAACCGTCTTTAATGACCGACACGTTATGCTGTCCTACGGAAACGTCATTTATAAATAACGGCGTCGCACCTCGCAGTTCGCCATCGATAAAGATGGAAGCGCCGATAGGATCGGAAGTCACTGAAAGAAAACCGCTTATAGGCTGCAGGTGAGGCAGTCTGATGTCTGTTGACGGCATATTCTCCCTGACAGAGATTTTGTCTGTAGCGGGTATATGATTCTCCTTCCTGCTCTCCACCACATAATCTCCATTTGCAAGGTCACCTACCCAGATGTCAGTACCTTTCAGTTCCCCGTTTATCCATATTTCCGCGCCCTTATCTGCTGTCAGCCTGACAGTCATAAAATCAGGCTTAAGTACAGGACTCAACACAAATATGCTTCCCTGATCAACATAGATTCCGGATTCATAGTCAATGTAGTTCTGCTTATGTACTCTGATGGTATGAAGCCCGGGTGACAGGAACTGTGTCGTGAAAGGCGCCACACCTGCATATTCAGAATCCACATACACCTCTGCCCCATCAGAGTTGCCTCCGCTTATCCTGACTCTTCCTCGCTCTTGATTGACGGCCTCCCCACTGGCTACCTGCTCCATAACGACATTCTGGACAATCTGTCCGGAATCCACAACGACCTCTCCTTGCACCGTGTAATGCCCCTGAGAATATACTGAATACGAATAAGTACCGTATTTCACCAGTTTCTGAGCCAGACCATTGTTGACAGGCAGCTGTTCTCCGTCAAGCCACACCAAAGCATCGCTTCTGTCCACCTTAAAGAGAACAAAGCCCTGAAGGTTGGAGTTGGCGCGAGCGTCCAGATTAAAGAAGACCTGATCGGGAGAAACATTTATCTGACGCGTGATGTCCGACATTCCCGTTTTTACCCTCAATTGGTGAGAGCCCATAGTAACATCTCTGATGGAAAGGTGATTGTCGCCTGGAATGATTCCCATATATTCCCCGTCAAGATATACATCTGCACCCGGGGAAGAATAAGAGACCACAACGGAGAGCCTCGTCTCATTCCAAGCCTCCATCTTATACACCTTATGTCCCTCCAGATTTACAGTAACAGAGTTTGAATATCCCAACTTTTCGTGATAAAGAAAAAATGTTGTCTGCGGCCTGGCTGTCATTTCGATGATCAGGCCGTCTCCTCCAACAGCTACTTCATTCTTTGCTATATAAACCACGCCACCTGGAGCCTTAACTTGGAGCTGCCCTATTTCCTCACGGGTCATCCTGTTGATGTGGAGTTTGATACGGGCACAAGGACGATTGGAGCGATCAAGTCCTACAGGATCTATGTTAAGTCCCGTAACGGCATCTGTATTCTCCATTGTCAAAGAAGAAGCATCAAGAACTATAGAAGATGATGATTGCGCAGCCGCAAATGTACATATGCAGCAAAATGCCAACACTATTGACCAGGATTTGAAACAGTTATTCATAAGTTTCCGTTAAGCGTTATAACACCTCCAACTCAGCCGCAACACCGACCTCAACAGCGCGGCAGTTGTCGACATAGTACTCACCGAAGTTGCCATATTCGGCTCCTTCCACTCCTTCTACCTTAGGATGCTCACCATATACCCTCTCTACGTAGAGAAGAAGACGGAGATTGTCCTTATTCCATTTGTCATTCAGTGTAGCTGTGTAGGTGTTGGTCCAGACAGAAGGTGAGTCTGTCTTTATAGTCTCACCAGAGATTGAGGTTACAGCCAGGCGGGCTACGTCATCGTGATCATATCCCATTCCCGCACCGTTCTGATAGCCTGTGATGTCATCTTCGAGAAGAAGGATTGTAAGCCTGTAGGAGTCTGCCTTCTTCAGATAAAGTGACACATCTACACTCAGGGTGTTGCCATCAATCGAACTGCTGCAGGCGATTCCTGCTGTTGTCGGATAGTTCTCGATCGTCTCTTTAATTGCATTAACAGTGACCTCTGCAGTTGTAGAAGTAGAAGAATAATTCGGGATTGAGACTCTTCCGTCTACTATTCCTGTCGGATAGCCAGAAATACGATAACGGTTGCCCAGAGTCGTCGTACCGAAAAATTCATAATTTGAGTCGCCGCCGTGAAGGCTTACCAATTCAAGACTTCCGCTCATCTGAGACTTTGCAGTCTTGAAGGCAGTACCCATATAAGGACAGTATCCGCACCAAGTTGCAGTAAACCTCATTGCAAGTGAACGATGCACAAAAGAAGCGAACTGCCAGTCATCAGCTTCAGTTCCAGCTGCAAGCTGTGTAACTGTCACCTCACAGGTCCTTCCATATGCCTGGAAGGTCACAACAGCTGAGCGCTGTTCTTCCAGAGGGTTCGGTTCCGCATAAAGAACTACCTCTTTTACAGATGCGACCTTTGATTCGGCCGACTTAAGCCAATCCGCATCGATACTGAACTCGAAATCTATATCTGTGTTTATACTGATTGTCACCTCGCCACCAAGGCAGCTTACATATTTGTGGTCTTCAAAGATTTCAAATGTCGCCTCATAAGGTTTCTGAATAACTCTTACAGGAAAGACAAGATCATCTGAACAGATGTTCACAACACCTGTCCTCTCTTCTGTTTCCAGATTCTTGTCCACCTGGACTGTAATGAGGGCAGTACCAGCTGCACCCTTGTCAGGAGTTACAGTAATCCACTCATCCGGTGTCTCCACATACCAGTCAAGGGCAGAAGCAAACCCCACCTTTACCTTTGCACCATCACCAGAAACATTGATTTCATCCTTGCTTGTCTGAACCAAAGTGATACTTGCATCAGACTTAGCTCCCTCACATCCGCAAAATGCAACAACTGCAGATAACAATAAGAAAATATACTTTTTCATAGCTCTATGATTTATTATTCATATATTAAAATTCCAATCCACCGCCTGTCCAGGCCATATTCAATCCATCACCTGGCGCCTCTGTTACGGTTACCCATTCTCCCCCACGAGGCTTGAATTTCACTATTCCCGGATAACTGCCGTAATGACCTAAATTTACTCCAAGAATGGATATATCAAGCCCTATATAATACGCGCAGCCCAGAACTTCACAGTACTTACCCTCCGCATATTGATGCCCGTATTCATTCGCACTTTCAGCCGGAACACCGAAATAGCTGTTGCCGCTCACATAATAGTCCTCAATGACAAAGAGATCGGACTGCATATCAGAGTCTATCGCCCCGATGAACTGATTGACGTGACGGCCAGCCACCAATGAGGAAAGTTCCGCAAAGAAATAGTAGCCTTCTGGACCGCTGGTATAATTCTCTTTTCTCCAGACATATATCGA
This sequence comes from Bacteroidales bacterium, assembly GCA_017505605.1. Taxonomy (GTDB): domain Bacteria; phylum Bacteroidota; class Bacteroidia; order Bacteroidales; family UBA932; genus Cryptobacteroides. The sequence goes on from JAFVOX010000003.1 coordinate 42,707, forward strand.
AATAGGAACATATTTGTCCGGATTGCCATAACAATCAATTGCAGTGTCAGTGACAGAGCAGCCCTTTATATATGCATTCCCGACACTCATTGAAGCGATAAATCCTATGAGCCCCCCGGCATCTCCTTCCGTAGACCAGGATTGGGATCCGAATGCCTGATACTTGCCGTCTCCCACATAGACAGGTCCGATATTGTACTCCTCCTGCATACCTGTCTGTCTGTTCTTCAGAAGGTAATCATCTACCGAGCAATTCAGGACGTCGACATCCGCACATACGTGCCCTATAAGGCCTCCCATCTTGCACACGGCATCCAGCACTCCGTGGGAACAATGTACATTATCCATCATATAAGGACAATGCTCCTCTACCATAGAAACCACTGTACCGGCATAAGCATTACCATATTGGACATCACCCTCCCGAAGATTTGTTCCATTATAGACATCTGCACCATAGAAATTCAGATTCATATGTCTGGTGCCAGGGTCTGCCACGTGAAGAATGAACGCCGCTCCCGGAAGGACGTGCTCCTCCAACACAATCTTGACATTATATATCGTATGATTATCCTCCTTGGTCAGCGACTCCTGCGGTTCAAGCCTCTTCTCCTTCCTGACACCGTTTAGATACGTAATATCGGCAATGCTTTCAAATATATATCCATCGTCGCCACCCATATCGACGTCGGCGAGAAGGTAATATTTCCCCTCACGCAGCGACTTTCCCTGAAGGTACGCAAGGTCATATGACGAATATATGACGACGCCTGCTTCCCAGCCGTCGTATAAAGGGTCGGCCGCAAGCGGCGCTACCTGCCGGTGGCCGTCCCACTGCGGCACAAACCTCATATTTCCATATATAACCGTACCTCTTCCATACACTTCATCACCCAGAAAATTGTCGAAAGGTGTAAAATCTGTCTCCCGCAGCCATTCTCCCTCATTTCCTTCAGCATATGGGCCTGAATATGATTCCCCATCCTTACTACGAAGGACCACATCTACCGACGAACACTGCGTATCAAATGAAAGCACTTCCCTGTTGTCATAGCCACTGAGTCTTCCGACCATCTTTCCGGAAGATCCTGCTGCGACAACATCAGTCTCTATGACGCTGCAACCTTCAAAAGAAACAGCAAGCTCTTCCTGGCGGTCTTCCTGACTCTCTCTGGCAACAAAGCCCACCAGACCACCGGCATCGGCATCGGCAGCAGACACAAAAGAGTTCCTGACTGTCACATTATTAAATACAGCACTTCCCCGGAGTTCATTCACCAAGGCTCCTGCAGCCTGCAAATCTGAAGAAATCCTGAAATTATCCAAGACAAGATTGCTGATCTGAAGAGATTGTGCAACGCCAAGAAAGGCATTTGAAGAATAGTTGGTGATAGCACAGCCGGAACCGTCTATGATAAGGTCTTTAAAGGATCTAGAAGAAACCGCAACTGCAGAAATAACCTCCTCAGGCATAAATGACATATCCAGATCAGCTGCAATCTTCAGCCTTACTCCCTCCGTATACTCCGAAAGAAGAAAGGCAGCCATCTGCTCCGGTCTTGAAATACAGATCCAGCCATCTTCAGACACTTCCGGAACATTAAAACACTCTGAAGTCCATTCCGGCCCGATCTCACTTTCCTGATCATTCTCCTCTCCCTTCTCGGTAGAATCCTCGTTATCGCCTGGATTCGGAACCTCAATGACCGGTGGTTCAGGCTCTGGAACTATTGGGATATCTTCGCTTCCGCAAGAAGTAAAGACAAGAAGTCCAAAGGCCAGAAGTATATATAAAAATCTATGCATTGTTTCATCTTTCGAATTGCACGCAATATAATAAAAATGGATGACTCCCCAATTGTTATTCTTCTAAAAGAGAACAATGGTAGAATCACCCATCTTATGTTGTGCGGCCTGTGCCGCAAGACTTTCGTCTGATTACTCAGCTGCAGGAGTCTCAACAGTCTCAACAGCCTTCTTAGAGCTACGACGAGTTGCCTTCTTAGCTGCCTTAGGAGCAGATGCGAGAGCTGCCTCGTTGAAGTCTACGAGCTCGATGAGAGCCATATCTGCTCCGTCACCCTGACGGAAACCAGTCTTCAACACGCGAGTGTATCCACCTGGACGGTCAGCGATCTTTGGAGCAACTGTACGGAAGAGCTCTGTAACAGCCTCCTTGTTCTTGAGGTAGCTGAATACAACACGGCGAGAGTGAGTAGTGTCCTCTTTTGACTTAGTGATAAGAGGTTCTACATACATCTTGAGAGCTTTTGCCTTAGCTACAGTTGTCTGGATTCTCTTGTTGAGAATGAGCGATGTAGCCATATTAGCAAGCAGTGCCTTACGGTGACCGCTCTTACGACCAAGATGGTTGATTGCTTTATTGTGCCTCATATTGCTTAAACGTTCTTTTTCTTAGGTTCAATATTATACTTGGTTACATCCATTCCGAATGAGAGTTTCATCTTCTCTACAAGGAGATCGATCTCGTTGAGCGACTTTCTACCGAAGTTTCTGAACTTCATAAGCTCAGCTCTTGAGTAAGAAACGAGGTCAGCGAATGTGTCGATGTCCGCAGCCTTCAGACAGTTGTAAGCTCTTACTGAGAGTCCCATATCTGAAAGCTTAGTGAGAAGAAGGTGTCTCATATGGAGTGATTCCTCATCAAGCTCTTTTGACTCAGCCTCGATTGAGCTCTCAAGTGAAAGCTTCTTGTCGTCTGTGAACAGCTTGAAGTGGTAGATGAGGATGTTTGCAGCCTCCTGAAGAGCTACGTTAGGAGTAATCGAGCCATCGGTTACGATCTCCAGGTTGAGCTTTTCGTAGTCGGTCTTCTGCTCTACACGCCAGTTCTCTACAGTCCAGTTGACATTCTTGATCGGAGTATAGATTGCGTCAACAGGAATTGTTCCGATGACAGCCTCCGGATCTCTGTTCTCGTCAGCAGGCACGAAACCGCGGCCCTTTGACACTGAGAGAGTGATCTCAAGCTTTACAGCTGGCTCGAGAGAGCAGATGTGCAGTTCAGGGTTAAGCACCTTGAAAGAAGACAATCCTTTTGAGATATCCTCTGCGGTAAACTCCTGCTTGCCGCTGATCACGATATTTGCCACCTCTGAGTCTACAGTTTCCACCATTCTCTTGAAACGTACCTGCTTGAGGTTGAGGATGATGTCCTGCATACCCTCGATCACGCCAGGGATAGTTGCGAACTCCTGGTCCACTCCTGAAATCTTGATCGATGTGATAGCAAAACCTTCCAGAGAAGACAATAAGATACGACGGAGTGCATTACCGATAGTCTGTCCGTATCCAGGCTCCAAAGGTCTGAATTCGAAACGGCCTACGGTGTCTGTTCCTTCGAGCATTATCACCTTGTCCGGTTTCTGAAATGCTAAGATTGCCATATAATTTCTTTATTAAGGTGTTAACTATTACTTAGAGTAGAGCTCGACGATAAGCTGCTCGTTGATTGTCTCAGGGATCTCAGCGCGTACAGGTGTGTTAAGGTACTTACCTGTAAGAGCCTTTGCGTCAAACTCGATCCAAGAGTACTTAGCTGCTGAAGCAACACTGTTAGTGATAACCTCAAGGCTCTTTGAGCGCTCTCTTACCGCTACAACGTCACCTGGCTTTACGAGAGCTGAAGGGATGTTGCAAACAACACCGTTGAGGGTGATGTGAGCGTGAGAAACGAGCTGGCGAGCTGCCGCTCTTGTAGGAGCGATACCCATACGGTATACGAGGTTGTCAAGACGAGACTCGAGGAGGATGATAAGGTTCTCACCCTTCTGACCCTTCATACGTGAAGCCTTCTCGTAAAGGTTGCGGAACTGCTTCTCGAGGAGACCGTAAGTGTACTTTACTTTCTGCTTCTCCTTAAGCTGAATTCCATACTCTGATTTCTTCTTGCGCTTGCTTGCGAGACCGTGCTGTCCCGGAGGATAATTTCTCTTTTCGAAGTCCTTATCTGTTCCGAAGATTGGCTCGCCGAACTTACGTGCGATCTTGGTACTTGGTCCAGTATATCTTGCCATAGTAATCTATTCTTTAAAATGTTACACAATTAAACTTTACGACGGCCTTTTGGACGGCAGCCATTGTGTGGCATTGGAGTAACGTCGACAATCTCTGTAACCTCGATACCTGCACCGTGGATAGTTCTGATAGCTGACTCACGTCCGGCACCAGGACCCTTTACATATGCCTTAACCTTGCGGAGACCGAGATCGTATGCAGTCTTTGCTGCATCCTCTGCTGCTACCTGAGCTGCGTAAGGAGTGTTCTTCTTTGAACCTCTGAAACCGCTCTTACCAGCTGATGACCAGCTGATTACCTGACCGATATTGTTGGTGAGGGTAACAATGACGTTGTTGAAGGTTGATGAAATATGAGCTTCGCCATAAGCTTCAACCTTAACAACTCTCTTTTTAGTTGATGTAGTTTTCTTTGCCATAATTCATCTAATTATTTAGTCGCCTTCTTCTTGTTTGCAACAGTTTTCTTCTTACCCTTTCTTGTACGGGCATTGTTCTTGGTGCTCTGTCCGCGTACAGGGAGGCCGATACGATGACGGATTCCTCTGTAGCAACCGATATCCATAAGACGTTTGATGTTCATCTGGATAGAAGAACGGAGCTCACCTTCGATCTTGTACTCCTCAGCGATAACACCACGGATACCTGCGATCTGCTCGTCGTTCCACTCTCCAACCTTTGTATCGTAATCAATACCGAGCTGAGAAAGGATCTTTCTTGCTGAGCTGCGGCCGATACCGAAGATATAGGTAAGGCCTATCTCTCCTCTTTTGTTGTTAGGTAAATCAACACCGGCTATTCTTGCCATAATTATCTTAACTTAATTTGTTATACAACTAAAAAATTATCCCTGGCGCATTTTGAATTTAGGATTCTTCTTGCAGATCACATAAAGGCGACCTTTACGCTTTACGATCTTGCAATCTTCGCTGCGCTTCTTGATGGATGCTTTTACTTTCATTTCTTTATCGTTTTATTTGTATCTGAAAGAAATTCTTCCTTTTGTTAAATCATATGGTGACATCTCTACTTTAACTCTGTCACCAGGCAGGATTTTGATGTAGTTCATCCTCATCTTGCCTGAAATGTGGGCAATGATGACGTGGCCGTTTTCGAGTTCTACTTTAAACATTGCGTTTGGAAGTGTCTCCACGATAACGCCTTCCTGTTCAATTGCTGATTGCTTTGGCATCGATAATCACTTTAAAATTTAACATTATTCTCTATAAAGTCGAAGGTTGATAATAACTCAGCCTGGCCTTTTCTGACAACAACCGTAAGTTCGAAGTGAGCTGATCTCCTCTGGTCCGCTGTGTGTACTGCCCAACCATTTTTAGCTAAATACACATTTCTGGAGCCTGCGTTGATCATCGGTTCGATACAGATCGTCATTCCATCGGTCAGCCTTGCACCTGATCCTCTGCGACCGTAGTTCGGTACGCCGGGACTTTCGTGCAGGTGCTTTCCGATTCCGTGTCCTTCAAGTTCACGGACTACGGAGAACCCGAATGACTCTGCATACGTTTGCACCGCGTGTCCTATATCACCAGTCCTGTTCCCTGCCACTGCTGCTGCGATTCCTCTGTAGAGAGACTCTTTCGTAACGTCAAGGAGCTTTCGGGTCTCAGCGTCCACCTCCCCTACCGGGAAGGTGTAGGCTGAATCACCGTTATATCCTTTATACGTTGTTCCACAGTCCACTGAGACGATGTCTCCCTCCTTGAGGACGTAGTCTGACGGAAATCCGTGTACTACGACATCGTTTACAGAGATGCAGAGAGCGTAAGGAAAGCCATCATATCCTAAGAAGCTTGGTACAGCTCCGTTGTCACGGATAAAAGTCTCAGCCACCCTATTCAACTCGAGAGTTGTCACACCAGGAGCGACTATCTTACCGACTTCAGCCAATGTCTTGGAAACGAGAATTGCGTTTTCCCTCATCAGCGCTATTTCTTCTTCAGTCTTAGGCCTTATCATTCTTCAAAGAACTTTTTCGAGATTACATTCCGGAACGTCCTTTCAGGCGACCGGTCTTCATAAGTCCGTCATAGTGACGCATAAGAAGGTGGCTCTCGATCTGCTGGAGTGTGTCGAGTACAACGCCCACAAGGATGAGGAGGGATGTACCTCCGTAGAAGCTTGCGAACTGGTTGTTGACACCGCAAAGCATTGCGAATGCAGGGAGAATCGCGATGAGAGCGAGGAAGATTGAACCTGGGAGAGTTACTCTTGACATAATAGTGTCGAGGTACTCAGCAGTCTTCTTACCTGGCTTCACACCTGGGATGAAACCACCGTTCTTTCTCATATCTTCTGCCATCATTGTAGGGTTTACAGTGACTGCAGTGTAGAAATATGTAAAGAGTACTACGAGGATTGCGAATGTGAAGTTATACCAGAAACCAGTATAATTGCTCATAGTTGCTGCGAATCCTCTTGTTGCATCGAAGCGTGAGAAGATAAGCGGGAACAGCATAAGAGCCTGTGCGAAGATGATTGGCATCACACCTGCAGCGTTGAGCTTCATAGGGATGTACTGGCGTACGCCACCATACTGCTTGTTGCCGATCACTCTCTTTGCATACTGTACAGGAACCTTTCTCACAGCCTGGAGAAGGGCGATACCTGCTATGAACACGAAGAAGAGGATCACGAGTTCAACGATGAAGATAAGAAGACCGCCACCAGCGTTTGCAGACCACTTCTCAAGGAACTCTGCAAGGAATGCGAATGGAAGGCGTGCAATGATACCCACCATAATGATGAGAGAGATACCATTACCGATACCGCGGTCTGTGATGCGCTCACCGAGCCACATTACGAACATTGTACCTCCAAGGAGGATGAATGTCGACACAAGATTGAACCAGAAGTTGCTCCAGCCGAGCTGGTTTACAGCAAGGAATGCTGTAGAAGGAACTGTCTGGTGAAGATTAGCCATATAGGCTGGACCCTGGATGCAGATGATCAGGATGGTGAGATACCTTGTGTACTGATTCATCTTGCGGCGTCCGCTTTCGCCCTCCATCTGGAGTTTCCTGAAGTAAGGGACGAAAACACCAAGAAGCTGGATCACGATTGATGCCGAAATGTACGGCATCACTCCCAGCGCAAAGATTGAAGCGTTACCGAAAGCTCCACCAGAGAACATATTCAGGAGTCCCACGAGACCCTCTGAAGATGACTGCTGAAGGTTTGCGAGCTGCGCAGAATCTATGCCTGGAAGCACGATAAAGCTTCCGAGGCGATAGATCACGAGCAGTCCGAGGGTGTAAAGGATCCTCGTACGGAGCTCTTCAATCTTAAAGATGTTCTTGATTGTCTGGATAAGTTTCTTCATCTTTATTAGATTGTTGTTGCAGTGCCACCCACAGCCTCGATCTTAGCGATCGCTGACTTAGAGAATGCATTTGCAGATACTTCCAACTTAGCTGAGAGCTCACCGTTACCAAGAATCTTTACAAGCTGGTTCTTGTTGATGAATCCTGCTTCGCGGAGAGTCTCTACAGTGATAACTGCGAGGTTGTTAGTCTCTGCGAGAGTCTGGAGAGTAGCAACGTTGATACCCTTGTACTCAACTCTTGTAGGATTAGTAAAACCAAACTTAGGAAGTCTTCTCTGGATAGGCATCTGACCTCCCTCGAAGCCGAGCTTACGAGAGTAACCTGAACGAGCCTGAGCACCCTTGTGACCACGTGTAGATGTTCCACCGTGACCTGAGCCCTCACCACGACCGATTCTCTTCTCTCTGCCTTTTGATCCGGCAGCAGGTGTAAGATTATTTAATTTCATCTGTCTGTCCTCCTATTTAAATTTCCTCTACTTTAACAAGGTGAAGAACCTTCTCTACCATACCTTTGGTAACTGGAGTAAGCTCTACCTCTACAGTCTGATGCAACTTGCGGATACCGAGAGACTCAAGGTTTGCGATCTGTCTCTTAGTAGCACCGTTCTTGCTCTTGATCTGAGTTATCTTAAGTTTTGCCATTTCTAGTGTCCTCCTTAACCTTTAAATACTCTGCTCATAGGAATACCGCGGAGTCCAGCTACAGTATAGGCATCTCTCATCTCAACGAGTGCGGCAACAGTTGCCTTCACGAGGTTGTGAGGGTTTGATGAACCTTTTGACTTAGCAAGCACGTTGTGAACACCTACTGACTCGAATACAGCACGCATCGCACCACCCGCCTTTACTCCTGTACCAGGAGCAGCTGGCTTCATGAATACTCTTGCACCGCCGAACTTAGCCTCCTGCTCGTGTGGGATAGTCTTGTTGAGGATAGGAACCTTAACGAGGTTCTTCTTTGCATCCTCGATACCCTTTGAAATAGCAGTTGTAACCTCGTTAGCTTTTCCAAGACCATAGCCTACAACGCCGTTCTCGTCACCAACTACAACAATTGCTGCAAAGCTGAAGTGACGACCACCCTTAGTAACC
>JAFVOX010000009.1:0-27760 GCA_017505605.1 Bacteroidales bacterium
GTTCCTGTACCTGAAAAGGTATGGGAGCGCGAAAGCGACGAGATCTACATCATCTCTCGCAAGAACGACATCAACAACACCAAGATCCGCAACGGAAAGATGGACATCAAGACATATGTCCAGACTGTAGACGGCCTCGAGCAGTGGAACCCACTTATGAAGGGCGAGTTCCCAATCTCACGCGCAGTGCTTGAGAACGAGGTGTTCCCTGCATTTATGGTGGATATGCCTGCTCTTGACAAGGATGAGTACACTTACGAGGAGTTCATCGGTATGGTGAAGGCAAATCCTGATCTTGCAGCAGTACGCGTGCACAAGCAGCGTTTCGGCTATATGGTGAACGACACTATCTGCGAGGTAGGAAACGTGCTCATCAACGGAGCAAAGATCGTTACCATCAACTCTGAGTCTACTGAGATCGAGGACATCAAGAAGACCATCGCTGACTGCGGTCTCGAGGGCGTTGAGAACATCAACTATCTCCAGGCTATCAAGCGTGTGATCGGTATGTCTGACAAACCACTTGCAAACGAGTAGTATTATGGCACAGGAAGTAGAAAGAAAATTCTTGGTTGCAGGCGACTTCAAGCCGTTTGCAAAGAAGGCTACCCGCATTACTCAGGGCTACCTCAGCTCAGTTCCAGAGCGTACCGTACGTGTACGTATCAAGGGAGAGAAGGGATTCATCACCATCAAGGGCATCGGCTCTGCAAGCGGAGCAAGCCGCTACGAGTGGGAGAAGGAGATTCCTGTTTCAGAAGTTGAGGAACTTCTCAAGATCTGTGAGCCGGGCGTGATCGACAAGACACGCTACCTTGTTGAGGCTGGCGAGCACACTTATGAGGTAGACGAATTCTACGGTGACAACGAAGGCCTTACAGTGGCTGAAGTTGAACTTTCTTCTGAGGACGAGGCTTTCGCAAAGCCTGAGTGGCTCGGTGAGGAGGTTACCGGAGATGTGAAGTACTACAACTCTATGCTTATGAAGAACCCATATAAGAATTGGGCGAAGTAATATGAGATTGTCGGTCAAGCCGACAATGAAGGAGTATCATACCCGACTTGACCGACATCTTTTTAAATACCGACACAACTATGACCGAAAAGAACATCGATTTGCAGCAGGAACAGACATTCGACCCGCTGGATATGAATAATTATAAGGTGGAGAAACTCCCGAAGATGGAAAAATCCGGCTTCGAGAAGTGGATGGCCCGCCTTGGCGGCCCTCTGGCAGTCCTTATATTCGTACTTATATATTGGGTGGTCGACATCCCTTTGTTTGATAACCTTGATTTTTCAGGCCTTTCAAGCAAGGCTCAGGCAAGGCTGAATGTAATAGGCGAGGCTGCCTTCATCAGGGCCTGCTACGGTATGCTGGCTATTTTCTGCGCTTCAATCATCCTTTGGATCACTGAAGCGGTCCAGAGCTATCTCACCTCGCTGCTGGTGATCTTAGGTGTCATCCTTTGTGGTGTAACGACTCAGAAAGATGCCTTTGCACAGCTGGGACACCCTGTGATGTGGCTCAACATCCTGTCTTTCGTACTTGCAAGTATGCTGGTCAAGACACGCGTAGCCAAGAGATTTGCCCTCTGGTTTGTCTTGAAGTTCGGTAAGAGTGCCTCAGGTATCTTCTTCAGTTTCCTCATTATCAATGTCGTATTGTCCCTCTTCATTTCTGCTACGACCGTCAAGGCGACAATACTCCTTCCTATATTTATGGTCGTAGCTGCGATCTTTGGAGCAAGTCAGGGCGAGCGCAACAACTTCGGCCGCAACCTTGTGCTCCAGAATCTTTTCCAGATCAATATAGGTGCAAGTGCATTTATGACCGGCTCAGGTGCGAACCTTCTTGCTATCTCGCTCCTTACAGGTGCATATAGTTCAGTGAGCCTGATTTATTCGGATTGGCTGGTGGCAGCTTTCCCTCTCGCGATGATTCTTCTGCTTATCGGATGGTTTGTGGGAGTCAAGATAATATTCCCGCTCAAGCCTGAGGAAAAACAGCCTCAGATCCAGGGTGGAATGGAGCGTCTTCGTCAGGAACTCGAATCTATGGGCAAGATGACTGTGGAAGAGTTCAAGTCCATAGCTATTTTCGTGGGTGTTCTTGTTCTGTGGGTGACAGAAAGCTGGCACGGCGTTTCTGCTGAGGTGGTTGTGCTCATCGGTGCGATTGTAGCATTGATCCCTCGCATAGGTGTGGTCAAGTGGAATGATGTGGACATCCCTTGGCACCTTATGATATTCTCTGCCGGTGCATATGTCATCGGTTCGGGCCTTAATGCGACCGACCTTCCGTCTATGATTGTCGGTGCAGGTATGGACGCCCTGGGTATCACTGCCCAGACTCCGTTCTTCGTTCTGTATCTTCTTCTTACAGGACTTATGCTTTTCAGTGCTCTGATCTTCCAGTCGAAGAATATGAGAGCCCTGGTATTTATCCCGATCGCTATCGGTGTAGAGCAGCAGTTCGGCCTTCCGCCGCTCTGCCTGTCTTTCCCGATCTCCCTTTTGATTGAACACGTTTACGTGCTGCCGTTCAACAGCAAGCCGGCGGCGCTGCTATATACAACAAACCATTACAGCTGGAGTGACACCTTCAAGTTCGGCATCACGATGATGCTCATCGCGTGGGTTATGATTCTTGTGTGGGGTGAGACAGTACTCCATTGGTTAGGTTATACACCAGGATTGTTCTGATTGTAATGATATCTATACAGGCGAAGAAACACGACAACTATTCCGTTGAGTTCAAATTCGGATTCAATTGCAATGAAGGAAGTAAGCGCGATGACTTTTCAGTCAACGCCTGGGTCTTTGTGCCCAACAGTCTCGGCGTAAATGCGGAGAATTACGGAAAGAAACAGTTCTACCGTGATGTCAAGTCAAACGTCCGTCTGATTACTCCGACATATCTTCTTCGCGAAATCGCTCAGGATGATTCCTTGCCGCTTACTTCGCTGCGTAATGCAATGGAGCAGCTCCTGAAAAGTCCGGCAGCCTCTGACCTGGACACCTATGAGTACCATCTCAAGATGTTCGCCGCCATATTCAAAAGCTCCATCCGCAACCATTCCCTGCACATCCGCAGTGTCGGAAATGTCGAGAATGACAAATATCTTGTCGACGACTATGTGGCAAGTGTGGAAGCGGTTCTGACTAAATTCAGGGCAATGTACCGTATAATCGACGTGCCTACGGTACCGGAAAAGGTACGTGCCTACTTCAGATTGTGTGATGAGTTTATGGGCCACGTCGTGGCGGTGCAGACAATCCGCATAATAAAGCATATCGATTCACTCCAGAAAAATGAAGGCTGCGCATACGCGCGAGGTGAGTTCACCACCCTTATCCGCAAGGAACAGGAATATAAGGAAAGCAGGGGATATGGGCTTATAACGGATGACTGTGAACACAACCGCCGCCTTGTCTATCATCGCGGTATGCTGAAGAAGTTTATCGAGAGTGAACTGTACATCAGGCTTGACAAGAAGAGGGACGGTGTGGCGGTGGAACAGCTGTACTACAGTATCGCCGCAGGAATAGCGATGATATTTGCGACAGCTGTAGCCTGGATTACTCAGACCCGTTACGGCAACATTACCTGGCCTTTGTTTGTGGCTCTTGTCGTCAGCTATATGCTCAAGGACCGTATCAAGGATCTTATGAGATACTATTTCGCCCATAAGCTTGGCAACAAGTATTATGATAACAAGGCTGTAATCACAATCGGCAAGAAGCGTGTAGGTGAGATAAAGGAAGGATTCGACTTTATCTCATCTGAAAAAATGCCTGTCCAGGTGAAGAACCTGCGTGAGGCGGCTGCCGGTATAGATGAGGCGGCAAATATAATAGAGGAAAAGGTTATGCTATATCGTAAGCGTATTTCTATGGATAATGAGGCGCTCGCTTCGAATGACAATTATCCTATGCGCGGCATAAACGAGATAATGCGCCTCCATCTGAATCGCTTCACCTTGAAGATGGACAACCCTGAAGTCCCTGTCGAGACCCTGGATCCTCGAGGAGAGATCAAGACTGTTCTTGTAGATAAGATCTATTATCTCAATGTCGTGTTCAACTTCCGGCACGGCTCTGAATCCGAGTTCCATCATTTCAAAATCGCTATGACCCGCGATGGGGTGCAGAGTGTGGATGTACTATAATCCTATTTAGTCTTTGTTTTTTTGTTGTTTTTTTTGTCTATTTAGAAAAAACGCACTATCTTTGTCATCTAATATGGCCGAATTGGAGGGGTTTAAAAGCGTCTTCAATCCTTTGTTGGACTGTGATGGTGTGTGTCAGGTGGCAAGGGTCCGGTCGCTTAACTTATTGACAGTTAGCAAATTGTTTAACAACTATACTACTTATTTAATGATGAAACGACTGTTTATGATTGCCGTGGCACTGCTTGTATTAGGTGGTGCTGCGAATGCGCAGCAGAGCAAGAGCGACGAGACTCTCGAGTTCCGTCCTCATTGGAGTCTTGGTGTGCAGGGTGGAGCAGCCTACACTCTTGGTGAGGCTTCTTTTGCAAAACTCCTCTCTCCAGCAGCTCAGCTGTCAGCAACTTACCACTTCCATCACGCATTTGGTGTACGTGCTGGACTTAGTGGATGGCAGGGTAAAGGTGGCCTTGTAGCATCTCAGGATGTTTACAAATTCAACTACGGCCAGCTTAGTGCAGACTTCACTGTAGATCTCGCAAGCCTTATCGCAGGCTTCGATCATCAGAGAGTCGTTACCCCTTATCTCTTTGCCGGTATCGGTGGAGCTTACGGTTTCAACAATCAGGAGGCTGCTTCGCTTGCAACAAAGTATGCTGCTGCCCTTCCTTACGTTTGGGACACAAAGGCTTTCGTTGTAGGCCGTGCTGGTGCTGGTGTTGATTTCTGGTTGAGCGATGCAATTGCTCTCGGCCTTGAGACCAACGCTAATTTCTATTCAGACAAGCTTAACTCCAAGAGAGCTGAGAAGGGTCTCCTCGCAGACTGGCAGTTCAACCTCCTTGCAGGCGTGAAGTTCCGTCTTGGTGATAACACCCGTCCATCAGCTGTTTACGCTGCTCAGGTGGCTGCTGCTGAGGCTGCTGCCGCTGCTGCCGCTGCTCTTGCTGCTGAGAAGGCTGCTGCTGAGAAGGCTGCCGCTGAGAAGGCTGCTGCTGAGAAGGCTGCTGCTGAGAAGGCTGCCGCTGAGAAGGCTGCCGCTGAGAAGGCTGCTGCTGAGAAGGCTGCTGCTGAGAAGGCTGCTATCGCTGCTGAGAACTCTGAGGATGTATTCTTCACAATTGACTCTTACTACATCCGCTCTAACGAGGGTAAGAAGCTCGAGAAGCTCGCTGCTTGGATGAAGGCAAATCCTGACTTTAATGTAACACTCGTAGGTTACGCTGACAAGAAGACTGGTACATATGAGATCAACCAGAGAATTTCTGAGCGTCGTGCAAACGCCGTTAAGGACAGACTCGTTAAGCTCGGTGTTCCAGCTGAAAGAATTATGACATTCTTCAAGGGTGACACAGTTCAGCCATTCGCTGAGAACGCTAAGAACCGTGTTGTAATCTGTGCACTTGAGTAATCGGAAGATATTTTTAACTAATATTTAACAAATCTAAGTAATTATGAAATCATTTTTCACAAATCTTGGCAAGTTGCTTCTTTGCGGAGCTACTGTTGCTATGATTGGATGTACTGATCTCCATTCTGATCTCCTCCAGGTTGAGCAGGATAGCAAAAAGGAGATTGCTGACCTCCAGTCTACTCTCGATCAGCTCGAGGCTAAGCTCGATGCTGACTATGCTCTCAAGTCAGAGCTTGAGCAGGTAAAGGCTCAGATCGCTGACGAGAAGGCTGCTCTCGAAGCTGCTATCAAGGCAGGTGACGAGGCTGCTATCGCTGCTGCAAAGGCAGATCTCGACGCTGCTGTTGCTCAGGTAACTACAGAAATCGCTGGCATCTATGCACGTCTTGAGGCTCTCGAGGCTTCTACTGAGACAGAGGAAATCGCTGCTCAGCTCGCTGCCCTCGACGCTTACGTTCTCGCAATGGAAGAGGCTATCGTAGGTCGTCTTGACACTATCGAGCAGGCTCTCTCTGCTGTAACAGTTCTTCTCGAGGACGAGGCTGCTGCACGTCAGTACGAGGATGAGATGCTTGCAAAGTCTATCGAGGGTCTTCAGGAGAACCTTACTTCTGTAATCAACCTCGTTAACGACCTTCAGTCTAAGGAGTATGTTACAGCTGAGGAACTTTATGAGGTTTATGGCTCAATCGAGACAACTAACACAGCTCTTTCTTCAGTTCTCCTCCAGCTTCAGGATCTCGCTGCAAAGCACGATCAGGATGTTGAGGAGATCTATGCTAAGATCAACGTAGTTGAGGAGGCTCTCTCAGCTCTCGTATTCACTGTAACTGACGTTCAGACTGAGCTCGACGCTCAGGTAGCTGCACTCGAGGCAATCGAGGGTTACATCCAGGAGCTCTATCTTGCTGATAACGATCTTCAGGAGAACCTTACTCAGCTTTTGAACGTAACTCAGGATCAGCTCGATGAGCTCTACGATTTCCAGAACGAGCTCTACAGCCAGATCACTACTCTCCAGCAGTTCTGCACTCAGATGATCAACTCATACGAGACTGCTGACCAGGAGCTCCTCGCTCTCATTATGGAGACAAAGGCAGAACTCAGCCAGACAATCACTTTCCTCACTAACCTTCTTAACGACTACACCGGTCAGATCGATGACCTCGCAGCTCGCGTACAGAGCCTCGTATTCATCCCTGAGTACTCAGATGGTAAGGCTACAATCGAGTGGGGTCTCCTTATCGACAACGATTCAGCTGTAAACTTCCTTCTTAACAACGTTCTTACTGCAGGTAACATCGACGCTGCTAAGGATCTCGTTAAGTCTCTCATCGCTGATGTAAAGGATGTTATCCTTGGTTACACTGGTAACCTCGAGGATGATGTAAACGCATTCCTTGATGGTATCATCAACGAGCCAGCTATCGAGACTGCTTTCAAGGACCTCTTCAACAATCTTCAGACTATGATTGAGGCAACTGTACTTGAGTACTATTATGGTCTTGAGTATGGTTGGTGGGTGGATTTCGGTGGTGCTACTCCTGAGGAGCTCGCTGCACAGATTTCTGCAGACATCCTTGCTGCATTCAACATCAACGACCTCGACCTCACTTCTATCGTGAAGTCTCTCCTCGGTGACCTTAAGGCACAGGGTATCGCTACAGCTAAGGATCTCATCAATAAGCTTAAGAGCGTATCTCTCAATGACATCGTTGCTCAGCTCAACTCTGACGAGTTCCACGGTCTTCTTTCTAAGATCTTCTCAACTGTTAAGGGTCTTGAGGCTAAGGTACTTGAGAACACAGCTCTCCTCAAGAAGGAGTCTGTAATCAGATATAAGGTTCTCGGCCAGAACGCAACAGCTCTTGCTGCCGCTATCGCTGCTAACCCATCAGTTCTTTCTTACGACGTTGAGGCTGTAGACGTACGCGCTGCTGCTCCAGGTCTTGAGATCACTAAGGTTGCTGCAAAGGGTGACGAGATCCACGTAACTGTAGTTCCTCAGAACTTCCACTATCGTTTCTACCTCACTTACATCCTCGAGGATTCATTCCTTTACGGTGCAGCTGAGAGCTTCTTCGACAAGATGGACAAGACTGGTCTTATCTCTTACAGCGCAGCTCTCGTTCTTAACGATGGTAACAACATCCGTTCAACTGAGTACACTAACTTCGTATCAGCTGAGAACCCAGAGATCTTCACTCCAGAGGTTATCAAGAATGGTGCAGTTGTAGAGCACGAGACTATCACAGCTGTTAAGGGCCAGGTTGATGAGATCACTCTTTGCGAGGGAATGTATATGGGTTACCTCAGCGTTCCTAACAGAGTTATCCTTACTAAGGAGCAGCTCGAGGCTAAGGGTTACTTCGGTTTCACTGAGAAGGCTGTAGTTAAGACTAACAACAACGGTATCGCAGGTCCTTGCCAGTTCGAGGGTCTCACAGGTACAGTTAAGGCTTGGAATGACTACACATTCACTACTTACTGGTCAGTAAACGACATCGTTCTCGCTGTAAATTCAGACCTCGTTTGGTCACTTCCTGAGTCAGTAGTAGTATGGGAAGGTGCAGCAGATGCTAACGACAACCAGCCTATTTCAGTATCAGCTGATGACATCGCAGCTTGGTTTGGCGGTCTTGCAGTAGGTCAGCGCCTCCACTTCGAGTTCGAGGTTCCTACTTCTTCAGTAGCTTGTATCCATATGTACAACTCTAACGATCCAGCAGCTGTTGAGTTCTTCCGTACTGAGCAGTACTATGCTGCAGGTAACTACTACCTTGATCTTGAAATCACTCCAGCTCTCCTTGATGTACTCACAGAGACTGATGAGATCGTATTCGCAGGATCAGGCTTTGTAATGAAGTCAATCACACTTTATCTCTAATATAAAGTGACACAATAAAAAGGTGGCCATCGGCCACCTTTTTTTATTTATATAGTCTGATGAAACTATTTCAGACTCTTTATCAGCTTATTTGTTTAAGATTACCTTTTCGATAATCGGTGTCTGATGACTGTATGGGATAAATGCAAGTGATGGGAGAGGCTTGGTGATGATGAGGTTGGCTTTTTTACCGACTGTGATAGAACCTACAATGTCACTTACTCCCATTGCATATGCTGAGTTGATGGTGCAGGCGTTGAAGGACTGTTCAGGGGTAAGGCGCATACGTATGCAGCCGAGGGCCATTACGAAGCGCATATTGCCGCTTGGGCTCGAGCCCGGGTTGTAGTCTGATGAGAGTGCTACAGGAAGGCCGGCGTTTATGTAGTCCTTTGCTCTTCCGAATTCGATTCCTAAGAAGAAAGAGCAGCCTGGAAGCATAGTAGGCATAGTTCCTGAGTCTCGGAGGCATTCTATTTCTGCGTCCGTCGTTGCTTCGAGATGGTCAACTGACTGTGCATTATGCTTCACTCCGACCTGTACTCCGCCACTCACAGCTAGCTCGTTGGCGTGTATCTTCGGCTTGATGCCGTACTTTGCAGCTTCTGACAGGATCTTGTCAGTCTCTTCGACTGTGAAGAATCCCTTATCAGTAAATACATCTACGAAATCCGCCAGATTTTCAGCTGCTACGGCTGGCAGCATATCTTTGCATATGTGGTCTACATAATCGCTCTGGCGGCCTTTATATGCCCTTCCTACGGCGTGAGCCCCTAAGAAGGTAGATTTGATTGTCAGAGGGGTAGTCTCCTTTATACGTCGTATTACGCGCAGCATTTTAAGCTCGTCTTCGAGGGTGAGACCGTAGCCGCTTTTGATTTCAACTGCCCCGGTTCCCATCGCCATAATCTCGTTAACTCTCTCCATTGACTGGCGGTAGAGTTCGTCTTCGGATGTTTCGTGAAGGAGGTCTGCTGAATTGAGGATTCCGCCCCCGCGTGCTGCTATCTCCTCATAGCTCAGACCTGCGATCTTGTCGCGGAACTCTCCGTCACGGCAGCCTGCGTACACGATGTGCGTGTGAGCATCACAGAAAGCAGGCATAACAAACCCGCCATTGGCGTCTAAATATTCTACTTCGGAGGTTATATCGGTATTCAAAACAACCCCTCCCACGACTTTGTCGTGGGCCCCTCCCCCTGCGGCCAGGGGGGTAGCACGGTTTTGAATACCGACATAACCTCCAAAGTCGGTGATTATGCCGTCCTCGATGGTCAGGTAGGCATTCTCGATGCACTCCACGTGATTCATCTCAGAACCCTTAAGCATAGTCTTGCCCCCGGGCAGGATGCCTGCCAGTGTACCTATATTATATATGATTGTCTTCATAATGGTATATTTTAGAAAAGGGATACAAAATCTTGTATCCCTTCGATGTTATCTTATGAATTCGATTGCCTTTTCGATGAGCGGGTGCATATAGCGGTCGTCCTCGATGAACGGAACCACTTTGCGGAATTTTGCAAAGATCTTCTCGATCTCCCAAGACGAGCGCAGCGGTCTTCTGAACTCGAATGCCTGAGCTGCGTTGAAGAGCTCGATTGCAAGTACTCGCTCTGTGTTGTCCACAACTCGTACAAGCTTGGTGGCAGCGTTCGCACCCATACTCACGTGGTCCTCCTGACCCTGTGATGAAGGGATCGAGTCAGCGGATGCAGGCATACAGAGGCCCTTGCTCTGGCTTACGATTGAAGCTGCCGTGTACTGAGGGATCATAAAGCCGCTGTTCAGACCTGGCTTGGCCACGAGGAAGTTAGGGAGCCCTCTCTGTCCGGAGATGAGCTTGTAGATTCGTCTCTCCGAGATGTTTGCAAGCTCTGAAAGCGCTATTGTGAGCATATCCATAGGGATGGCGATAGGCTGTCCGTGGAAGTTTCCTGCCGAGATGATGAGGTCTTCATCCGGGAACACTGTAGGATTGTCTGTCGCACTGTTGATCTCGATCTCGATTACTGACTTCACATAGCGGATTGTGTCCTTTGACGCTCCGTGAACCTGAGGAATGCATCGGAACGAGTACGGATCCTGTACGTGGACCTTCTTCTGCTTGATGATCTCGCTTCCCTCAAGGAGCTTGCGGAACCTTGCTGCAGTCTCGATCTGGCCTTTGTGCGCTCTAACCTCGTGAACCTGAGGGTAGAATGGCTCTATGCGTCCGTCGTATGCCTCAAGAGACATTGCCCCGATCTTGTCAGCCCAGTCTGAAAGTCTTTCTGCCTGAATCAGTGACCACACTGCGTGAGCACTCATAAACTGGGTTCCGTTAAGGAGTGCAAGTCCTTCCTTTGACTGAAGACGGATTGCTTCCCAACCCATTTCCTTCCACACATCGGCACTCTGACGCACTTCTCCTTTGTAGATAACCTCACCCATACCGATAAGTGGCAGGCAGAGGTGAGCCAGAGGCGCAAGGTCGCCGGAAGCGCCGAGAGAGCCCTGCTGATAGACTACAGGAAGAATGTCGTTGTTGAACATATCGATGAGACGCTGCACTGTGATGAGCTGAACTCCTGAATAGCCGTAAGAGAGTGACTGGATCTTGAGAAGGAGCATAAGCTTCACAATCTCAGGACGCACTGTCTCGCCTGTACCGCAGGCGTGCGACATCACCAGGTTGTGCTGTAGCTGTGACAGGTCCTCTGCAGGAATCGTGATGTTGCAGAGTGAGCCGAAGCCTGTAGTCACACCATAGACCGGTCTTCCGATGTCCTCCATCTTGGTGTCGAGGAATTTACGGCATTTTACGATGGCTGCTTCCGCTTCCTTTCCGAGTTCAAGGCGGATGCCTTTGTTTACGATGGTGTTGACTTGCTCAATAGTGAGCTTCTTGTGTGAAATTATGTGATTCATAGCCTGAATTGATCTTTGTACATCACACAAAGATATAAAATATATACTTATCTTTGTCCGTATGAGATTGAAATCTTTCATATGTCTGTGTCTGTTTCTGGGCTTTGCGGCAGCTTCTTCGGCGCAGGGCTGGCAGCTTGGCTGGAGGACCGACGCCCATCTGGCGGGAGGGTCCGAAGCTGCCCTGCCTTTCTGGGCGCACACAGGCAGTCAGGGGATACTTCCGACAACTTCCGGAGCTCTACTTGTTACGGGGGCTGATGTGGAGTACAGAAATTCCGCTGATTTCTTCTTTGAAGGTGGTGTAAATCTGGCGGGGTGGGCCGCTGAGGCCGGGCCGCAAGGCGGGGCCGAAGTGCGCGGTGCGGTGGACAGACTGTATGCCAGTGCCGGATGGAGGATGTTCAGGGCGGATCTGGGTATGCTTGCGCGAAAGAAGGAACTTGGGGAACTTTCGATAACGGGTGGAAATATGATGTGGACATCAAATGCCAGAAACATCCCGGGAATAAACCTTAGCGCAGACTGGATCTACCCTGTGAAATGGTTCGCCTTCCGTGGGAACATAGCTCATTACAAGATGATGGATCCAAGGTCGGTTACAGGAACTATGATTCACGACAAGTCGCTGGAGGGCAGGATAGAAATGACTGGCAGACTGGCTCTCTCGGCCGGTCTTGAACATATAGCCCAATGGGGCGGCGTTTCGGCCTTGTACGGCCCTCAGCCTGCATCGTTCAGAGATTATATGCGCGTGTTCTTCGCTCAGGGCGGGGGAGATGACGCAAGCCTATCTGATCAGGTGAATGTACTTGGAAATCATCTGGGCCGTGAATATATCCGCCTGGACTACAGGGCAGACCGCTACAATCTCACTTTCCAGTACGACAAGCCTTTCGAAGACGGCTCAGGAGCAAGGTTCCAGAATATGCCTGACGGAGTGTGGACACTCAAGCTCGACCTCAAGGACAGAAAAGCCTACGTGACAGACCTTATCTATGAATATATAAACACGACCTGGCAGTCGGGCCCCCTCCACGACCGGCCGGCAACCGACGAAGAGTTGAAGGGGCAGGACCCTTCGGATCCTTTCTATGGAAAGGTGAGCCTGAAGGGACGCGACAACTACTTCAATAACAGTATGTACAGGTCAGGATGGACCTATTACGGCCGTGTGATAGGCCTCCCACTGATCGGAGGCCTCGCATATGAAGAAGATGGAACGGTCGCAGGAATATTGTGCAACAGGGTCAGGGCCCACCACGTAGGCCTCGGTGGCAACCTCTCGAAGGACGTACCGTATATGTTCAAGGCAACCTACAGCAGAAATTACGGAAGGTACGGCCAAGCGGACAATTCGGTATATTCAAATATACCTTGGCAGCTGTCAATGGCCCTCGAGGTAGGAGTGCCAAGGAATATGACGGGACTGCCGGTGGATTTTGTCGTGGGTATATATTCGGATCTGGGACTGCTGTACCCGGACTCGTTCGGCTTTACTATGAAGATCAGACATTTGGGTTCACGCAGTCTTTAAGCCAACCGAGCACCCGTTCTCTGTCGGCCTCGGAAGCCTCGCTCAACGAATTTATACAGCCGAACATATATCCCTCCCCATTGCCATAGGCCTTTATTTTTCTTTCTATATGCCTTCGGCCTTTTGACGGCATAAGGAATATGGCTTTGTCCTCTGGTGAAACCACGATGCATCTGCCTTCGCGTGCCTGGCTGAGGTAGAACAGTTCCTGGGAGTTGAACTGGTCCTCGTGGCGGAACCGATGTTGTATGTTTCTGATTATCAGGTCTTCGTGTCTGCCGAAAAAGTCTTCAAAAAAGCTTTTTCTAAGTGCCCTCGGGGTGTGGCTGAGGTAGAGGAATCTGTTTCCTCCTCCCAGTATGTCCAACGCCTTTACCATAGAGTGCTTGAAACTGATTCTTTTACGTCCTTTCCTTCGAGGTTTTATGGCCCATAGCAGTCTGGCTGTCAAGGTGTTGTACCAATCTGCATAAACGACGGTGCTGTCGCCCCGGAAAAAATCTTCTGACCTCAGAGGTGCTGTGATGAAGAAGTCGTCATTCATCAGGATGAAATGCTCGCTCAGGCCGGGTATACGCCATATCATCGTCTCAATCGCCCTTGAGTTGAATGTAGGCAGGAAGTCCTCATATCCCTTGAATATGTCTTCGTGGCTGACGATGTTCATAGGGATATGCCCCTGCGGGAAAAGGGCGTTTATATATTCCTCCAG
Organism: Bacteroidales bacterium; assembly: GCA_017505605.1. GTDB lineage: Bacteria > Bacteroidota > Bacteroidia > Bacteroidales > UBA932 > Cryptobacteroides. The sequence goes on from JAFVOX010000009.1 coordinate 13,633, forward strand.
CTGAGGGTCCTGGCCGTCGGTGACGATGTGGATGGTGCGGATGAAGGGGGCGTAGCGGTTGATTGAAGCTACGCAGTGGCGGATTTCTCCCATATCGCTGAATCTCGCTTTACCAGCGACGTCGGACCTTGTGTCTTCCTTCTCCGAGGTGATGTGGGCCTTGAGTTTCGCCCTGTGAGCCGGGTCGTTGCCGTCCACCCACGGAAGGACTATGTCAATAGGAAAATCAGGCGGCATTTTGCTGCCGCCTGATATGTCTTTATTAGGGTTATTATTATTCAAGGGCTTTCAGGATAGTTTCTTCGTCTGCGTAGTTTGGAAGGGTAACCTTCAGGCCAGGGGTGCGTTCCATTTCGCGCTTGATCGCGAAGACTGCACCTTCGTTGCGTGCCCAGCTGCGGCGTGCGATTCCGTTGTTCACGTCCCACAGAAGCATTTCACGGATGTGTCTGTCAGAGTCTTCAGAACCGTCGATCACCATACCGAATCCTCCGTTCATAACCTCGCCCCAGCCGACTCCGCCGCCGTTGTGGATCGACACCCAGGTTGCGCCGCGGAAACCGTCTCCGATGACATTGTGGACTGCCATATCTGCACAGAACTGCGAGCCGTCGTAGATGTTGGAAGTCTCGCGGAACGGTGAGTCTGTACCTGAAACATCGTGGTGGTCACGTCCGAGGACTATCGGAGCTGTGATCTCACCCTTCTTGATGGCCTCGTTGAATGCAAGGGCTATCTTGGTGCGGCCTTCGCAGTCTGCGTAAAGGATACGGGCCTGTGAACCTACCACGAGGTTGTTTCTGCCTGCCTCTTCAATCCAGCGGATGTTGTCGAGCATCTGGCCCTGGATCTCTTCAGGTGACTCCTTCATAATCTCTCTGAGTACATTGGCAGCGATAGCGTCTGACTTTGCAAGATCCTCGGGATCCTCTGACATACAAACCCATCTGAAAGGACCGAATCCGTAGTCGAAGAAGAGAGGACCCATAATGTCCTGGACGTATGACGGGTAACGGAACTTGCCGTTCTCCAGAAGTACGTCGGCTCCGGCGCGTGATGCCTCAAGAAGGAAGGCGTTGCCGTAGTCAAAGAAGTACATTCCCTTGTCAGCGAGTCTGTTGACTGCTGCTGCGTGTCTGCGGAGCGACTCCTGTACGCACTCTTTGAATCTCTCAGGCTCCTCGGCCATCATCCTGTTGGACTCTTCATAGCTGTAGCCGACAGGATAGTAGCCGCCCGCCCAAGGGTTGTGGAGGGAAGTCTGGTCTGAACCGAGGTCTACGTGGATGTCCTCATCTGCAAGTCTTTCCCAGAGGTCCACTACGTTGCCCTGGTAGGCTATTGAGACTACTTCTTTCTCCTCAACTGCCTTTCTTATGCGTGGGATGAGTACGTCGAGGTCGTCGTGGATCTCATCCACCCAGCCCTGGTCGTGTCTCTTGTGGGCTGCGTGAGGATTTACCTCGGCGCACACACTTACTACTCCTGAGATGACACCTGCCTTAGGCTGTGCTCCTGACATTCCTCCGAGTCCGGCAGTCACGAAGAGCATTCCCTTCATATTCTCCTCAGTGCCGGCAAGGCCGCGGGCCTTGAGCTGCTTGCGGGCAGCGTTCATTACTGTGATTGTGGTGCCGTGCACGATGCCCTGTGGGCCGATGTACATATATGATCCGGCTGTCATCTGGCCGTACTGGGACACTCCGAGGGCGTTGAATTTCTCCCAATGGTCTGGTTTTGAGTAGTTCGGAATCACCATTCCGTTGGTCACAATCACGCGTGGGGCATCCTTGTGGCTTGGGAAAAGTCCAAGAGGATGACCTGAGTACATCACGAGTGTCTGCTCGTCTGTCATTGTGGCAAGGTACTGCATTACAAGACGATACTGTGCCCAGTTCTGGAACACGGCTCCGTTTCCTCCGTAGGTGATCAGCTCGTGAGGGTGCTGTGCTACGCGATAGTCGAGGTTGTTCTGGATCATCGCCATAATCGCTGCCGCCTGCCTTGACTTTGCAGGGTACTCGTCGATCGGACGTGCGTACATCGGGTAGTCAGGACGGAAGCGGTACATATATATACGTCCATAGTCCTTCAGCTCCTGTGCGAATTCCTTCGCGAGCACCTCGTGATGCTCCTGAGGGAAATAACGGAGCGCGTTCTTTATCGCCAGCACCTTCTCCTCCGCGCTGAGGATCTCTTTGCGCTTAGGAGCGTGATTTATAGTCGTGTCGTACGGCTTCGGCTCCGGCAGCACTGCCGGAATGCCAGCCAATATATCTTCCTGAAACTTAGTCTGCATTTCAATATCTTGATTATCAATTTGTTATGTTGAATCACCTGCTCCATATGCCGCAGGTGATTCAGTGTAAGTCGCTGATTTATTGGATCTTGCTGTTCACTATTGCGAGCACTTCGGCCTCTTCGGCTACGGCCTTCGCGGCGATTTCAGCCGCTTCGGCGCAGAGCCTTTCGGCTGCCGCCCTGTCTGCAAGTCCTGCTGCGTTGATCTTGACGTTGAGTTGGGCTCCGAGGACTGCTGAGCGTGCTGCGAGTGCTCCTACTCCGGCGTCAGAAACGGAGTTAGGGTTGCCTTCCTGAGCCATAGCTCTGATGAGAGGGAATGTTGCGTAGGCTGCCTTCATTGTCTTGAGAGGAACCTCTGTTGCGTAGAGGGTGGCTGCTTCCATTGCTTCTGCACGTGCCGCCTTCTCTTCGTCAGATCCCTTAGGCATTCCGATGGCTGCCATAATCTTGTTGAATGCAGCAGTGTCTTCGTCCACGAGGGCTACAAGCTCCTTGAGAGAAGCCTGGCCCTGCTCAGCCCAATCAGAGAACTCTTTCCATCGTGCGTCCCAGCCTGGCTTGTGTGACGAGAGGTTGGCTACCATTGTTCCGAGTGCAGCTGCGAGTGCTCCCATATATGCTGAGATCGATCCGCCGCCTGGGGCAGGAGATTCTGATGCTGTCTCGTATGCAAAGCCCTTGCAGGTCATACGCACGAGTCTTTCGCGTGCTGCGGCCTCTTCTTCGCTTTCGATAAGGTACTCGATCACTTTTTCTGCAGGGTTGAAAGGTTTGAGGTCATCAAGGCCCATAGATTTTACAGCGATCTTGATGATCTCTTCTTCTGCGATACCGCAGGAGCGCTGCTGTTTTGCAAGGTAATATTTGCCGGCTTCGATGAGGGTGCGTTTAGGTACAAGACCTACAATCTCGGCTCCGGTCACACGTACACCCCTTTCAGCGGCTGCTCTGCATACTTCGTCAAATGCAACGTGAAGAGGAGTTGTGTTGATGTCTGTGATGTTCATTGACACCTGTGCGATGCCGTATTCGTCGATGAACCAGCCGATTGCCTTGCAGCCTTTCAGTGTGCCGGGGATCATTACATTCTTTCCGTTCTCGTCCTTGACTATCTTGCCTGTGATAGGATTGCCCTCTCTCTTCGGACGGCCCTTCTCACGAACGTCGAATGCAATGGCGTTTGCACGGCGGGTAGATGTTGTGTTCAGGTTGTAGTTTACTGCGATAAGGAAGTCGCGGGCTCCGACATTTGTCGCGCCAGCCTGGGCAGCTCTCTCAGTGTAGTGGCCAGGGCCGAAGTCCGGCTGTCTGTCAGGGTCTGACATCTTCTCAGGAAGGGCTTCGTACTCACCTGCGCGGCACACTGCAAGATTCTTGCGCTCAGGCTTCTGAGCAGCGGATTCGTAGCAGTAGCAAGGAATCTCAAGTTCGTTGTAGATGCGCTCTGCAAGCTTGCGGGCCATCTCTGCACACTCCTGGAGTGTCACTCCTGAAATTGGGATGAGCGGAAGCACGTCTGTTGCTCCCGAGCGTGGATGAGCTCCGTGATGCTGACGCATATCTATGACCTCTCCGGCTTTCTTCACTCCCTGGAAAGCTGCTTCAAGAACAGCCTCCGGACTACCCACGAAGGTCACTACCGTGCGGTTTGTTGCTTCACCCGGATCCACGTCCAGCACCTTCACTCCGCCTGCTTTTTCGATTGCATTGACAATCGAATCGATTACTTCTCTGTTGCGGCCCTCACTGAAATTAGGTACGCACTCGATGATTCTTTCCATATGTCAGTATGTAGTTTTATGATTTTCTTGAAATAACCTTTAAAGTTATGCTTTTTCTGTAAATTAACAAAGACCATTCAATCAAAAAAGGAACGACTGCACCAGTCGTTCCTTTCACTCGTTATGATGTTGTGCTGTTAGTAGCGGTTCAGAGGCATACCGTTGGTCTTCATACGCACCATCTTTCTTACGTTTGCAAGTACCTCTTCGTACTCCTCGCGACCTTCTTCTGTCTTGCCGGCGATCAGGTCGAGGTGAGCTGCTGCATTTGCGAGTACCTGGTCAATGAGGTTGACAATGAATTCCATATCCTTCTCCACGAAGCCTCTTGATGTGATGGCCGGAGTTCCCACACGGATTCCTGATGTCTGGAACGGAGTGCGCGAGTCAAACGGAACCATATTCTTGTTTACTGTGATGTCTGCCTTTCCGAGCTCCTTCTCTGCAACCTTACCTGTGAGTTCTGGGAACTTGGTGCGCAGGTCGATGAGCATAAGGTGGTTGTCTGTGCCGCCGGAAACGAGCTTGTAGCCGCGTGAAGCAAATGCCTCAGCCATTGCTGCAGCGTTTGACACGACCTGTTTCTGGTACTCCTTGAACTCAGGCTGGAGAGCTTCATAGAATGAAACAGCCTTAGCTGCTATGCAGTGCTCGAGCGGACCGCCCTGTACACCAGGGAACACGCTTGAGTTCAGGATCTGGGACATCTTCTTCACGACGCCTTTCGGAGTTGTGAGACCCCAAGGATTGTCGAAGTCCTTGCCCATAAGGATGATACCTCCACGTGGACCGCGAAGGGTCTTGTGGGTAGTGGATGTCACGATGTGTGCGTACTTCACAGGGTTGCTGAGAAGTCCTGCTGCAATAAGACCTGCAGTGTGAGCCATATCGATCCAGAGAATCGCACCTACCTTGTCTGCTATCTCACGCATTCTTGCATAGTCCCACTCTCTTGAGTAGGCGGACGCACCGCCGATGATGAGCTTTGGCTTGAATTCGAGTGCCCTCTGCTCCATCTGTTCGTAGTCGATTATTCCTGTAGCCTCGCTGAGACCGTAAGAGACAGCGTTGTACAGGATACCTGACATATTCACAGGCGATCCGTGAGTAAGGTGTCCGCCGTGTGCGAGATCAAGTCCCATAAAGGTCTCTCCCGGCTTGATGCAAGCCATCATTACCGCCATATTGGCCTGGGCGCCAGAGTGCGGCTGCACATTGGCATATTCAGCCTCATAAAGTTCACAAAGGCGATCGATAGCGAGCTGCTCGATCTGGTCAACCACCTCACATCCGCCATAGTATCTTGCTCCAGGGTAACCTTCTGCATACTTGTTTGTACAGATTGAGCCAAGAGCGGTGAGTACCTGCTGGCTTACATAGTTTTCAGATGCGATAAGTTCGATGCCCGAAGTCTGTCTTTCCTCTTCCTTCTTGATGAGATTGAAAATCTGGAGATCCTGTTTCATAGCTTGATTTTACATTTATGGAAACACAAAATTACTCATTTTTTTATTTTTACTACCTTTGTGTTGAAAACTTTTTTCATTCTATGGGCAATCGAAAGCTTTTAAATATTGAGTTAGGGCGCGTCTCGGTGCAGGAGTACAAGGAACTTCCTGACTCTGGCGTAGTTATAGTCCTTGATAATGTCCGCAGCGCTCACAATGTGGGGTCGGCCTTCAGGACAGCGGATTCCTTCAAGATCGACAAGGTGTGGCTGTGTGGGATATGCGCAGTGCCGCCGTCGGCAGAGATTCACAAGTCGGCCCTCGGTGCGGAGGACAGCGTCGAGTGGGAGCACGTGGACGACACGATGGAGGCGGTTACCCGCCTGAAGGAGCAGGGATATACCATTGTCAGCATCGAACAGACGGCAAAATCAGTGATGCTCGACAGATTCACTCCTGAAAAGGGAAAGAAATATGCCCTTATATTCGGAAACGAGGTCTCTGGCGTAGCTCAGGATGTTGTGGACGCTTCTGATTTTTCTCTGGAAGTGCCACAGTTCGGAACCAAACATTCGCTCAATGTGTCAGTTACCGTGGGCGTCATTCTCTGGCATTTCCGTCTTGCCTTTCTGCAAGGCTGATGACGAAGCCGACAGAAATCTGATTCCCGCTGCCGTCCACGGCAGTCATACTGTGATGGCCTTCTGACGGCCTCAAGGTCATCTGGTGGATGTGCTTTGTAGAACCTATAAAACTATTGTCGAGGTGCCAGAATACTTCAGAATCCGGGTCGCTGTGCGCCAGATTGAAGACTACTTCTGCGGACGACCCGTCCATTCTTAGCGGAAGCAGGATGCTGCTTCCGTTTTCCGGATATATGAATTCCATCGGAACGAACTCTCCGCCATTTTTCTCCCCCGCTCTGAGAGGTGGCAGCGGCGTGTATTCGGGATGCTCCTGGCGGTAGTACCACTCCATTGCAGGAGGCAGCAGGAACATACTCACCGCCTTGGAACCGTTGGACGGGAACTGAGTCCTGAATGCCCCGTCTTCAGTTATATTTACGGTGCGGTGATACGGACAGGCTTCGCTCCTGACGGCATTCACAGGCAGATACAGGGTGTCGCATCTTTCGCAGTGCACGCCTTTCAGATGCCCTGAGTCAGGGCATACCTCTGCGGTTATATATTCCCCATAATCAGGAAAATCGAACCACCCGGCGTCGTCCAGGAGATTGAATATATCGAACATCACCGGTCCTGCCGTCCTTGCTCCGACAAGTCCCGCACTTCCCTCGCCATAGGCATTGCCCACCCACACGCCCACGGCGTACTGTGGGGTCACGCCCACTGCCCAGCCGTCACGGAAGCCGTAACTTGTGCCGGTCTTCCAGGCTACTTTTCTGACCGAAGAGACCATTCTCCAGTCCATTTCATCCGGCCTGTTCACGTCCTTGAGGGCATCGAAGGTGTAGTATAGGGCCATTCTGTCGGTCAGTGGCCAGTCCTCAGGCTTCACCTCCCATTCGGAAAAGTCCTTGTCCTGATAGTACGCACTCATTGCCGCATATATCCTTGTCATATCTGCGAGGGTGCCTTCTGCACCTCCGAGAATAAGTGAAAGTCCATAGTCGGAAGGCTCTCGTGAAAGAGTTGTCATCCCGGCATCCTTGAGAAGGCTGTGGAATCTTGGCACTCCGAAACGTCTCAGCATATGTACCGTCGGTACATTCAGACTTCTGGAAAGGGCTGTGCCGGCAGGTACGGCCCCGGAGAACTTCCTGTCGAAGTTCTGAGGTGAGAATCCTTCTATGTTGACCGGCACGTCCGGCAGCAGAGTATATGGCAGGATGTCTCCTTCCTGCATCAAGGCGCAGTAGAGCAGCGGTTTCAGGAGGCTGCCTGTGCTGCGTGGCGCGGAAGCTATGTCCACCTTGCTTCCCGGCCTCTCCGACGAGGCGTCAGCATTGCCGATGTAGGCGATCGTCTCTCCTGTGCGGACATCCATCACCACTGCAGCCATATCCTTTATGCCTTGTGATGAGAATTCACTGTTCCATCTGTCGGTAATCTGCGAAACCCTTGTCTGCAAAGGATAAGATATGGACGTCTCGATGTGTTCTCCCTTGTGCTCAAGATGAATGCGGTCTGTCAGGTGTTCTGCGTGCTGCGGAAGCGGAAGGGGAGAGTCAGGCAGCGGCTCCTCGCAGGCGAGGGCCAAGGTTACTGAGTCAATCACCCCTTTGCTGCAGAGCCTTTCCAACAGTCTGTCCCTCTTGAGTTTCAATGCTTCGCGGTTCTTGCCGGGGTGCATTGCCGAAGGTGCGTTCGGGAGCACGGCCAGAGTGGCGGCTTCGCTCCAGGACAGGTCTTCGGCAGACCTGCTGAAATACCTCCACGCTGCAGCCTCTATTCCGACTACATTGCCTCCGAAAGGTGCGTGGGAGGCATACAGGGCAAGAATCTCGTCCTTGCTGTACCTTAGTTCCATCCTTGTCGCCAGTATGGCTTCAAGCATTTTCTGCCACAAGGTCCTTTCCTTCTGCCGGGACATTCTGGCGACCTGCATAGTGATGGTGCTTGCACCGCTTACTACCTTGCCGGATGATATGTTGTCTTTGACAGCGCGTGCCACGGCAAAGGGATTCACTCCGGGATGCCACCTGAAGAAGCGGTCTTCGAACTCGATGATGCAGATTTTGAATTTTTCAGGGACATTCCCGGTAGGAGGGAATCTCCACTGGCCGTCGCTGGCGATCCTAGCTCCCAGGAGCTCTCCCTCCTGGCTTGTCACGACTGTAGAATAGGGGGTGTCTTGGAAAATGTCTCTTGGCAGGCAGAAAAGATATGCTGCAGCAAGAACGGCAAGGATGCAGACCGAAACGGTCTTCACCCTTGCCTTCCTGCTGTTTCTTGCCTGCTGTGACATAATTATTCTGTGACTATGGCTATGCCTGAAGCGGAATATGCATAGACCCCATTGTCATACATTGCCTCGCATTTCACTGCCGGGAGCGTGAACGTACCTTCATACACGGCACTCAACCTTGTCCTGAAGGTCTTCCTATGACCCTTAGGAAGGTCGAAATAGAAGACACTTCTGTCGTCTCTGATGTCGTTATAGGTGAACGTGCTGTTTCTCTCGGCAGAAGACTGTCCGTAGAGTCTTTCGTTGAAGATCTCCCAACCGGAAGGCAGGCTTATGGTAAGAGCCAGATCCCTGTAATTCTCTGTCTGACTGGTGTTTGCAACTATTACTTCAGCTATGAATTCAGTGCCTTGCTTGAGCGAGGCAGGATTGAGAGGCTCTCCGGAGAGGTCAGTGTAAGTCACCTGCATAAGCAGACCTGAAGCCTCTGCCGGCAGACTTGTGCCGTACTCCGGTCTGCTGTAAGTAGTCACACTCACATAGACAGGTTCCTCGGTGAGGTTCCTTATCTCGGCCTTGCCGTAATCAGCATCCAGACTGCAGGAGTATAACGATTTTGCAGTTTTCCCGGAAGTTGTGGTTTCCTGGCTTATCTCCACCTGCAGACCCTGACTGCTGACTGTCTGCGAGAGCCTGTCCAATGCAACGGAAGCAAATGCGGTAGTCTGTGTCGTGTAACCATAGAGGTCGATAAGCTCTGCCACCTGATCAGCCACATCGAGGGCTTTTGCAGTCTCACCGGCAAGCACATATGCCTCAAGGGCGAGCGCCTTGTCTCTTGGTATGCTTCCGAAGGTCCTGTCATCCTCCGGATAACTTGATATGTCAGTGGATATATCGGTCATCATATCTTTAGCGATACTCTTCTTTCCGCTCAGCGCATATGCAGAAGCAAGCATCCACTTCGCCTGGTCTGACAGATTGGCTGACTCCTTCAATCTGTTCATCGCACCGATCTCAGGAGAGCCGGCCAGTGCCAGGACATACAGACTGTATGCCTGCTGCAGGTCATTAAGGTCGGCAAGTCCGGAGTGCCTGTACTCTTTCACAAGTTTCTTCTGCCATTTCTTCCAGCTCTCGGTCACACTCTTGCTCACGGCAAAGCCTTTTGTGGCGGCATCAGTCATCAAATGCCCGGCCATAGTACTTGCCCATCTGTCGGCCTGTTTCACTGAAGGCCAGTAGCAGAATCCTCCGTCGGGAAGCTGTCTCGAGTACAGCAGCTGAAGAAGGTCGGTGACAGATTCCGAAGCTGATTGTCTGTTGCCGTCATCGAGCATATCCAAAATGTGCACAAGGCTGAGGCCTCTTGCAGAAATCTGTTCGGTGCAATAGTGGCTGTAGTCGGAGACATACGTGAACAAGGCGTTGAAGTCAATTGACGGGAATCCTGCAATTTCGAGCTTAGCCCACTCACAGTCCGCTATACTGTCGTCGTTCCATTCGAATGTGACTGCTTCCCCAGCATTTATCATCCTTCTTTCCCTGGAGAGTCTTCCCGGATTAGGATTTCTCACAGGCAGGGTCACAGTCTCTGAGGCAGTGAAGCCGTTGCCTTCAGCTTTTACTGTGATGACAGCAGTTCCTTCTGAAATTCCTCGTATGGCGAATCCTGTCATCTGGTTACCTGTCTTTGCAAAAGCCAGACTTGATGAGGCAGATGAGACCACCTGGGCAGCCCCAGTAACGCTGATTTGAGTCTTTACATTCTTCACGCCATCTTCCATTGCGAATACATTTACCGGCACAGACACCGTCTCTCCGGTTCCAAGCACTCTCGGGAGTGTGGTCAGAACCATCAGCGGAGAACGCACTGGAACTGTCTTTTCTGCATTTCCGTATGCTCCCTCGTGGCCGGCTACCACCATCACTCTTACCGAGCCGACATACATCGGGAGACATATTTCGTGAGTGTCAGTGCCCTTGCAGGTGAACGGGCCGATGAATTTGACCACCGGGTTGAATCTGTTGTCCCTCTTGTTGCCTTTGTTGACAAACTCGTCACCTCCGACACTGAACATCGGTGACAGACGTCCTCCAGTTGCTCCTGTGACTTCGTCATAAAGGTCCCAGGTCTTTACCCCAAGGGCCTCCTTTGCGTACATTGTCGCCCACGGATCAGGAGTCTTGAATCCTGTTATATCCAGAAGACCTTCGTCCACTATGGCCAGGGTGTATGTCATAGGACGTCCGTCCTTTTCCTTGATCTTGATTTTGAAAGGCTCTTGCGGTCTCAGCACGTCCGGCATAGTAATGACCGGATGGAGGACGGAAGCCTTGTTGCTTACAGTCACAGGCTGCACTCCGTACATCCTGACTGGCTGTCCTTCTGCAGTCTGCCTGTGAGGCTGGAGAAGAGTGATGTGGATGTAGAAGTTCGGAGCCATATCTTCGCTCACACGGAACCTGTACTGTGTCTCTCCGCTGCCGTTTGTCTCTACCCACTTCTGTGAAACTATGTCCCTTCCGGTCTCTATGCTGACGAGGGCTCTGCCATTTCGTGCAGCAGGTATGTACACTGTCACCTCTTCGCCGACTTCGTATTCATTCCTGTCGGTCGAGAAGGTCAGCATTGTGTGGGCGTCCGGATCAGCCCTGTTCGCCCTACCTCTCCATAAAGGCCAGTCGGCGGTGAACAATGAGCCGCAGGAATGTCCGCTGTCAAGGTCTTTTACATATATATAGAACCTGCCCCAGTCCGGATACTCAAGTCTGAAATTGACATTGTAGTCGCCTTCTCCCGACTTGAAGGAGCCGGCTGACCAGGTCTGGGCGTTGCTGCTGCTTATGTATGAGTCGAGGGCTTCGGCGTCGTTTTCCCACCACCAGTCCCATCCGATACGGTAGATTCTGTACTCGATCCGATGGCCGCTTACGCGTTTTCCGTCGGTGTCCACGACTGCTATGCTGAACTTGTGGTCGGTGTCAGTCTCGTAGTAGCTGTCAGTCTGAGGCATCTTGAGTCCTACATATGCCTTGAAAGGGGAGTAAGGCATAGACTGCACGATGATGCTCTCGTCTCCTCCCGGCTCTGTCACCTTTGTCAATATTTCGGCCCTGAGCATACCTGGAGCGTCCTTTGCCGGTGGCATAGACACTGTTGCTGAAGCCTTTCCATCGGCGTTGAGGGTGGTTTCAAAAAGCTTGACGGCATTTGTACTTATTTTCTTGTAAGGATTGGTGAAGTCATAGCCCTCATATCCCTTGAACGTGTTCCCTCCAGGTCTCAGCGTCATTTCGGCCGAGGTTTTCAGCCCTGCCGCCGCCGGTCCTGTCAGCCACGAAGAGGTCACCTGAAATGTCGCTTTCTTCCAGCTTGTCAATATGTTGTCATTCACCTCAAGGTCTATCTTCAGCCTGTTGGGCTTGATTGTCTCGACTGGGATTGACTTGTGGAATGTGGCTCCTCCTATCTTGAAGTAGGCGTTCCAGGTTCCGGTAGGATCGTCATTCCTGGTAGGTACATCAAAGGTGTAGAATCCGTCTGTGGCCCTTGCACATATAAGTTTGCTGTGAAACTGTCCCTGTGGGGTGTAGAGCTCGAGTGAGGCCGGATGAGAGTCCGGAATCCTGTTTTTGAAGTCGTTGACTATCAGGCTCAGATGAAGTGTGTCTCCCGGACGCCAGACTCCGCGCTCACCGTAGGCGAATCCTTTCATTCCGTTCTCCAGTTCCTTTCCTCCTGTGTCGAACCTGCTCAGAGAATTCTCCGTTCCGTCTGTGACTTTCAGATAGGATCTGGTGTCTCCCTGGCTTGCTGTCACAACGAACGGCCTGCCTTTGAGCTCCAGCCTTGCCGAACCCTCCCTGTCTGTCTTTGCTGCACCGATCTCGCGGAGCTGGAAGTCATATGCCTTTATCTCGGCACCGGATACGGGTGCGGTTGTAAGTATATCGTTGATATTCACCTGGATATGTCCGGTCCCTGTCGACTTGACGATTATGCCGAGATTTGTCGCGAAGAGGTTGCATTCAGGGAAGCGGGAAGCAATCATATAATATGAAGGAGTTCCAGGATCATCACGATCGCTCCATCTGTAGGTGCTCCAGTCATAGAAGTCCTCATAATAATAGGCATATGGAGAGTCCCACACCTGCATTTCTTCCTGTGTTGCCTGATTGTTTTCCAAGTTGACAAGACCGTCTCCAGTTTCTGAACCTGCTTTGCCGTAGAGAGAATAATCCTGCTTGAAGGAAAGTCTTATCCTGTACAATGCTCCGGGTTCCTGTCTGATAATGCTCCCGAGATCTATTGAGAAATCATTCCACTCCTTGAGATTCAGGTTCCTGTCTGCGTCAAGACGTATGGTCTGTCTGTGCTCCAGCCTTCCGCTGCGCCTTAGTTGCTCGTTCCCGTCCAGTCCGTTGTCCTGAAGGAACATAAGCATATTGTCCTCATATATCTTTACTATGCTCAGATCTACTGCTGACAGATTAATTGCCTTGAACGGGATTACAAGCGAGCCGGCATCTGGAAGTATGCTTCCTTTCAGAGGAAGCCTCACTTCCGGCTTCGGCTCGCCGCAGACTATGGTCTGGGTGTAGTCCTGAGCAAGTCTCTTGGATTTGTAGCTTTTAATTCCGTCATACACAGTCACATCAAGGTCCTGGCCCGGAGCCTTGTCTATGTACACTCTTGCCACATTGCCTTTTATGTCCACGATGTTTCTTGGATTGTAACTGCCTGCCTGGAAGAAACCCGTGTAGTCTGACATTCTGGCAAGAGGCTCAGAGAAGTAGATGTCCACGTAAGGATTCTCCCCATCTGTGAAAATGACTTTCATAACCTTGAAGTCTCCGAGCCCCGGTACGGTGACAGTCTCTTTCACATTTGCATCAAAGCCGGCCTTGCGACCGTCAAAGGTTATCTCAAGCCTCTGTTCCTCATCCTTTATTCCGATTCCAGGTATAGTGAAACCATAGACAGAACCGTCTCCGGCTGTCTCCATATTGATTTCTGCGGCGCGTCCAGAGAGCTCAGCCTTCAGACAGTCCTTCACCTTTTCGGCCGGCAGGGATGTGCTCAGCGACAGGGTTCCGCTTACACTGGCAGTTTCCGGATCCTCCAGCGTCATACGCGCTCCCTCGAGTGTGACTGCAGCCTCTTCCGGGGCAGTCGAGAATGCGAAGTCGAACTTCTTCATCTCGGGATCCTCGATGTCAAAGAGCTTGCCCAGAGCAAGGGTTCCTTTGTACTCCTTTCCTGGCTTCAATTCACCTTCTTCCGGAATGAATTCAAGAGTTGATGACGAAATCCACCTTGTGTATCCCTTCAATGAAGGGGAAAACGAAAGCAGCCTTTCTTCAGCCCTGTTCTGAGGCGAAGCCTGCAGTTCGATGCGTATGGTGGAAGATGTCGTAATGATATCTCCTGTATATGCCTTTATATATATGGCATAATCTGCAGATGGATTCCTGTCAGAATCATTATGGCTGCCGCAGGCTGCTGAAAGAGCGAGAATCAGCGCGGCGGAAAACATTCTGAAGAACTTTTTCATAAGAAATCAGATTAATTGTTTATATCTCCCAAACTTACATAAAAACTTTCGTTTTTATGCCCGTTAGAATAAAAATCAAGCCCACATACTATCTTTAAAGGTCAAAAGCGGTCATGACTTCTCAGCCAGCCGCACGGTATCTATGTTCAACGAGGTCTATGCCTCAAAA
>JAFVOX010000010.1:0-109936 GCA_017505605.1 Bacteroidales bacterium
CAGCGCGGTGGTATGACTTCACACGCTGCTCTCGTAGCACGCGGATGGGGCAAGTGCTGTATCGTAGGTTGCGAGGCTATGCACATCGACCTCGAGAACAAGGTGATCAAGTTCAAGGGCTCTGACAAGGAGTACCGCGAGGGTGACGTTCTCTCAATCAACGGTGCAAAGGGTTATGTTTACGACGTGGCTATCGACACAATGGACGCTTCTGACAACCCACGTTTCCAGCAGTTTATGGAGATCGTTGACAAGTTCCGCACAATGGGTGTACGCACAAACGCTGACACTCCAGAGGATGCTGCACGCGCTATCAGCTTCGGCGCTGAGGGTATCGGTCTCTTCCGTATCGAGCATATGTTCTACGGCCAGAACGCTGAGACTCCGCTTTCTAAGCTCCGCAAGATGATCCTTGCAAAGACTGACGACGAGCGTAAGGCAGCTCTCGCAGAGCTCGAGCCATTCATCAAGGCTGCTGTCAAGGGCACTATGAAGGTAATGGACGCTAAGCCTGTTACATTCCGTCTCCTCGACCCACCTCTCCACGAGTTCGTACCTCAGACTGAGATCAAGAAGAACGAGCTTGCTGAGGAGCTTCACATCACAGTAGGTGAGATCGAGAAGAGAGGTGAGTCACTCCACGAGGTTAACCCTATGATGGGTCACCGTGGTGTACGTCTCCACATCACATATCCTATGATCTCTGAGACTCAGTTCCGCGCTATCTTCACTGCAGCAGGTGAGCTCAAGAAGGAAGGATTCAACCCAATGCCTGAGATTATGGTTCCTGTAACCATCTCTGAGCGCGAGCTTAACTTCCAGAAGGCTATCTGCGAGAAGATCCGCGCAGAGGTTGAGGCACACTTCGGATTCGACATCAAGTACAAGTTCGGTACTATGATCGAGATCCCACGTGCTGCCCTCACAGCTGACCGTATGGCACGTACTGCTGAGTTCTTCTCATTCGGTACAAACGACCTTACTCAGATGACATTCGGTTTCTCACGTGACGACATCGGAACCTTTATGGGTGACTACCTCGGCAACAAGATCCTCGACGCTGACCCATTCAAGACTCTCGACCAGAAGTCTGTAGGTAAGCTCGTTGAGTTTGCTGTAAATGAGGGACGCAAGTCTCGCGAGGCAGTTGCAGGCGAAAGCCTCAAGTGCGGTATCTGCGGTGAGCACGGTGGTGATCCTGCATCAGTTGAGTTCTGCTACAAGATCGGTCTCAACTATGTATCTTGCTCTCCATTCCGCGTTCCAATCGCACGCCTCGCTGCTGCTCAGGCTGCAATCAAGAATGCATAATCAGACGCAGTTCTATAAATAATGTGGTCTCGCTCAATCGAGCGGGACCACTATTTTTTTTAGGGCTTTATCTGCAAGATCGGTCTTGTCTGCAATATGTTCTCTGACTGATTTTACAAACGGGTCATCGTCAAATCCCGAAAGTCCGGCCAAAGTAAATTCCTTTCTTGCATCTTCATAGATCAGGTTATCCAGGGCTATGACAGATGAACGCCATCTTATGATCAGCTCTGAGAGTTTCTCCACTGTCACTGATTCAAGAGAGAGCCCATAGTACTCCTGGATCATATAGAAGGCCCACTTCCATTCATAGTTATAATAATTCGAATGAAGATCCGCGAAGAGTCTGCCGAGCATCTTCACATCCGTGATCCTGCCATTCTCTATTGCAGCCAGAACATCTTCCACAGCCTTCTCCGGTGCAATCATACCGGCAAGATCCGTCCACTTGCCATCGCCATACTCTTTGTCGGGAGTCAAGGCGCGGCGCAGCTGTCGGACAGAAAAGAAATCAGAGTTCATTATCCTGGTTATCAAGGAATTGCCCAAGAATTTGTCTATAGCATAGCCATAGTACTGAAGTCCTTTTTCAAGCGAGCTTCTCTTGATTCTTCCTCCTTGATAATCATAGGTTTCAGCCAACTCCCCAAAGTTCTGCTTGAGTTTCTCAAGTATAGCGACCCCGTTAAGCATCTTCTGAATTGTATATGGACTCAAAAGATTGCAGTTGACACAGTCCAGCCGCTCAGGATCTTTGCGAGCATCTCTCATCGGCCACTTCTTTGCATCCCTTATGGTTCCTACACTCTTGAGGTTTGCTCCTGGCATTATATAAGTCGTACTCTGCTGTTCGATGAGGTATGAAAAAGGAAGGTCCGATGTATCCTGATGACTCACGTGACGTCCCATAACCAATGAAAAGGCTCCGACTCTGGAAGGCCATAATATATATGAATCAGAGGCCGTCTTCGCTCCCCTCTCAAGGACGCCGTGATGAATAGGACCGAGCTTGTACATATGGTTACTCTGGTTCGAACCCGAACCTGCATTCATAAACGAGAACATTCCGGCTATCAGAAGGGTGGACTTATGATGGGTCACCGTGTACGGACCGGCGAATATGGAACAGGCTTCACCATTCTCACCCCTGCAGTTGCTGAAGAACAGAGAATCTGTCGCAGAATAGTTGCGCCCCAGATGGCAGGCCTGACCTATGAAGCAGCGCGAGAATGTTACGCCGTCCTCAACCGATGAACCGCTGGATATGATGAAGTCATCTCCTACCACACCCACACCTATATGTACAGGAGCCTTGCGGTTGCTGTTTATACTTCCGTTCTTCAGACGGGAAGCGCCCTCGATCTGGCAGCAGTCCCCTATCCTGACATTCTTTATATATCCGGAATCTGCGATGACCACGTCTTCTCCGATATGACCGACAGAGGAAGTCACTGAAGCGACATACGATTTCACCATTGATTTCAGGCGGGCAATCATTTCCGGTCTATGGCGATACATAGCCATAATATAGGCTGCCTGCGCAGATAGCGAATCATATATGATGACCTCGCGTCCTCCGGTTTCATTCAAGGCCGAGACCTCGACCCCATTGCCGAAACTGCTCTGGCCGTCTGCGAGGATTATGTCTACATTCTCAATGAAGGTTCCTCTACCTATATTATAATTGGCTATATAGTTCTTGACATTCTCGATGCAGCAGTCATCGCCGACCGTCACATTGTGAAGGGTCGCATAATAGATACCGGAATGTTTCCTCATTCCGCCGGGGAGTTCAAAGACTTTTCTGAAGGAGCCGAGCCTTATGTTGCCGGAGAATCTGACATAACGGATGTTATCAGCCGTAAAATCCGGATCGACCTCTATCTGGTCCCAATCCGTTGCAGAGCACATCCGGGACTCCAGGAATGATATTTCTGAAGATGTAAGTTTTCTATAAGCTGTCGTCATTTTCATTATATAAAATCGTGTCAACCATCTTCGACACCTCATCGTAGCCGTAGCCTCTCGAGAGGGCGAAGCGCTTGAGTTTCAAGCCTTTCTGCGGGTCGTTCTTCAAAGAACGCGCCTTGGTTTCCAACAATTTATATAATTTTGAAGATGCTCGGTCATCATCGATGTCGGCAAGGGCCGAAGATATGTCCTCCTGAGATATCCCTTTGGCCTGAAGCATATACCTTATCTTGACGGCACCCCATCCGGCGATGGAGGACTTATCACGGGCATATGCGGACGCATATCGACTGTCGTCGATATATTTTTCCGATATGAGCTGGTCCATCAGGCGCTGCGCCTGATTGCGGTCACCTTCCAACGCTGTCAGGAGTTTCTTCATTATATCACCGCGACAGTACTCGCGACGCGAGCACAGCACCATCATCCGGTCAAGGACCTTGGCAGGATCTTTCTTTCCGTCTGTTGCCATATCCTTAGAAATTATATCCTGCGCTGATGTATAGACCCAACTTGTTGGTCAGGTTCGACCAATGGATGTTGGCGCTTAGCGGGCCGAAGATGGTGTCGTACGAATAGCCCATACACGCACCGAAATAGCCCTTGCCCTTGAAATAATCCTTCAGCCTGTCGCTGTCCTTGACATAGTTAAGCGACACTGAGACAAAGTGGTTGTTCATAATTTCCTGACGAAGCTCCGCGCCATACAATGTGAGGATGTTCTTCATTGCCACCAGATTTGTGATGCCGACGAACGGGATCTGCTGCTCCACATAACGTCCTGGCACAAAGCCTCCTATGGCGTTGAAGTAAGCTACAGGGATTTCTTTTCCGAACAGCATTCTCGTGCTGAAATAAGGTGTCAGACAGACATCATCCTTAAATGAGATCACGCCACGTACATCTGCTTCCAAAGAGTGGAAATTATTGAATCTGTGAGGGAATCCTCCAAGAGTCCAGGCATAGGAGAGGCCGGCCATTATACCTTTTGAAGGGAAGTAGCCATCATCGAATGTGTCCGTCCTGGCATCAAGGAACATAGACACAAAGTCATTGGTCAGCTGGTCGAAATCGTAGTCACCGATGATCTGTGAAGACTTTATGTTACGGATGTCAAAAATCTCGTTCCTGAGTCCTCCCTTTATGTCGAACTGCCTCCATTTCATATGGGACAGATACACATCCTGAGTTGCACAGAAATAGTTGAGACTCAGATTGTTGCTTCCAAATCCAAGACGGTCCATATTGGCCCATCTGAAGGTGGCTGATGCGTTGACTGTCGGGATCTTCGGAACATCATAAGACCAATGCACCTGCATAAACGGATTTGAGCTTATCCTTCCTGTGAAGTCCACGGTGTGGCCGTAGAACTGGTGAGAATTAAGCCCCACATTGACTAAAACAGACACCAGCTCCTCCGTGTCCGCACGCACTCCAAGACCGAACTGGTGGATAGGGCCTTTCTTGCAGTTGAAGACAAGTCTGTATGGCTCTTCCTGTCCCTGGAATTCGTATGTGACATAGTCATATGCCTGGGTGCCGTAAATCTGGGCTACAATGTCATCAAGGTCAGACTTCGTGATCCTGCCATTGAGATTTACGTGGAGTCGGTCCATCAGGAGTTCCTTCTCCTTTGGGAGTACTCCTGTTACATCTATCTCTGAAATGAGTATAGAGTCCTCCTGGAAGTTCAGGGCAGGCTTCTTCTGCGCGACCTTGTACTTCCCGCTGGTGCGTGCCGCCACTTTGCGCAGGAGTGAATCCTGCGCCATAGCCGCCTCCGCTCCTCGGATAAGGATGGTGTCTATGCTCTCCTTGGTGAAACTCAACATATTGAAGCCCTTGAGGTCAGGCTTGATCTTAACATCAGGAACATTGACATTCTTTTCAAAGGCATCCATTCCGAGCATATCTATGCCCTGGCCTACTATGTCACCGATGTTGTTGACTTCCATATATGTCTTTCTCGCCTGCGAAAGATCCACTCCGATAATGATGTCGGCCCCGAGGTCTCGGGCAAGTGATGTAGGATAGTTGTCTCTCAGACCTCCGTCAACCAGCACCATACCGTCCACCCTGACAGGGGCGAATATGCCCGGGATCGACATAGTCGAGCGCATAGCATCATTAATGCTGCCCTCATACCATATCTTGGCCTTTCCGGAAACCATATCTGCTGCCACGCAGACAAAAGGCTTCGGAAGATCGATGAATTTCATCTTATCCTGATAACCGATGGTCAATGAGCTGATGAGATTACTTACATTCTGACCGTATATGTAGCCGGATGGAAGACTTCCCAGAAGGTTCTGCCTGAGGAAATCCGCACCGTTCTCGCTGTCTGCGCCGATGTCGAGGATGTCGTGCCTGTGAACCGGATCGAAGCGGTTGTCATCAGCGAGCATCATCTTGTAATAGTCCTTTTCGTAATAGAAAGGAACGGATATAAGGTATTTCTCCTTATATTTCATATCCGCATATGAGGCATATTCACGAGGAAGCTCATCACTGAAGGCCCAGCCCCAATCGATGTTCCTTATCAGGGAATCCATCTGGTCAGGAGTGTAACCCAAGGCGTACAGACCGCCTACCAGACCGCCCATACTTGTACCCAAAACCATATCTACGGGAATGCCGTAAGACTCCAGGACACGGATCACACCTATGTGAGCGGCACCTTTGGCACCTCCTCCACTGAGCACAAGCGCTACTGTCGGCCTGTGCTTACGGATGCCTGCCATCTTCTTCTTGATCTGAACTGCAGCAAGTGAATCCGCCGCAGGATCGATTCCCTGGGCAGACGCTGTCACAGCTGCTGCTGAGAGCAGGCACATACACACAAACAAAATAAATCTTCTCATTCTTTCTTCTATCTTTGCTCCTTATGCTGACCTGCAAGCATTCCGCAGGCTGCGAGGATGTCTTCACCGCGGGAAGCCCGTATGGTGGTCATCAGGCCGGAGTTGTTCAACCTTGTCTTGAAGTTTTCCATAATAGCGTCAGGTGAAGTCTCGTAAGGGAAATCCGGAATCTTGTGGAACCTGATGAGGTTCATTCTGCACTCCAGTCCCTTCATCATCCTTATCAGGGCATCGGCGTGGGCCTTTGTGTCATTGAAGCCCGCGAACATCGTGTATTCGAAGCTCACACGGCGCTGGCCTGTAAAGTCGTACTGCTTTATCAGGTCGATGACCTCCTGTATCGGCCAGGCGCCCTGGACAGGCATCATACTCAGTCTCTCCGGTCCGAAAGGATTGTGGAGACTCACCGCCAGATGACACTTGCACTCATCCAGGAATCGTTTCAGGTTAGGAATCACTCCGATTGTAGAGAGCGTGATCCTTTTCGGACTCCAGCCGAATCCCCAGTCCGCAGTCAGGATCTCGATTGCCCGCATCACGTTGTCGTAGTTGTCAAGCGGCTCTCCCATACCCATAAAGACAGCATTGGTAAGTCTGTCAGACTCATCGACCGCTATGAACTGGGATATGATGTCAGCGGCAGACATATGGCCGTGGAAGCCCTGCCTTCCTGTCATACAGAAGCGGCAGCCCATCCTGCATCCGGACTGTGACGAAACGCACAAGGTCGCACGGTCGTCGTCCGGAATCATCACTGCCTCCACTGCTCCTGCTTCCAGCTCTTCCTGAGGTACTCTCAGATTCAGTCCTCTCTTATGAGGGCACAACACCGGGAAAAGATACTTCTTGGTTCCGTCAGAGGAGATCTGAAGGCCTGCATATCCGGTCACTCCGACCTCGTACTTCTCTGACAATCTGGCCCTTGCGACTTTAGACAGATTGGTCATCTCATCTATTGTGCGGACTTTCTTGACATACAGCCACTGAGCAATCTGCTTGGCTGTAAAACCAGGCAGTCCCTCTTCAGACACGAGCTGCTTGAGCTCTTCAAGATTCTTTCCTAAAAGTTTTATCTTCATATCCCTTTTCCCTCTTGATTAACATACAAAAATAGTGTTTTTTGGGGGTGTTTATCCGTTGACAGTCAGAAAATATTTAATTGTGCCGCGACTTGGCACAAAGTAATAATAATTTTGCCACCATAAAAGATTTTCATTACATTTGTTGGTCGTGCGGAAAAGTTCCGCCGACACTTAAAAACATTATAAAATTTACATTTATGGCTAAAGAAGTAAAGGAAAGTACCGGTATCAATGACGCTAAACTTAAGGCGTTGCAGGCGACGATTGACAAGATTGAGAAAGATTACGGAAAGGGTACGATTATGAAGTTGGGAGATCAGCCAAAATGGGAGGTTTCGGTCATTCCGAGCGGTTCCATTGCGCTCGACGCCGCACTCGGCATCGGAGGCTACCCACGCGGAAGAGTAATCGAGATTTACGGACCGGAATCCAGCGGTAAGACAACTCTTGCCATCCACGCCATCGCCCAGGCACAGAAGCAGGGCGGCATTGCTGCCATCATCGATGCCGAGCACGCATTTGACAGGACTTATGCGAAGAACCTCGGAGTGGATCTCGAGACACTCCTGATCTCGCAGCCGGACAACGGAGAGCAGGCTCTTGAGATTGCCGACAACCTCATCCGCTCAGGCGCGATCGACATCATCGTGATCGACTCGGTTGCTGCTCTTACACCGAAGGCTGAGATCGAAGGTGAGATGGGAGACTCCAAGATGGGACTTCAGGCCCGCCTTATGAGCCAGGCCCTCAGAAAGCTCACAGCAAACATCAGCAAGACCAACACCTGCTGCATCTTCATCAACCAGCTGCGTGACAAGATCGGCGTGATGTTCGGCAACCCTGAGACCACAACCGGTGGTAACGCATTGAAGTTCTATGCTTCAGTACGTGTGGATGTCCGCAGGACAACCCAGATCAAAGACGGTGACGAGGCCCTCGGAAACCGCACAAAGGTGAAGATCGTGAAGAACAAGATGGCACCGCCGTTCAAGAAGGCAGAGTTTGACATCGTGTACGGCGAGGGTATCTCAAAGATCGGAGAGATCATCGACCTCGGTGTCGAGTACGACATCATCAAGAAGAGCGGTTCCTGGTTCAGCTACGGCGAGAGCAAGCTCGCACAGGGTCGCGAGGCAGTGAAACAGCTCCTTACTGACAATGTGGAGCTTTGCGAGGAAATCGAAGGAAAGATCCGCGAAGCACTTGCAAATTCGCAGGAATAAAGCACACTCATTATGAAAAAACTCTTCAACAACATAGCGATTTCATTGACAGCAGGCCTTCTTGCACTGCTGTCAATGACTTCCTGCGGCAACATAGACAGCGATTTTGACGAGAAAAGCTGCGAAGCATTCCTGACCTGCTATTATGCAGGCGGGTTCGAAGCAGAAATGTCTGAAGAAACTTACCACATCAAGGGTTACCTCTCCAACAAGGAAATCGAAGACATCTTTTATGATCTCATCGAAGAAGTGACTCCAGGATTCTACGCTGCACTTTTAGAAATCGACTTTTACGACTGGATGGACGACTACTCTCACACCGATGTCTATGACTTCTGGTGGGAGCCGACAAACGACCTGACAGGCGAAGGCTACTATGCCTGGGATGAGAGGGACGACTAGAGCGGCAATCATTCCGACGGCAAGGCGATAAGACACTTTTCAAGTCTTGAAGAAGACTCAGACGAAAGGACTCCCGCTTCGGCGAGTCCTTTTATTGTGCACATAGACCTGGGATTGTTTTCCCGGAAAAGGACGATGGCCCTTGCAGTCTCCATATTGCTTATGTACGGATGTTTGATCAACTCATCAGCCGGGAGCGTCCATAGTGGGTAGGGCCTTACATTCTCTGACCTGACCACTACCAGATCAGCCAAAGCGGCATATTTTTCCTGATCAAAACGATATATGTCCATAAGCTGTTCCTTGTAGGAGTAGCCTCCAAGAGCAGTTCTATGCTCAATAATTTTTGACGCGAACCATCCCCCTATGCCTGGCAAGGCATCAAGGGCTGCCGAATCGGCGACATTCAGGTCGACCAACGGTATGTCTATATATGGTTCAAGACGCTTGAAAATGCTGTCAGAGACCACAAAGGACTCAGCAAAGTCAGACTTCCGGTGAAAGGTTCCTCCCTTTGCCCGGTAGTTGACAATGCTCTGAGCCTGCTTCTGGCTGAAACCCAGACGACAGAGGTCATCTACAGAAACTGTGTTTGGATTGAAAGTGAAGTTCTCGACTTTCTTTCGTGGTGCATTTGCCCTGACATTTTCTGCACGAGGACTATGAGGAGAGTTGCTGCGGACTGCCTCTGATGTCTGTGGATACACATAGACCGTGTCCGGATGGTCTCGGCCGGCCACAATCTTTGTAACTGCAGCATTGTGTATGAAAAGGGCTGTCTGGTACCCCACGATGAGGAAGACTATGGCGATTACCCCCATAATGAAAGACTCCGACAGCCCCGATTTCTGTTTGCTTTTCTTATCCATCCTTGCGAAATCTTTTCGGCAAAAGTGGATAATGAAAAAGAGCAAAACAACGGCTGAAGCGAAGTTTTGCTCTTTTTTAAACGAAATATTTCTCTTTTTTTAAACTATGTCACTTTTCTTTAACTTTTTCTCCTTCTTTTTCTCAGGCGCACCAGCTACAATTATGACAATTTCACCCTTCGGCTCGTGCTCCTTGTACCAGGCAGCCACCTCAACAAGGCTTCCACGACGATGTTCCTCGAACTTTTTCGAGATCTCTCTCGCCACAGAACATTCCCTTTCCGGACCGAAGAACTCGGCCAGCTGCTCAAGGGTCTTGACAAGTCTGTAAGGAGATTCGTAGAAGATCATTGTGCGTGTTTCTTCTGCCAGCTCGGTCATTCTTGTCTGTCTGCCCTTCTTCTGCGGGAGGAAACCTTCAAAGCAGAATCTGTCGCAAGGATAACCTGACGAGACCAGAGCGGGCACAAATGCTGTCGCTCCCGGGAGAGTCTGCACTTCGATACCCTCCTGCACACAAGTACGGACAAGAAGGAAACCAGGATCCGAGATGCCCGGCGTGCCTGCGTCACTTATGAGAGCTACGTTCAGACCGGCAAGGATCCTCTCCTTGATCATTGAAGCGGTCTTATGTTCATTGAACTTATGATGCGACTCGAGACGTCCTTTGATTTCGTAATGCTTGAGAAGGACAGAACTTGTCCTGGTGTCCTCTGCGAGGATGAGGTCAGCTTCCTTCAGGACTCTGATGGCCCTGAAAGTCATATCTTCAAGATTGCCGACAGGAGTCGGCACTATATACAGAATACCTGCCATCCGGATTATCTCACTTTACGGCGTACCGCCATCATAAAGCGGTAGACGACTTCTGAATTAAGGTCCCACTCAGGGAAATCAGTGCAGACGTACTCCACGACCTGATCGAGACTTTCCATCTGATTGATCTTGGTAAGAGATTCCTGGAAGGCCATAGGATCCTCCTTGAAGAGGTAATTTATGAATATGATTCTGTCGTTAAGTGAAATCGCACTTCGAATGTCTCTTACCTGTGAGCCAGGCATATCCTTTCTCCAGGCCTGCTGTGCCGCCATCGCGTCATTGACAGTCGGCTTGGCCACACTCTCTGCCTTTTCAGCAACTGTAACAGGTGCCGGTTCTTCATCAAAGAACGGCAGGTCATCCACCGGCGCTTCTTCCACAGGCAGATCTTCTTCAGGAAGGTCCTCAACTTCTGCTTCTGCCTCAACAACCTCCTCAGCCGGTTCCTCAGCCGGTTCCTCTGCAGCTTCAACCTCCTCAGCAAGAGGGATTTCCTGTTCCTGAACCATCTCTTCCACGACCTGCTCCGCTACAAGCGGCTCATCAATTTCGAGGTCAATAGATTCCGCCTCAAACTCTTCAGGATCCACTACCTGCTGCAACTCGGCCATCTTGGCGTCCAGCCTTTCAAGCTGCACCCTGATCGAAGCCATCATAGACTTGATTTCAGATAAAATCTGCTGCTCCTTATTTTCCATAAAGCAATATTTGACTATATTTGCGTTCCCCTTTCGAAGGGCTGTGATTATTTACGAAGAAGATAACATACAAAGTAAGGAAATGTTTTTAGAAAACGCAAAAAAAGCAGGTTCTATTGAGGTAATCTGCGGTTCGATGTTCTCAGGAAAGACAGAAGAGCTCATCAGAAGGATGAAAAGAGCACAGTTCGCAAAGCTCAACATAAAGATATTCAAGCCTTGCATTGACGTACGCTACTCTGAAGATGATGTAGTTTCACACGATGCCCACAGCATTCCTTCTACACCGATTGATGCACCGGCAAAGATGCTTGAGATGATAGGTCAGGCAGATGTGATCGGTATCGATGAAGCACAGTTCTTTGACGGATCTATTGTCGAAGTGGTCCAGACACTTGCCAACAACGGCATCAGAGTGATAATTGCAGGTCTTGACACAGACTTCCTCGGCAAGCCGTTCGGCCCTATGCCAGCACTTATGGCAGTGGCAGAAGACATCCAGAAGGTTCACGCCATCTGTGTAAAGTGCGGAAGCCCGGCCAACCACTCGCATAGACTTTCAAAGAGCAGCGAGCTTGTAGTTCTCGGAGAAACAGACATATACGAACCTCTCTGCAGGCACTGCTACAACTCAGCAATAAAAGAAGAAAAGGAAGCGTAACAGCTTCCTTTTCTTCTTTTATTTCAACGACTTAAGCACTTTGGCCAACTGATCCGGACAGGACGTTCCCCTCTTTCCGCAGGTAATACCTTCGAGGCGCCTTATCGCCTCCTCTACAGTCATATCCTTGACCAAGGCTCCTATTCCTTTTGCGTTTCCCTCGCAGCCTCGTGTATATACCACCTTCTGGATCACTCCGCCGATAATCTCGATTTCGATCTTGTTCGAGCAGACCTTCGCACTCGGAACCGCGGTAACATATCTGACACCTTCCACCAGTTCATCCTTCACGATGCTGAAGTCATTTCCATCAGAAGCGACTGCTGTCTGCTCCTGAGCCATTGCCATAATACTCATAAGTATAAAAGCAGTTAAGATAAGTAATCGTTTCATATGATTTTGGATATAAAAATCGAAGCGGAGACTAGAACAATGTAGGATGATTGTCATCCAGTTCCTTGAGTATCTTTTCCATAATCGCCTCTCTGAACAGCACAGCCTTCGTACCCACACGGAACTTGTCGCAGTACTGCTCAATGGCAGCCATCTCACTGTCATTCAAATATATGACCTGCCTGTGCCTGCGTACCAGTGACTCCTTCTGCTTCTTCAGGTACTCGGGATCCACCCCGCGCAAGGTATTTTTCTTCTTCTTTGCCAAATCTTCAGGTATTGATTGATTTGCAAAAATAGTAAAAAAATCCTCCAACATATGCAGTATTTTCTTATATTTGCGTATTATGTCAATTTCGATTCAAATATTCGTCCGACTTTAGGAGGGGCTCTCAGAAGCGCTTCCCTCCCAATTGCAATTGACAATCTCGGTTTGTCTTGCCGTTAGGATCACTATCGACTCCCAATTTTCGGGACATTCCACGAATCAAAAATATTAACTATACTTTAGACATCTATGCAGATTGATGTATTGGTGGCTGATGCAAGCCACGTGACATATGCCGATGAGATTTGCGAAGAAATCCTTATTTCAGCACGTGAAAGAGGAACTGGTATCGCAAGAAGAACACCGGAATATATTATTGACAAGATGCTGGCAGGCAAGGCAGTGATTGCTGTAGCCGAAGACGGCAGATTTGCAGGTTTCTCATATATAGAGACCTGGGGAGGCAAACAGTATGTGGCCAACTCCGGCCTCATCGTCGCCCACGGATTCCGAGGACTCGGCCTGGCGATGAGGATCAAGAGCCGCATCTTTAAGCTTTCACGAGAACTCTACCCTCAGGCCAAGATATTCAGCATAACCACAGGAGCCGCCGTAATGAAGATGAATTACGAGCTTGGTTTCAGACCTGTGACATTTGCGGCCCTTACCGACGACCCCGAGTTCTGGAAAGGCTGCCAGGGCTGCCGCAACTACTCCATCCTCGAGGCAAACGAGCACAGGATGTGCCTGTGCACAGGCCTTCTCTACGATCCTTCCGAACACATCGACGTTATGGATCCGGCACATCCGGAACGCCTCAGTCTGAAGGACGGCGAACAGAAGACCCCAAATCTCTAACCATACAAGAAAATAAATATAAAGGTATATACATATGAACAACAAGGTTGTACTCGCCTTCAGCGGCGGACTTGACACATCATTCTGTGTCCCTTATCTGAAGAATGAAAAAGGACTTGAGGTCCACACCATAATGGTCAACACAGGCGGCTTCTCCGACCAGGAGGCAAAGGCCATCGAAGAGCGCGCCCTCACTCTTGGAGCAGCATCACACAAGACAGTGGATGCAGTAGACACTTACTATAGCAAAGGCATCAAATACCTTATCTATGGAAACATCCTCAAGAACGGCACCTACCCACTCTCGGTAAGTTCCGAAAGGGTGTTCCAGGCTCTTGAGGTGCTCAAGCACGTGCAGGAGATCGGAGCCGACTATGTCGCTCACGGCAGCACAGGCGCCGGCAACGACCAGGTACGCTTTGACATCGTGTTCGAGATCCTTGCGCCTCAGGTACAGATCATCGCCCCTGTAAGAGAGCACAGCTTTACACGTCAGTACGAAATCGAGTACCTCCAGAAGAACGGATTCGAGGCATCTTGGGAAAAAGCGAAATATTCCATCAACCAGGGACTCTGGGGAACAAGCATCGGTGGAGTGGAAACCCTCTCATCCGACGGCTACCTTCCTGAGGAGGCATACCCTGTGCAGGTGACAAAGACGACTCCTGAGCACATCAAGATCGGTTTCCACAAGGGAGAGCCAGTTTCATTCAACGGAGTGGAGATGAGTCCGGTGGAAGTCATCAAAGCCATCCGTGAGGTGGCTGCACCGTTCGGAATCGGACGTGACATCCACATCGGTGACACCATCATCGGCATCAAGGGCCGCGTAGGCTTCGAGGCCGCCGCACCGCTCATCATCATCAAGGCACACCACCTCCTCGAGAAGCACACCCTCACAAAGGGTCAGCTCTACTGGAAGGAACAGATTGCAGGCTGGTACGGTCAGCAGATGCACGAGGCAATGTACCTTGACCCTGTGATGAGAGATATGGAAGCTATGATGGACAGCATCGAGCAGAACGTGACAGGAGAGGTAGAGGTTGCGCTTATGCCGTACCACTTCTCGGTACTCGGCTGCAAGAGTGAGCACGACCTTATGAGCAGCAAGTTCGGAGCATATGGCGAGATCAACAAGTCATACACCGGCCAGGACGTGATCGGCTTTACAAAGGTGATAGCCAACCCTCTCAAGATCTATTATTCAGTAAATGAAAAATAATCTCTTCGTTGTCATTCAGACTGAACGAAGCGAATGGAGGAATCTATATGAGCAATAAAATCAAAGTTGCGATTGCAGGAGGAACCGGCTACACAGGAGGCGAACTCTTCAGGATCCTGCTCAACCACCCGAATGTAGAGATCGTTGCAGCCACAACGACTTCATCAGCAGGCGTGCCTGTGGCACAGGTGCACAGGGACCTGATCGGTGAGACCGACCTCTGCTTCGGCACTGAGCTCAACGACCCTGACGTGATCTTCCTGTGCCTGGGACACGGCATTTCAAGACAGTTTGTGGACAGCAACGACATCAAGCCGTCGTGCCGCATCATCGACCTGGGCAACGATTTCAGACTTGACGGAGAGTATGCAGGAAGGAATTTCATCTACGGTCTGTGCGAGAGCGCAAAGGAGGACATCCGCAAGGCACACGATGTAGCCAATCCAGGCTGTTTTGCCACAGCCATCCAGCTGGCCACATTGCCTTTGGCAGCAGCCGGACTGATAAATGACGAGATCCACGTGACTGCAATCACAGGTTCTACCGGCGCCGGGAAGAAGCCTGGTGAGACCACGCATTTCAGCTACCGCAACGACAACATATCCATATACAAGCTCTTCAGCCACCAGCACCTTGCAGAGATAAAGAAAAACATCGTCAAGGTCGGCTCGCTGGAGTGCGAACCGAAGGTGAACTTCGTACCTCTTCGCGGCGATTTCGCAAGAGGAATATTCGCAAGCATATATACAAGGGCTGCAGAAGGTCTGACACTCGAAGATTATCAGAAGATATATGAGGACTACTATGCGTCGTCACCGTTTGTCTTCCTGAGCAAGGAAAACATCTCGATGAAGGAAGTGGTCAACACCAACAAGGCGCTGCTGCACGTGGAGCTTCACGACGGCTACATCCACATTGCCTCGGCAATCGACAACCTCATCAAGGGCGCCTCAGGTCAGGCGGTACAGAATATGAACCTTATGTTCGGACTTCCGGAGGACACTGGCCTCCGTCTGAAGCCGTCAGCATTTTAACAGGGATATATGAATTTATTCGAAGTATATAAACTATGGGATATAGAGCCCATAAAGGGCTCAGGCACAATCCTTTGGGATAAGGACGGGAATATATATACAGACCTTTACGGCGGCCACGCCGTCATATCCGTAGGTCATTGTCATCCTCATTATGTGAAGAAGGTGCAGGAGCAGACGGCAACGCTCGGTTTCTATTCGAACGCCGTGCAGAACTCGCTTCAAAAGGAGCTCGCCGCAAAGCTCGGCAAGCTCTGCGGCTATGACGACTATGCGCTTTTCCTCTGCAACAGCGGAGCCGAGGCCAATGAAAATGCCCTCAAGGTAGCGTCTTTCCACACCGGAAAGCCTAAAATCCTTGCTTTCAACAAGGCATTCCACGGAAGAACATCAGGCGCAGTGGCTGCAACCGACAACCCTAAGATCCAGGCTCCGTTCAACAAGACCGGGAACATCGTTTTCGCACCTCTGAATGACCTCGCGGCTGTAGAGGCTGAGCTCTCAAAGGGAGATTTCGCAGCAGTGATCATCGAAGGCATCCAGGGCGTGGCAGGAATATATGAACCGACAACAGAGTTTATGCAGGGCCTCAGAGAGCTTTGCGACAGACTTTCTGTTGTACTTATCCTTGATGAGATCCAGTCAGGCTATGGCCGCACAGGAAAGTTCTTTGCGCATCAGCACTACGGCATCAAGGCGGACATCATAACTACTGCCAAGGGAATGGGCAACGGCTTCCCTATCGGAGGCGTGCTCATCAGCCCTTCCATCAGGCCTTCATACGGAATGCTCGGCACCACATTCGGCGGAAACCACCTTGCTTGCGCGGCTGCCATCGCAGTTCTGGAGATAATCGAAAAGGAAAACCTTATCGAGAATGCAGCCAGAATAGGAGAATATTTCAGACAGGAACTTTCATCGGACAAGGCTGTAAAAGAGTACCGTGGCAAAGGACTTATGATCGGCCTCGAACTCAATGATGAGTACATAGGACTCCGAGACAAGCTTCTGTTTGAGAAACACTTCTTCACCGGAGCCGCAGGAGCAGGAGTCATCCGCCTCCTCCCTTCACTGACAGTTTCACAGGAAACTGCAGAATCATTTGTTAAAGCTTGGAAAGAACTTACGAGATGAGACATTTCACTTCAATAACACAGCTCGGCGACCTCAAGGATGCGCTTCAGGCCGCAAAATATGTAAAGGAAAATCCTTTTGCAGATCAGGCACTCGGCAGAAACAAGACACTGCTGATGATCTTCTTCAACTCAAGCCTCCGCACCAGACTCAGCACACAGAAGGCCGCACTTAATCTGGGAATGAACGTGATCGTCCTGGACGTAAACCAGGGAGCGTGGAAGCTGGAGACAGAACACGGAGTGATTATGGACGGTGACAAGCCTGAGCACCTGCTTGAGGCGATTCCGGTGATGGGCTGCTACTGCGACGTGATCGGCGTCCGTGCTTTCGCTCAGTTCCAGAGCAAGGAGGACGACTACAACGAGGTGATAGTCAACCAGTTCATCAAGTACTCCGGCAAACCGGTGTTCAGTATGGAGGCAGCGACCAGGCATCCTCTCCAGACATTTGCAGACCTGATCACCATCGAGGAGTACAAGAAGACTGACAGACCTAAGATCGTGATGACCTGGGCTCCGCATCCGAAGGCATTGCCGCAGGCGGTGCCTAACTCATTCGCTGAAGGTATCAATATGACCGACTACGACTTTGTCATCACCCACCCTGAGGGATATGAGCTCGACCCTGCATTCACCGGCCGCGCACGCATTGAGTACGACCAGAGGAAGGCCTTCGAGGGCGCTGATTTCATATATGCAAAGAACTGGTCCGCGTACAAGGGCGAAAACTACGGAAAGGTGCTCTGCACCGACCGCGACTGGACTGTCGACGCCGAAAAGATGGCTCTCACAAACAACGCCTACTTTATGCACTGCCTCCCTGTCCGCAGAAATATGATCGTGACTGATGAGGTGATTGATAGTCCGCAGTCAATCGTGATTCCGGAGGCGGCAAACAGAGTGGTCTCAGCCCAGACCGTCCTGAAGGAAATCCTTCGTAAATTGTAAAGAACTGCAAGACAAGCACTTACACTGAATCACCTGCTCCATCTGCCGCAGGTGATTCATAGCAAAACATTGAATATCAGTAAGATAGTGAGCACAGTATGATAAAAGTTGTCAAGATTGGTGGAAATGTGGTGGACAATCCCGAGCTTCTAAGGGAGTTTGTCAGGGATTTTGCGGCTATGCCCGGAATGAAGGTTCTCGTGCACGGCGGCGGAGTGATGGCAAGCCAGATGCAGAAGGAGATGGGGATGGTTCCGAAGATGATCGAAGGCCGAAGGGTGACGGACGAGCAGACCCTGAAGGTTGTGACTATGGTATATGCAGGATGGTGCAATAAGAATATAACAGCACTGCTGCAGGCCCGGGGGTGCAACGCGATCGGCCTCACCGGAGCCGACGGCAATGCCATCAAGGCAAGCAAAAGGCCGCCGCTGCACGTGGAAAGCCTGGGGGAAGATGTGGACTACGGATATGTCGGAGATGTCTCGGCGCAGAGCGTAAACGCACCTTTCATATATTCGCTTCTGTCCAGAGGAATTGTCCCGGTGTTCAATGCAATAAACCACGACGGCAACGGTAACTTGCTGAACACAAACGCAGACACAATTGCTTCATCAATTGCTGTAGCGATGGCGAATTACAGGTACCGCACACCACGCGAAGTATGCTGCCGCTGCGAGGAATGCACCCACTGCAGCGATGACGGCAGATTGACTCACGAGACCGAGCTGATATATTGCTTTGAGAAGGACGGAGTCCTGATGGACAAGGATGATGACAGCAGCGTGATTCCGGAAATCAACAAAGAGCAGTTTACTATGCTGAAGGAGAGAGGAGTAGTTGCAGACGGAATGATCCCGAAGCTGACCAACTCATTCAAGGCGATTGACAGCGGTGTAGCCAGAGTTGTAATCAAGCACGCACGGAACCTGCTGAACAGTAAAGGAACAACATTATTATAGGACAATGATGACAAAAGTCGACGACATACAGAAACTGACACAGGAAGCCGCTGCGCTGCTCAAGGATATGGTAGCAGTCCCCTCTCCCTCGTTCCACGAGGCCGAGGTCTGTTCTCTGATATGCAGATGGCTGAGTGAAAAGGGAATAGGACACGAGCGTATCGGCAACAACATCGTTGCCGAGAGGATCATCGATTCTTCACGTCCGACCTTTATGCTGTGCGCTCACATCGACACTGTTGAGGCAAGTCTCGACTATAGCTTCGACCCATACAGGCCCGACTATCCGGTTGCCGCAAAGGTCGTAAGCAATCTGGCTGCCATTGAGTGCAATGAAAATGACATCGTCGCCGGTCTAGGCAGCAACGACGACGGAGCATCAGCTGTGGCTATGATTGCAGTCTACAGACACTTCATCAAAAAGGCAGCAGAGGATTCCGGTCCTAATGTCGTCCTCGTCCTGACGTGCGAGGAAGAAAGGTCAGGAAAAGGCGGAATGACAGGCCTCTGGGGGAAAAGATTATGCAGAAGAGATGAAAGAATAACAGGATGTACACCAATCGATTATGCAATCGTAGGTGAGCCGACCGGAATGAGGGCCGCCATAGCTGAAAGAGGGCTGCTGGTCATCGATGCAAGAGCCTATGGAGTCAGCGGACACGCCGCAAGAAACGAAGGTAAGAACGCCTTGTACATTGCGCTTGAGGACATAGACAGGCTGCGCCATCACACATTTGAGAAGGTCTCTCCGATAATGGGTAAAGTCAACATCAATGTCACACAGATCTATGCCGGAAGTGCCCATAACGTAATTCCTGACCAGTGCGATTTCGTCATAGACATCAGACCTACAGAGCAGTATACGAACGAGGAGATTCTACGCGAACTGCAGTACATATGCAAAAGCGACCTTATCCCGCGTAATCTCTCCAACCTGTCGAGCGCCACTGAGCCGGACTCGCCTCTTATCGAAGCTGCAGAAGATCTCGGAATAGACACATTCTCATCGCCGACAACATCCGACTGGATGCGTATAACCTGCGATGCAGTCAAAATGGGACCGGGCGAATCATCACGCTCCCACCGAAAGGACGAATATGTCCTGGTAGAAGAAATACACAAAGGCATAAAGACATACATCAAATATATAAACCACATTATTAAGTAGGTATATACTGAAATGGAAGCGACATGCCACCCCCGGCTAGGGGGTGCCCAAACGAAGTGGGGCGGGGGTCGCTGGAATTTCAGTATATACCTACATAGAACAGGGATTATGAGTACATTATGGAGTAAAGGGACACAGGCTACTGTGTTGGTTGAGGATTTTACGGTAGGTAACGACCGGATTCTTGATATGCGTCTTGCAAAATATGACGTGATCGGATCAAAGGCACACATCAGGATGCTTGAGTCCATCGGTCTGCTGACTGCAGAAGAACTCGAGACATTGACATCCGCTTTGGATCAGATTCTCAGCGAGATCGAGGCTGGAGAATTCATTCTCGAAGACGATGTCGAGGACATCCACTCGCAGGTAGAGCTTCTTCTTACCCGCCGCCTCGGCGACATCGGCAAAAAGATCCACTCGGGCCGTTCACGCAACGACCAGGTGCTTGTAGACGTGAAGCTCTTCCTCAAGGACGAGGTCCTCACCCTGCGCAATGAAGTCCTCGAGCTCTTCCACACCCTCCAGAAACTCAGCGAGCAACACAAGGACATCCTCCTTCCAGGCTACACCCACGGCCAGGTCGCTATGCCGTCATCGTTCGGACTCTGGTTCGGAGCCTATGCAGAAGCCCTAGCTGACGATATGTATATGCTCCGCGGAGCCTACAACGTCACAGACCAGAATCCGCTCGGATCGGCAGCAGGCTACGGAAGTTCCTTCCCTCTGGACCGTCAGATGACCACCGACCTTCTCCAGTTCGGAAGCCTTGACTACAATGTGGTTGCAGCCCAGCTCAGCCGCGGCAAGTCAGAGCGTGCCGTCGCTTCAGCGATGGGAGCGATCGCACTGACTCTCAACAAGTTCGCCGCAGACTGCTGTATGTATATGAGTCCTAACTACGGCTTCATCAAATTCCCTGACGAGCTCACTACCGGCTCAAGCATTATGCCTCACAAGAAGAACCCTGACGTGTGGGAGATAATGAGAGGAAACTGCAACAGGATAATGTCAGCCGAGACTCAGATCTCTATGCTCTGCAGCAATATGCCGCACGGCTACCACCGCGAGTTCCAGCTCCTCAAGGACATTCTCTTCCCTACCCTTGAGCTTATGCACAAATGCCTCCAGATGGCAGATTATATGCTCCAGCATATCACCGTGAAGGAAGGCATCCTCGACGCCCCTATATATGACTACCTCTTTACCGTCGAGGAAGTCAACCGCCGCACCCTCAACGGTATGCCGTTCCGCGACGCCTATAAGACAGTGGGCCTCGAAGTTAATGACGGCCGTTTCTGCTACCAGGGAGCAGATGGAAAGACAAACGGCCAGCTTACGCCGGCCGATCTGAATCATACGTCCCTCGGCAGCCTGGGCAACCTCTGCACAGAAAAGATCTGCACAAAAATGCAGTCCGCCGCCGAATTCTGATTATCTTATGCCATATTTCCTGAAGATCTTAAGGATCTTAGGGGATATGCTTTCCAGCATATATGTGAAGCCGAGGTCTGTCGGATGGGATCCGTCAGATGTTGCGATGTGCTCGTCACCGAGGAAGTCGTCTGACGGAAGGAAGTATATATGCTTGTCTGTCTTCATCCTTTCGCGGATCTCCTCTTCTGCTGCGGCCTGCTTCTTCGCCTCGAAGTCCTCACGCCAGGTGTCGAAGTTGCGGCTTTCGCGACGCTCTGTCTGCATAAATATGAGAGGAACGTCCGGATGGGCTGCGCGGATTATGTCTACAAAGGTATCGAAATCTTCGTGGATTATTTCTGCTGACGGGTTGGAGAAGGCGTCAAAGATGAAGGCGTCGACATCCTCGATGTCTGCAAGGTACCGCGCGAACTCTTTCTGAAGCTTAGACTTGCCGCTGAAACCCAGATTGAAGGTGTAGAAGCCGTTGTCACGGCCGAATCTTGCCGCA
This sequence comes from Bacteroidales bacterium, assembly GCA_017505605.1. GTDB lineage: Bacteria > Bacteroidota > Bacteroidia > Bacteroidales > UBA932 > Cryptobacteroides. The sequence goes on from JAFVOX010000010.1 coordinate 21,814, forward strand.
TAGCTCATTCCCGGACGGGAAGCTGCAAGACCGTGGGTCACGCTTGAACCCTTGACCACGATACGGTACTTGAACGGATTCTCGACAGGCTCGACATATGAGCCCTCTTCCACTCCGATGAAAAGCGAATCGAGGCTGTCAAACAGCGGAAGATAAAGGAGACACTCCTTTCTGCCCGCAGCCATAGACTTTACTATTGTTCCTTCGTGCTGATCGTAAGCCGGTCCCTTGCTCATATTTGGTCTTCCGACTCCTGCAAAGACCCATTCACCGTCCTTCTTTATATAAAGGTCAAGGCCTTTCTGGGCTATGGCAGTAAAGTTCTCTTCAGCATTCTTCTGCGAAGTCTGCCATCTGGCCTTTATTATGGGACTGTCTGTCGCAAAGAGCACTGCAAGACCTGTGGAGTGGCAGGCATATTCCTCGATCACCTTGTCATTGAACTTATAGGCCGCAGTGTCGATCCTCGTAAAATCTTTTGCGGTCGGGATCGCCTTACCTATCACATTAAGTTCAGCAGCGTTGAAATAACGGATCTCCTGCGCACCAAGGGACAGGAAAACAAGCATTGCCAGAGCGGCAGTCAGAATCTTTTTCATATATGTTCGATTTGTTCAGGGCAAAGATAAAGAAATTAGTTAGATTTGTGGCGGATATAAGATATGCCAGAGATGAAAATATATGACTTCGACAAGGTGATCGACCGCCGGGGAAGCGGTGCGGTCAAGACCGACGCACTTAAGAATGTATATGGATCGGAAGATCTCGTCCCCCTTTGGGTGGCCGATATGGACTTCGAGACTCCGGACTTCATAGTGGATGCCCTCCGCAAGAGGCTGGAGCATCCTGTCTTCGGCTACACTGTGCTGCCTGAGGATTATTGGGCTACAGTGCAGAAATGGATCCTCGAGCACCACGGCTGGCAGACCGAATGCTCGTGGATGACCTTCATCCCGGGAATAGTCAAAGGCATAGGAATGGCCGTCAATGCCCTCCTTGAAAAGGGAGACAAGGTCATAATCCAGCCCCCGGTCTATCATCCTTTCCGTCTTGTTCCGCAGAAGAACGGAGTTGAAGTCGTGTTCAATCCTCTGAAAGAGCTGCCTGACGGTTCCTATGAGATGGATTTCGAGAACCTGGCTGCTGTCTGCGATGACAGATGCCGTATGCTCATTCTCTCCAACCCACATAATCCTGCTGGCATCGTGTGGCCGCGCGAGACTCTGGAAAAGCTTGCCGACTTCTGTCACGAGCGGGGAATCATTGTGATTTCAGACGAGATCCACTGCGATATGGCCCTGTTCGGAAACAAGCACATCCCTTTTGCGAACGTTTCTGAAAAGGCTGCCTCCTGCAGCATAACTTTCGGGGCTCCTTCCAAGACCTTCAACATAGCGGGCATAGTGAGTTCATATGCTATAGTTCCGGGCCAGGAACTCAGAGAAAAGTTCTTCGGCTGGCTGGAAGCCAGCGAGTTAGGCGCTCCTCACCTGTTTGCTCCGATTGCAACCAAAGCCGCCTTCGAACACGGCGAGCAGTGGCGCAGGCAGATGTTGGAATATATCGAAGGCAATATCATATATATCGAGAAGTTCTGCAGTCAATATATCCCTGAGATACGACCTCTGCGACCTCAGGCCTCCTTCCTTGTGTGGCTCGACTGCCGCGGGCTCGGCCTCACGCACGAAGGTCTCATCGACCTCTTCGTGCACAAAGCCGGCCTCGCCCTGAACGACGGTGAAATGTTCAGTCCCGGCGGCGAGGGCTTTATGCGCCTGAACGTCGGCTGTCCCCGCGCAACCATCGTGCGCGCAATGACCTTGATAGCCAACGCTTTACGTTGAATCACCTGCGTCCATTGGAGCAGGTGATTCAACAGAAGGCGCTGAGAATCAGCTATTTGACATATTCGCTTGGAGAGACACCAAACTGCTTCTTGAAGCTTGTGGAGAAGTGAGAGAGGGTGCTGAATCCTGTCATATCTGCAATCTCCGACACGTTATGCTTGCGTTCCTTAAGCAACTGGGCTGCGCGGTTGAGCTTGTAGCGTTTGAAGAAGACGCTCGGATTCTCTCCTGTGAGTCCCTTGACCTTATAATAGAACTTGGTTCGGGAGATTCTCATCATTTCAGTCATTCTTGCAACATCGAGCTCCGAGTTAGACAATTCTTTCTCCATAAGCTGATAGAGTTCTGTCATAAAGGCATTGTCCTGAGGAGAAAGGGCATTTTCCTCGATTTCCTCAATGTCTGTCGAATGGCTGAGCATCTGACGCACCTTCTCCCTGTTTCTCAGCTGGGAGGCTATCAATGCCATAATGTACTGCGGTTCAAAAGGTTTGGTGACATAGGCATCAGCACCGCAATCGAGTCCCTGGACCTGATCTTCCACCATAGCCTTGGCAGTCAGGAGGATGACAGGAATATGCGACATCTGGATGTTCTCCCTGATTTTGCGGCAGAGATCATATCCCGTCTTGCCAGTCATCACGACGTCTGAGATGACGACATCCGGAGCGTGCTCCTTGATGAGGGTATAGGCATCATCTGCATTGAACGAACTGATCACCTTGTACTTTGTCGAAAGCAGTTCCCTGAGATAATGGATGATGTCCGCATCGTCATCGACAACTAGCACTGTCTTTCTGTTTTCCATATCATCCATTTCTTCCGCCGCCTCGAACTTGATTTTGGTCACATCGAGTTTTGGCTGCTTGGAGGCATCCACCTTGACCTTTTCAGTTTCCGCATATGACGAAGCACTGACAGGAATCACCAGCGTAAATGATGCTCCTGCCGAGGTGGTCCTGTTAGCCGCCTTTATATATCCGTGATGCATCTCTGCCAGAGTCTTGGCGAAGTACAGGCCGATTCCAGTTCCCAGATTGCGTGTTGCACTGCCGTTCTCTACCTGATAGTAACGCTCGAAGATTTTCTCAAGCTGATCTTCAGGGATACCCGGACCATTATCCTTCACCTGGATCTTGAGCCAGCGGCTGTCTGTATCTGTCTCCTTCAGATTGAAATCACCCAGCACATCCTCACGGGTAACGACGTCCATAATAAGGTCCACCTTACCTCCGTTCGGAGTGAACTTCATTGCATTGGAAAGCAGATTAAAGCAGATCTTATCAATCTTGTCATCATCAGCCCAGACTGTAAACTTCTCTTCCAGACCATATGTGTGGAAAAGTATGCCTTTTTCCTCCGCATTGACCTTGAATATGTCAGACAAGTCGTTCAGATGAGCCACGACGTCAGTCTCCTTGACCTTCAGTTTGAGAGTGTCGTTCTCGAGTTTGTTAAAGTCCAGAAGCTGATTCACCAGACGGAGCATACGATAGATGTTTCTCTGTACTATATTGAGGAGTCTCTTGTTTTCCTTGGTCATAGAAGCCGAATCTGCCATCTGGCTCACAGGTCCCATAATCATTGTAAGAGGAGTGCGGAACTCGTGCGACACATTGGCAAAAAAGGTCATATTCATCTGATTGACTCTCTGTTCCTGATATTTCTCCTGCTGAGCCTTGAGCTTTGCGGTCTTCTCACGCACAATCTGTTTTCTTACCTGCAGGATAAGATTGATGATGAAGCCAGCTATGATCATATATACAATGAACGCCCACCAGGTGAACCAAAGCACAGGTCCCACCCTTACTGAGATTCCCTTTTCTGCAAGGACCCACGACCTGTCCTGATTCAGAATCCTTACCTTGAAGGTGTACTTTCCGGCCGGAATATTGGAATAATATGCCTCCCTGTTCTTATTCGCATCGATCCAGTGGCCATCAAAGCCGTCAAGCATATACTGGTACTCAACTCTTTCATAGTTTCCGTATTCCAGGGCTACAAACGATATGCTGAAGCAGTTTTGGGAGTGCTCCAAATTGATCATAGGGTCATATGCGAGAGATTTTTCAATGCACTCTCCTTCCCCAGGCCTCACCAGGACATTGTGGATCTTCAGATCCTCGAAATAGAGAGGCACCTCCCTTATCGGAGTCACGTGTTCCGGATCGAATATGGTAAGTCCGTGAGTACCTCCAAAGACAAGCCTGCCATCAGAAAGCCTGCAGGAAGACCTGTCATAGAACTGGTTACCTCCGATTCCATCATCTGCGAACCAGTTGGTGAAGTCATCACTCTGCCTGTCATATTTGCTTAGTCCGTACTGTGTGCTGATCCACAGACAACCTGACTCATCTTCTTCTATTGCAGTGATGTCAAGACAAGGTGTCCCGGAGATATGTACAAGTTCATTCTTTGCAAGGTCATAACGGAACAAGCCGTTTGCCAATGTTCCTATCCATATGATGCCATCCTCGCTCTGGTGCATACACACAGGCACAAACACCGATCTCTTGATGCAATCCTCCCACTGTGATTCCGGTACAGAGATCTGACGGGAGTGGTTCGCTCTGCCGTCAAGCTGTGCCAGTCCGTATTCGAACGAAGCAGAAAGTACAGTTCCGTCATTAAGCGCAAGGCAGTATGGGGTAAAGGTAAACGGTGCGGTCATTGTCTTCATTGCACGTACCGTATCATCCTCAGGTGATATGTAATGGACATTCTCGCCCATACTTCCTATCCAGATCCGTCCGTCGGCATCCTCAGACATTCCCATTGGGAAAAAGACCGGCCAAGATTTCTCAACCACGAGATCATTGTCTCTTACCCTGCACCTCGACACCCCGCTGTTTCCTGTCAGCCAGACCTTGTCCTTGCTATCAACAAAGACACAGGTAATGTCCAGATTACCAGCTGCCTCATAGTTGTAGATGCGCCTCAGGTCTATCTTTTTGAATGTGGCGGAATCCGGATTATACATATACAGACCATCCTTCAAAGTCGATATCCACAGATTGTCATTACTGTCGGAATCCACAGAGACAACCGATTTCTGCCCGAGACTTGCCTTGAGCCAACTGTCATTATTGAAGAGTTCCTCATATGCATATATGACGTGATAACCCTGATCATAGGTTCCCAGCCAGAGGTTATCATTGGAGTCAAGGTACATAGTGAGGATCTTTACATCCGGCACCTCGAAAGGAAATCCCTTCTCTGTCTGATGGCAGAGCACATCTTCGGCCGGATCATAGATGAACATTCCGTGTTTCTCTGTATTGAGAAGCACTTTATCATCATAGTTGTAGACATATGAAACCTGTGCCTTGTTGAAGATATTGTGGGAAGTCAGTCCTTCAGGAGTTTCAACAAACTTATTATTGACTGTGTCATAGATGGTCATATTTCCCATTCCACCGATCCAGAGCAGGCCGTCATTGAAAAGATTGCAGGCAGTCGAAAAGTTGTCAAGCTGGATGAATTCCTCCAGTTCAAAGGTGGCGAGATCATACTTCAGCAGATGTGTGGAAGTGACAAACCATATCGACGAATCCGAGTCCTGAATAAAGCACTGCGCTGCAGCCGGCATCTTACCGTCCACCGAAGAAAGCACTGTCCTGAAACTTCCGGAGAGCTCGTCATATTTGGCGAGTTCTATCATTGTATTTATATATATACCTCCATCAGCGTCTTCAAGAATCTGGGCTGAGTTGCGACTCATCGTCTCCATCGGGATCCTGATGAAATCGTCCCGTTCAGTATAAAGGGCCATTCCGTTTACGGTGGAAACCCATAGTCTGTCGCGCGAGTCTCTATACAGGCACTGGACCTGATTGTCTGGAAGAGTAGTCAGATCATTTGTGCAGAAATGTTGTTGGAATTCGTGGACATTGTAACGGTTCAGTCCCCTGAAAGTACCTATCCAAATATGACCTTTGGGATCTTCAGCAAATGACGTCACCTTCTGGTTCGAGATGTCATCTGCTATGATTGGAGTCTCGCTGTCATAGTAATGCCCATCGTGGTCGGGATGTGAGCAGGCAGCAGCAATACCAGATGCAACTGCAATGAGTAAAAGAAGTTTCTTCATTTGATACATTTTCTTGTACTAAGGTAGCAAAAAATACCCATTAGGACAATACAGAGAGGGTATTTGAACAAATTTGCAAACATTTGAACAAACGGGAAAACCGCTTGAACAAAGTTGAAAACCAATAACACGATACGGCAAGCAAAAGTTCAGGAATATTCGGAAATTTGCGTAGATAATAGAATCACAAACACTTTTAATACTAACCATTAACAAATTAACACATGAAACTAAAATTAGCGACAATTCTCTTCGCACTTTCAGTCGTGGTCTTTACGACTTCGTGCAACACAGAAGAGGGTCTGGGACAGGGACAGCTTCCGCCATTGGCAGGAGATGTTGACCTTACAGAAGTGCTGGCTACTGACGGAACACGCGTCAGCCCGAATTATGTTCTTGGAGTTGAGCTTGGTACTGCAGGCGCTTCCAAGGAAGGATCGGGAGCGGTACTTGACGTGAAATTCGCATCTGCAGCTCCTACACTCCAGGCCGGAGCCTACACTGAGGCTTCTGAAGCCTATGCTGCAGCCGGCAACTACATTACTGGCGCAGAAGGAACAAAGCTCTACCTCAACGGTGAGGAGCATCTCGTTACTGCCGGAACCATCAACGTGGCAGTTCAGGACGCAACTTACACCATCGAGGGTATTGTCAAGCTCAGCAACGGTGAGAACTACCGTATCAGCTGGACAGGCACAGGCCTCGCTTGGAACGATCTTCCACAGCTCAAGGTCCTCAACACTGTAATGAGCGCTCAGAGCAACATTGCAAACGGTCAGAAGTCCATCACCCTCAACCTTTCTGACGGAAACTTCACTTCAGAGATGGATATGACTACCTACCAGACAGTCTACAAGGGTGCAGGTAACTACCTTGCAATCGACCTCTACAGCGAGGACGGCTACCTTGCTGCCGGCACATATTCTCCAAGTGCTGCAGGTGGAGCCATCAACAAGGGAGAGTACGGCATCGGCTGGGACCCAGGTGACATCTACAACATCGGAATGGCATTTGAGAACTGGGGTACTTGCTGGTGGACTGTTGATGAGAATGCAAATCCTCAGACTTCTGCTCAGAAGATCACTGAAGGCAACATCACTGTAGCTCTTGCAGGAAACGTCTACACAATCACCGTCGACAACAACGACATCTATGCTCAGTTTGTGGGCGAGATTCCAGCTGTAACCAAGCCTGCTGAGCCTGCAGATCCTTGGGAAATCTCAGGAAGCATCGTATTCGAGCATTCTGAGGGACTCTCATACACAATGGTTGACGACACTGCAAACAACACTCAGGCTGACGGCTCAACTGCACTTTCAGGCGTTACACTTTACTTCGTTGAAGTCAAGGATGCTGCAGGAAACAATGTTGCAATCCTCGACCTCGTGACTAAGGAAGGCGCAACTTCAATCGCCGGCGAGTACAAGGTGACAAGCTATCCTGACGAAGTAGGTGAGGCTGGTAACGGTTTCGACCTCAACTTCCCAGAGTGGGGTCTTGTAATGTCAGGCGGTACTATCCTCTACGGTCCGGATGGAACAGCTTACGTAATCGACGCTGAGACAAGTAAGGTGAAGGTTACTGAGAACAAGGGCCAGACTACAATCATCGTCAAGGGTACTTCCAACGGTGCAACTATCGCTGGTAAGTATGTGATCGGTGAGATTCAGGAAGATGAAGGCGGTGAAGGCGAAGGCGGCTCTTGCGGTTGCGACTGCGACGGTTGTAAGGACTGTACAGGCGGCCACGAAGGCGGCGATGATGACGAGGAGGCATTCAGCGGAATCCAGCTGGCACAGTTCCTTTCTATTATGCCAGGACAGGGCATCGTGACTGTATACCTCGGTGACGCAGGTCTTACAGCTGCGAACGGCCAGGTTACCGGAGCAGGTAATTACCTCAAGTTCGACGTATACAGTGCCGACGGCACTACTCTCGCACCAGGAGTTTACGTTCCGTGCGCAACAGCAGGAACAGTAACAGAAGGTACGTTCGGTATCGGTTGGGACCCAGGTGACCTTTGGGGCATCGGTATGGTATTCACAAACTGGGGTACCTGCTATATGACCAGGGCTGAAGATGGTTCTGAGACAGGCGTCAAGATCGAAGACGGAACTCTCACAGTAGAGGAGAATGGCGGCAATTACGTCATTACCATCAAGTCTTCAGCGATGAACCTCAGATACGAAGGACCACTCGCTTAATCCCACATATTAATATAGGTTAATAAACTCGAATATTAACACTGATAAATAACACACTAATGAAAAAATTATTAACCGTTTGCCTGTTGGCAATTCTTTACGTGACTTCAGCATTTGCACAGTCTGGTGTGACAGTCACTGTCAAAGATGACGTAGGTGCCGTTCCCGGAGCCAGCGTCCTTATTAAAGGCACAACAATAGGAGATCTTACCGACATCGACGGTGTGGTAAAGTTCGACTCAGTAAAGGATACAGACATTCTTGTTGTATCATTCATAGGTTACCGTACAGTAGAAGTGACTGTAGGTACAAGAGCAAAGATTGAAGTTGTCCTGGAAGTAGACAGCGAGCAGCTTGAAGAGACTGTCATTGTAGGTTACGGCCAGCAGAAGAAGTCATCACTCACATCTGCGATCTCTACAGTAAAGAGTGAGGACATCGTTTCTACAAAGCAGACCAACCTCGTGGCATCACTCCAGGGTAAGGTTCCAGGTCTTCAGATCCGTCAGAAATCAGGTAAGCCTGGTACTTTCGACACTGACCTGAGTCTCCGCGGTTTCGGTTCACCACTCGTGATCATCGACGGTGTTGCACGTACTGCACAGGCTCGTAACGGTGACTGGGGTTACTGGATGGATGAGAACGGTTCTGCAGCTCTTGCACAGCTCAACCCAGAGGACATCGAGAGCATCACAGTTCTCAAGGACGCTTCTGCAGCCATCTACGGTCTCGAGGCATCCAACGGTGTAATCCTCGTTACCACAAAGAAGGGTCAGATCGGCAAGCCGACTGTGAACTACTCAAACAACTTCTCATTCGGTGTTCCTACTTCTAGACCTGACCAGGTGGACATCGTTACATATATGCAGCTCGAGAACGAGATGCGCATCAACTCTAAGCAGGGTGCGAAATTCTCTGACGAGTACATCCAGCATTATATTAATGGTGAAGACGGTTACGTTGACACTGACTGGTACGATGTCGTAATGAAGGACTATGCTTTCAATATGACTCACAACATTTCAGTTCGTGGTGGTAACCAGCAGACTCAGTACTACCTCAGCGGTAACTACACAGAGGACAACTCTATCCTTACAATGGATAATATGAACAACGACCGTCTCAGCTTCAATGGTAACGTCACTTCAAAGATTACCAACGAGTTGACAGCGATGTTCCAGACATCCATTATGTACTCTAAGCTCGAGGGTATGGCAGGTGTAACCAACCAGAACATCTGGTACTACACTACCAACGCAGACAGAACCATCCCGGCTCACGTCCTCACAAACCCTGACCACTATTCTGCTCTTCCTGATTCAGAGAACAGAAACCCTCTCGCAATTACCGACAGAGACGCTGTAGGTTACAGTGACAACCGCAACCTCACTTTCCGCAACAACCTGGAAGTGAAGTACGAGCCTAAATGGTTCAAGGGTCTGGTAGTCTCTGCAACAGGTGCTTACGACTTCAACAACTACCGTCAGGATGACCTTACAAAGCTCCTTTACCTCTACGACTATCAGACAGACGTACAGGCAGGCGCAAATGCTGAGGCAAACACTTACTCAGAGCAGTGGAACACAAGACAGACCTTCTATGGTCGTATCCAGGCTAACTATAACAGAAGATTCGGCGACCACAATGTAGGTGCAACACTTGCAGCTGAGGCAACAAAGAACACTTCTAACTCTATCAGCGGTGCACGTGAGTACGGTGACTTCTTCACACACGACATTCTCGACCAGGCAGACGCCTCTACAGCAACAAACGGCGGCAGACGCAGCGACAACGCAAAGGCGGGTTACATTATGCGTGCAAGCTATGACTATAAGGGCAAATATATCGTCGATGTATCAGGACGTTATGATGGTACTTACCTCTACGCTCCGGGTTATCGTTGGGGATTCTTCCCTGCATACTCTGTAGGTTACCGTGTTTCTGAGGAGCAGTGGTTCAAGACAGCAATGCCTTGGTTCAACAACCTCAAGATCCGTTGGTCTGACGGTCTTATGGGTTCTCCTCAGGGAGCTGCATACGCTTGGCAGCTGGGTTACACTCAGGAAGGTTCATACGTATTCGAGGACGGCAAGCTTCTCAACGGTTATGCAAGCCACTCTGTAGCCGAGACTCTCCTTTCTTGGGCAGACGTACGCTCGATGGACTTCGGTATCGACTGGGATATGTGGAGAGGTAAGTTCGGCGGTTCGATCGACTGGTTCTGGAGAAGAACTTCAGGTATCGCAGGTACTGCGACTACTACAGTTCCGGACTTCTATGGTCTCGCACTTCCACAGCAGAACCTCAACGCTTCTGAAAACGTAGGTATCGACCTCCAGATCTCTCACCAGAACAACATCGGTGACTTCTGGTACAGAATCGCTGCGACAGGTACATTCTCAAGATATCGTACAACATACCAGGAGTCTGACAAGACAGCCATCTACTCATCAAAGCAGAACTACTACACTTCTCACTTCACAGGCAGATGGGCTAACGCACGTTCCGGCTCTATGTATCACTGGGAAGACGGTTCACAGTTCACAGGTTGGAATGACATCACTTCACACCCTGTACTCCACAACACGACAGCAGGTATGAATGATCTCCTCCCAGGTATGTACAAGATCGAGGACCGCAACGGTGACGGTGTAATCAACAGCAATGACCTGTACTACACCTGGGCAGAAGGAAATGCTCCTCTCCAGTTCGGTCTCATCTTCTCAGGCCGTTACAAGGGATTTGACATCAACCTCAACTTTGCAGGTTCTGCTCTCGTTCACAAGAGTGCCTCACTCTCAGGCGCATACGGATACGGCTTCTTCCCTACATTCTACGAGACCTATATGGATCACTACACCCTCGCAGAAGGATTTACCGATCCTTTCAACCCGAACTCAGAGTGGACTCCAGGTTACTTCCCTGCAATTGCCAAGGCAACTGGTGGATACGACTCAGGGTCTAACTCAACATACCGCGTAAACCAGCCTTACAACTATCTCAACGCCACCTTCGTTCGCCTTAAGAGTGCGGAGATCGGTTGGACTCTTCCATCGAGATGGACTCAGGCTGCTAACATCAAATCACTCAGAGTTTATGTCAGCGGTACTAACCTCTTCACTATCTGTAACAAGATCCTGAAGGCATACGACCCAGAGAGAAATGACAGCGTCTATATGAATGCCGGCGGTTATCCGCTTATGAAAACATATAGCTTAGGTCTTAACTTGAACTTCTAATCCTTGATCTCAATGAAAAAGATTTTATCACTTATATCAATTGTTGCACTTTCGTTCAACTTCGTTGCCTGCGAGGGATTGTTTGACAATCTCGAGGGCGACAAGTCAAAGCTGTCGGGCGACTACCTTGCAGAATCTGAGGCTGGTCTTTCAAGAATGATGGCCTCTGTATATGCATCTATCCCAATGGGCGCATTCTCTAATGGCGACAAGTCAACAGACAATGCTGTCGACACTCACGGCGGAGCTATCTACAACAGCACTCCCGGATTCTGGAACTACACCACAATGCGTGATGTAAACAACCTCATCAAAATCATTGACGAGTCATATAAAAACGGCAAGATCAGCGAAACTCTCCGCGACACTTACATTGCAGAGGCAAGATTCGTAAGAGCTTACTACTACTTCGGTATGGTCAGGACCTATGGTGGTGTTCCTATCATCACTGAACCGCTTGATGACAAGTATGACGGTGGTGAGAATGCAGGTCTCTACATTCCAAGAAGCACTGAGAAGGAGACTTGGGACTTCGTACTCGCAGAACTCACTGAGGCAGCTGCATCTCTTCCTGAGTCAAGAACTGACGGAGCATACAGAGCTGACAAATGGGCTGCTCTCGGTCTGAAGTCACGCGTTGCTCTCTATGCGGCTTCTGTAAGCAAGTACTGGAAGAATGCTCCTATCGAGACTTCATATCAGGCAGTTGCCGACAAGCTCACTTATATGGAGGAGTCTTATGCAAATGATTACTACCAGCAGTGTATCGACGCTTGCGAGGAGATCATCAACTCTGGCAAGTTCTCGCTCTACAACGCTGAGCCAGCTTCTCTCGACGCAGCGATTACAGGTCTTTCTGATCTCTTCCTTGCAAGACACGACGAGGAGTGGATCTTCGGCAGATCTTACAACAACGGTACTCCACAGGCGTCTAACGCATTTGACTGGAACAACTCTCCAATGCAGGCCAAGTTCTCTGAGGCTGTCGGAGTGTGGAAATGGGGTTGCTACAACGTAAATGCAGACCTTGCTGATCTTTATCCTTACTACGACAACAACTACAATGCTGTTGACGGAACTCTCGCAACACGCGTCGACGGCAACGAGTCTGATTGGCTCGCACAGATCTATGCAGACGCGACAGCTGCTGAGAAGATCGAGTATGTCGGTTACAACAAGACTGCTGACCTCTTCGCAAATAAGGACGCGCGCTTCCAGGCTTGGGTAATCTATCCAGGCATCAACTTCCGCGGTGTAGACATCGTTATCCAGGGCGGTATCTGGGGTGACAAGCTTCTCATCTGCGACTCTGAGAAGGACTATGTAACTGCCGGTGGCAAGAAGTACTATATGTACGGAGCATCTAACGGTGAGGAGTACTCAGGCTTCAACAAGATCGGTCACGGTAACGACGGAAGCTGGTACTCAACTGGCTTCGGTATCCGCAAGTACCTCGATCCAGCTGGTGCAAAGCAGTACTCTACAAACCCTTGGTACGACATCCGCTACACTGAGATCCTCCTTAACTACATCGAGGCTCAGGTTGAGAAGAACGGCACAAACGCAGGTGATGCCAAGAAACACCTCAACGCTATCCGCAGAAGAGCATTCTTCAAGGATGAGATCGATGCAACTCTTGAGAATGTTCTTAAGGAGCGCCGTCTTGAACTTGCATTCGAGGATGACAGATCCCTCACACTCCATCGTCGTCGTGAGTTCTACCGTCCTAACCATCCTGCAGGCGTTGCTGAGGCAAGAAGACACGCTGTCATCCCTGTAGCAGACGTCCGCAGCGGCAAGGCTCAGTACATCTTCGTTCGTGCAAATATGATGATGGATGACACTGACAGAGTTCCTGTTGCATACGAACTCCAGCCTAAGAACTACTACGGCGGCATTCCTAACTACGCTGCCAACAAGTTGGTTCCAAACCCTAGTCAGCTTTAATTTTTAAATCGATTTATGATTATGAAGAATATCAAATACATATTGATGACAGTTGTCACTGCATTGTTTGTGACTTCTTGCGATTGGTTCGCTCTTGACAATATGGAAAGCTACGACGCCACTATCGCGGGTAAGTTTGTAGATGCAGAAACTGGCGCATTGGTTCCGTCTGAGGTCTATGGATCACAGACAGGAGTCTTTAAGATCTTCGAACTCGGATGGGATGCTGAGGCAGCTCAGACCTGGTACATCAAGAACAACGGTACTTATCGCAACAACCTTGTTTGGGCAGGCGAATACCGTATGGAGACAAATGATGCAAACTACTATCCGTTCACTCAGAAATTCATACTCAACAAGGGTGACAATGAGGTTGACTTTGCTGTCAAGCCATTTGTAAGATTCCTCAATCAGGAGTTCAAGTACGACACAGCTTCCAAGAAGATCATCGCCACTTGTACCGTACAGGTCACTGACCCTGCGCAGACAGGCAACCTCAACGAGGTCCGTCTCTGCTGCTACACTGACTGCCACGTAGGTTCATCATTCAACAACTGTAAGAATGATCCTAATGCTGTCGCTTCAAACGTACAGTTCGACGCTGACGGTAAGGCAACTGTAACTGTAGCGATTGACACTCAGAATTCTGCTAACGCAACTGAGTTCAAGTACGAGCGCGTTCACTACGTGAGACTTGCTGCTCTTGCAACAGGTAGCGCCAACACAGCTGCTCGTTACAACTTCACTCAGACCTACAGCATCGCGCTCGACGGATCTGCTGCTGTTGAATACGACAGATGGTAATTGAATAATGTGGGTGGCACCAGCCACCCACTCATATCCCTGCTGCGGCTGACCCTTCGGCAGGGAACAAGCAAAAACAAACTGATATGAAAAAACTTCTTTATATATTTGTGATTTCTATAGTCACAATGTCCTGCACCAAAGATAATAATCAACGATCAAAGGCAATTGAGCTTGACACTTTGATAGAGACTGCCGTTTCTGCAAGTGATGACGGTTCATATAACCTTGCTATGGTTCTCAGCGGCAATGACTACACCGTAAAGCTTTACATCAAAAGTGATGATATGACTCTTAAGGCTGGTACCTATATGGTCGAACCGAATGTCAACACCATAAGCTTCAATGATGGAAATATGGACAGGAACGTCAGCAGCGGCACAATCGACATCTCGGAGGCAGATGGTGAATATACCATTAATATATCTGCGATGAGCAGAAGCTCTGAGATCAGATTCAGATTCCACGGCGAAATAGAGTTCAAGACTTTTGTCGGCACAGTCATCCGCAACTGCACTGTCAGCAGCTCAGCTATGGGCAGGTCGATGAAATATTCCATATATCTGCCGAAGGACTATGGTTCAGGAGAGGATTTCCCTGTACTTTATCTGCTTCACGGCTATGGAGATGAGAACAACGCCTGGCTTGACAAGGGCAATCTTGCCAATATCGCAAAAGCATACGAGGAAAACGGCGGGAAACAGATGATCGTCGTGTGTCCGGATGCCCTCACGACATTCTACATTGACAGTTATCAGGGGAAATACAAGACCTACTTCTTCGAGGAGCTGGTGCCGGCAATCGAATTCACATATAATGTAAAGAAAGACAAGTATGCGAGAGCAGTTGCAGGTCTTTCAATGGGTGGATACGGCACGCTCTACTACGGATTAGGTAACCCGGATATGTTCTGTTACGCCTACGCCTGCAGCGCAGCTGTAGATATGGGAGCCGGCTACCCTAGCCTGTATGAACTCGCTGAAAAAGCAGATCCGGCAACACTTCCCGGAATCACTCTTGAGATGGGTACCGAAGACTGGGTGACAGGTAACGGAGCAAATTTCCATCAGGCTCTTTCAGCGGCAGGCATCCAGCACGAATACATCGCGCGATCAGGAGTCCACGACTGGAATTTCTGGCAGGAGTGCCTTCCTAAGGTTCTCAAGAGATGCGGCGAAACATTCAGAGACTAAACACAGTATAAACCAATTAATATCACTAACAAATGAAAAAGATTTTTGCAATCCTCGCCGGTTTGGCACTTGCTATCGGCTCATTGTCAGCACAGGAGCTGGCAAACTTCTCTTTCGGAAGACAGAAACCAGTCATCTCTCCAGAGATCAAGAATGACAGCGTAACATTCAGACTTAAGGCTGACTACGCTACTGTAGTAAAGCTCAGCGGTTCTTGGATGCCAAACCCTTGGGGCGGCACAATCGATATGACTCGTGGCGAGAACAACGTTTGGGAAGTTACCATTCCTTGCCCAGAGCCAGAAATCTACACTTACAACTTCGTGGCTGACGGTGTTTCTGTAAACGACCCTCAGAACGTAATGGTTCAGCGTGACGGTTCACGTTTCCTCAATATGCTCCTTATCGACGGCGAGCGCACTGAGAACTACAAGCCTGCAAACAAGAGAGGTACCATCAGCCACCCTTGGTATGACAGCGAGATCCTCGGCATCAACCGCCGTCTTACTGTCTACACTCCTTACGGCTATGAGGCAAACACAAAGACTAAATACCCTGTACTTTACCTCCTTCACGGAGCAGGTGGAGACGAGGAGGCCTGGTCATCAATGGGTCGCACAGCGCAGATCCTCGACAACCTCATCGAGAAGGGTCTTGCAAAGCCTATGATCGTAGTTATGCCTAACGGTAACGGCAACCAGCAGGCTGCTCAGACTTATGGCCTTCCTACTGCACAGATGGATTGGAGAGATCCTTCAACCCGCAATAACTACGTAAGAAGCCTCGTTGAAGAGATCGTTCCTTTCGTAGAGAAGAACTACCGCGTAGTTGCCAAGAAGTCACACAGAGCTATCGCAGGTCTTTCAATGGGTGGCGGCCACACTATCACTGCTTCTGGTATGTATCCAAACGTATTCGACTACATCTGCCCGCTTTCAATGGGTGCAAAGAGAACTCCAGAGCTCGACGCTCAGCTCCAGGGCATCAAGAAGGCAGGTTACAAGCTCTACTGGCTTGCTTGCGGCAACACAGACTTCCTCTTTGAGAATGCTAACGAGCTTGACAAGGCCCTCACAGCCAACGGCCTCGAGCACACATATTATGTAAGCGAAGGTGGCCACGTTTGGGCTAACTGGAGACTGTACCTCAACACATTCGCGCCACTCCTTTTCAAATAATAATTGAAAATGAAAAAAGTATTTATGATAGCTGCTGCCCTCCTTATGGCGGGCAGCGCATTCGCCCAGCAGGCATTGTGGGGCGGAGCTTCTACAGAATCTCCTGTAGTAAATGAAGATGGAACAGTAACATTCCGTTACCACGCTCCTAAGGCTGTGAAGGTCACAGTGTCAGGTGATTTCCTTCCTACCCAGCAGCTGAAATTCAAGATGGGAGACCAGGAGATGACATACGACGCTCCGGGCGTAGGTGAGCTCAAGGAAGGCAGAAACGGTGTATGGGAGTACACTACCGACTTCAAGGTAGCTCCTGAAATGTACACATATACATTCAACGTAGACGGCAACACCGTCATCGACAATAACAATATGTGGGTAAACCGTGACGTGTCATCACTCACAAGCGCATTCATCGTTCCTGGCGGACGTGCGGACCTCTACACTATCCAGGATGTACCTCACGGTACTGTTGCCAAGGTATGGTACGAGAGTGCCACTGCAGGTTTCGACCGCAGACTCAGCGTCTACACTCCTGCAGGTTACGAGCAGAACAAGAAGGCAAAGTATCCTGTTCTCTACGTTCTCCACGGAATCGGTGGTGACGAAGACGCTTGGATTGCTCAAGGCCGTGCTGCTCAGATCCTCGACAACCTCATCGCTCAGGGCAAGGCTAAGCCTATGATCGTAGTCTTCACAAACGGCAACATCTCTCAGGAGGCAGCTCCAGGTGAGAACTCAACTGGCTACACTCGTCCTTCAATGCAGCTTCCTCAGACTATGGAGGGCACATTCGAGACATCATTCCCTGAGATCGTGAAGTTTATCGACAGTAATTATAGAACTATCGCCAAGAAGCAGAGCCGCGCTATCTGCGGTCTTTCAATGGGTGGTTTCCACACTCTCTATATCAGTCTCAACAATCCTGATATGTTCGGATATTCAGGAATGTTCTCAGCTGCTATCGGTGTAAGCGATGCTTCTGTTTCACCTATCTATCAGGACTTCGACCAGAAACTTGCTACATACTTCAGCAAGAATCCGTCTCTTCTCTGGGTTGGTTGCGGTGATACTGACTTCCTCATCCAGGCTAACAGAGATTTCGTAAAGAAGCTTCAGGAGAACAACTATCCACACGAGTACCTCGAGAACGATGGCGGACACATCTGGAGAAACTGGAGAATCTATCTCACTGAGTTCGTGCCAAAGCTTTTCTAAAACCGAAACACATAAATAACACTGAATAATTTAATGAAGAAAGTATTTGCAATTGGAGCTATGCTCCTCGCTTCGACAGCTATGTTTGCACAGCCACAGCTGTCTAAAG
The DNA here is from genome assembly GCA_017505605.1 of Bacteroidales bacterium. Taxonomy (GTDB): domain Bacteria; phylum Bacteroidota; class Bacteroidia; order Bacteroidales; family UBA932; genus Cryptobacteroides. Next base: position 39,640 of record JAFVOX010000010.1, read on the forward strand.
ACAATATTGACGAGGTTCTCAAAGCAATGACCCTCGAAGAGAAAGCGACCCTTCTGGTAGGTAGCGGATGGGGCAGTATGACTGCCGGCAGTATGACTGCTTCAGCAACTGCACTGGTACCAGGTGCTGCAGGAACAACACGCTCAATCGAGCGTCTTGGCATTCCTTCAACCGTCCTCGCTGACGGTCCCGCAGGTCTGCGCATTTCTCCTAAACGTGACAACGACCCTGACACTTACTATTGTACAGGTTTCCCTGTAGGTACAGTGATGGCAAGTATGTGGGACACTGCTCTCGTACAGGAGCTTACAACAGCTATGGGTGAAGAGGTTCTCGAGTATGGTGCTGACGTTCTTCTCGCGCCAGGTATGAACCTTCATAGAAATCCACTCTGCGGACGTAACTTCGAGTACTTCTCAGAGGACCCGTTCCTCACAGGTAAGATTGCAGCCGCTTACATCAACGGTATCCAGAGCAACGGCGTGGGAGTGAGCGTAAAGCACTTCGCAGCGAACAGCCAGGAGGTCAACCGTATGGAGAATGACTCACGCGTGAGTCAGAGAGCCCTCCGCGAGCTCTACCTCAAGGGATTTGAGATCGCAGTGAAAGAGGCTGATCCTTGGACAGTTATGTCATCATACAACAAGCTCAACGGTGAGTACACACAGCAGTCTCACGGTCTCCTTACTACCATCCTTCGTGATGAGTGGGGATTTGACGGTATCGTAATGACTGACTGGGGTACAAAGCAGGGAACCGTGAAGGCTGTGAAGGCAGGTAACGACCTTATGGAGCCAGGTATGCCTGTTGAAATCGAGCGCATCGTAGCTGCTGTGAAGGCAGGCGAGATCACTCAGGAGGAACTTGACAGAAACGTACGCAATATGCTTGAGTACATCGTAAAGACTCCACGTTTCAACAAGTACAACTACTCTAACAAGCCTGACACTAAGGCACACGCTGAGCTCGTTCGCGCAGCTGCTCCAGAGGGAATGGTTCTCCTCGAGAACAACGGTGCACTTCCGCTTCAGGGCGTTAAGAGAATCGCTCTCTACGGAACAGGTTCTTATGACTTCATCGCTGGTGGTACTGGTTCAGGTAACGTGAACAAGCCATACATCCGCAATGTAGCTGAGGGTCTGACCGCCAATGGACTGGAAGTTAATCCGGCTATCCAGGAATGGTATGAGCAGTACATCACCTACTCAAAGACTTCACTCAAGAACAATGGAGCAGGCGGCATCCTCCTCGGTGATCCTGTAATATCCGAAATGGCTGTAAGCCGTGAGTTTATCGAAAAGATGGAGCCTGTGACAGACATCGCCATCTTCACACTTTCAAGAAATGCAGGTGAAGGCGGAGACCGCTATGCACTCGACGGAGACTGGACACTCACCGGACAGGAGCGCGAGCTCATCCAGACGCTTGCAGACGTGTATCACGCAGCAGGAAAGCAGTTCGTAGTGGTCCTCAACATCGGAGGAGTGATCGAGACTGCATCGTGGAAGCACATTCCAGACGCTGTCCTCCTCGCCTGGACTCCAGGACAGGAAGGTGGTTACGCTGTAGCTGACATCCTTTGCGGTAAGGCTAACCCTTCAGGAAAGCTCCCTATGACCTTCCCTGTAAGCTACCTCGACATCCCTTCATCAGCTAACTTCCCTTACAACTACAAGAACGTACAGAGAGGTGAGTGGGATTTCCTCTGGGGTGGTCCTCAGAGACAGACAAAGAATGTTGACTACACTGAATATGCTGAGGGTATCTATGTAGGTTACAGATACTTCCAGACTGCTGATGCTCCAGTATCTTATCCATTCGGTTATGGTAAGTCTTACACTACATTCGAGTACAGCAAGCCGGTTGTCAAGGCTACAGCAGACGGATTCACTGCTACTGTCACTGTAAAGAACACAGGTAAGGTTGCTGGTAAGGAGGCTGTCCAGCTTTACGTTGCTGCTCCTGCAGGCGGTCTTGAGAAGCCTGCATTCGAGCTCAAGGGCTTTGCGAAGACCAAAGAGCTTGCCCCAGGTGAGGCACAGACTCTTACAATCAATGTAGACAAGTACACTCTCGCTTCATTCAACGAGGCGACTTCAGCTTGGGAGACTGCAGCCGGCACTTACAAGGTGATGATCGGAGCAAATGCTGCTGACATCCGCGGTACTGCTGACTACAAGCTCAAGAAGGCTGAGAGTTGGAAGACCAACAACGTTCTTGCCCCAGTGAAGCCAATCAACGAACTTTCACTTGCAAAATAATTCATCCTATGTCATTTCTTGAGCTGAGCTCAAGAAATGACATTCAATATTTTCAACTATGAAAAGATTCATTACAATAGCTGCGTCCCTGCTATGGGGCGCAGCTTTGTTCGCCCAGCAGGCATTGGGTCCTGGTACAGGCATCGTTTCGCCTGAAATCAATGCGGACAACACCGTTACATTCAGATATTACAACCCTAAGGCTGTGACCGTTCAGGTCAGCGGAGATTTCCTTCCAGCACAGAAGATCACTTATGTGCAGAATGGTCAGGAAAGAGTTTGGGAAGCACCCGGAAGAGCTGATCTCGTAGAGAGAAACGGACTCTGGACTTACACCACAGCCCCACTTGAAGGAGAACTCTACTCATACACCCTCTATGTGGACGGACAGAAGATGATGGACCCTTCCAATATCTATCAGAACCGCGACATCGCGACTTGGACCAACATCTTCACTATGAGTACAGAGGAAGGTGACAAGGGATGGTACTATCAGGTGAATGACGTTCCTCACGGAAACGTTTCAAAAGTATGGTATGACTCTCCGACACTCGGAATGCAGAGAAGAATGACGGTATACACCCCTGCCGGCTATGAAAAGAACACAAAGACCAAGTATCCTGTCCTTTACCTTCTCCACGGATCAGGCGGAGATGAGGATGCCTGGGGCGACCTCGGTAGAGCAGTGCAGATCCTTGACAACCTCATTGCTGAAGGAAAAGCTGAGCCAATGATTCTCGTAATGCCTAACGGAGTCTATTTCAATCAGGCAGCCCCTGGAGCAGCCACCAATATGTTCCAACCTACTATGACCAACAGCCGCTCACAGTCAACTGTAGAGGTAGAAGAGAGCTTCCCTGACATCATCAAGTATATTGAGGCTAACTACAGAGTGAAGAAGGACAAGAACAGCCGCGCTGTTGCAGGCCTCTCTATGGGAGGACGCCAGTCAGCAGCATTGTCGAGAAAGTATCCTGCAATGTTCGGATATGTAGGTATGTTCTCAGGCGTTGTACCTCCAGAGGAGAATGACAAGGCTCTCGAGGCTGTGTTTGCAGCTAAGCCAAAGCTGTACTGGATCGCTTGCGGAAAGACTGACGGTGTGATGAAGAACTCCCTCCTTCTTAAAGAGTACTGCGAGGAAAAGGGTTACCCTGTTTCATTCTACGAGTCAGAAGGCGGACACATCTGGCGCAACTGGAGAGAGTACCTCACAATCTTTGCCCAGAAACTCTTTAAATAAGACTTTATCCCCGGCCAGACCGGGGATTTTAACGAAATAAATATATATGAAGACATTGAAACTATTGGCGGCAGCTGCCCTGCTGAGCTGTTTTACAGCGAATGCACAGGAACTTGTCATCAGAATCGATGATATGGGAGCCCTGCACTCCGTAAACGAAGCAAGCATCGACACCTACAAGAACGGAATCGCACAATCGGCAGAAGTACTGGTTGTCGGTTCCTGGTTCCCGGAGGCCGTAAAGATGCTGAAGGAGAATCCCGGACTTGATGTAGGTGTACATCTTGCCATCACAAGCGAATGGGAGAACGTAAAGTGGAGACCACTTACAGACTGTCCCAGCCTTGTGGATGAGAACGGCTACTTCTTCCCGATGATGGGCCCTAACGCCGCCTATCCCGGACAGTCGATAATGGAGAATATGGCCAATTTCGACATCAACGAGATCGAGAAGGAGTTCCGCGCCCAGATCGAACTGGCCCTCAAGAACATCCCGCAGGTTACGCATATATCAGGTCATATGATGTCCACAGCATTCAACCCGCAGGTGATGGAGGTCGTACAGAAGCTCTCGGAAGAGTACAACCTTCCGTCAATTGACCGCGGAGAGGCATTCAAGCAGTACAACTTCTCTTACACCGGATATGACGGCCCAAGAGCCACAGCTGAGGAGAAGATCGCAAGCTTCATCAAGGCCCTCGAAAAGATGGAAGAGGGCAAGAGATATATCTTCGTAGACCATCCTGCATATAACGACTCTGAGATGCAGACTGTTATGCACGTAGGATATGAGAACGTTGCCGTTGACCGTCAGGGCGTTACCGACCTGCTCAAGAGCGAGGAAGTGCTCAAGGTCATCCAGGAGCGCGGAATAAAGCTCATCGACATCAATACCCTCACAAAGTCTCTCCCACGCGCCGAAGCATCTGCCAAGATGACAAAGGCAGCCGACAAGTACTTTGCAGCAGTAGCAAAGGAAGGCCAGGACCTTCACAGCATTATAGTCGTGAAGGATGGTAATGTTGTTCTGGAAAAATGGATGAGCAAGGGCAAGGAAAATGAGCCGCATATCCTCAACTCTGTCAGCAAGACTTTCACATCAATGGCTGTAGGACTTGCAGTTGCTGAAGGAAAACTTTCTCTTGAAGACAAGCTTGTGGAGCTGTTCCCGGAACACTGCCCTGAGAATCCGTCAGAGTACCTCCAGGAGATCAATGTGAAACACCTGCTTACTATGAACTGCGGTCACTCGACAGACCCTACAAGGAAGGTCTGGGGTGACAACAAGGAAAATTGGATCAAGGTGTTTATGGAGCACCCTGTCACTCATAAGCCTGGCACAATCTACTGCTACAACAGTCTCGGAACCTACGTTCTTTCGGCTATGGTGCAGAAGGTGACAGGTCATAAAGTCGTGGACTACCTCTTTCCTCGCCTTTTCAGACCGCTTGGAATCAACAACGTCAGTTGGGCCGAGTCTCCTCAGGGTGTAAACACCGGCGGATGGGGACTATACCTCAAGACTGAAGACCTTGCAAAAATGGGTCTTATGATTCTCCAGAAGGGTCAGTTTGACGGAAAACAGATTGTTCCTGAAGAGTGGATTGAAGCTGCTTCTGCGGCACAGGTCCCTTGCGTTCCGGCAGGTATGAATTCAGATCAGGCTCATCTGATGAAGAAGGCCGCCAAGACCAGCGACTGGCTTCAGGGCTACGGCTACCAGATGTGGCGCTGCCGCTACAACTCCTTCAGGGCAGACGGAGCCAACGGCCAGTACATCATAATGATTCCTGACAAGAATGCAGTTGTCATAACCACAGCCGACATTCAGGATATGCAGGCTGAGATCAACCTCATCTGGAAACACATCTACCCTGCATTATAAAATAAGAGAACCTGCCGCAGCAGGTTCTTTTCTTATTTTCCGTATTTCTTCACACGAGCGTCGTTTATGCGGCCGGACCAGTTCAGGCCGTAGGCGAAGTCGTAGACGTTGCCGTCTGCGTCAACATAGCATTCCATATCGAACGGTACGTCTTCCATCTGGAGTTCCACTGTCTTCATATTCGCAGGGAGCTGCATAGGAAGGAGGGCCGAAGGCTCCACCGCTCCGCTTATAAGTTCAAGGAGAGCCTGGTTCTGGCAGCCGAAGCTTACGAGGATTGCATCCGAATAAGGTTCGAACTCCGGAACAAACGGCTTGCCTGTGCTGATGACAGTAACAACAGGTTTGTCACCCATTGCAGCCTTTGTGTCGATCACGGCCTGAAGGTCTGACTTGTTGGCTGTCTTTACAGACTTTCCTTTATAAGACCTGTTTACGAACTTCTCAAGGCGGTCTCCACCGGCAATAGAGACCTCGCGGGCAGACTCAGCAGTGTAGTCATTGTACTGAAGGCTGATAGGAAGATAGCCGTTGCCTCCCTTCTTCACATCTTCAACGCTGTAACCTGTACCTGATGCCGGCGCTTCGATTGCTACTATGGCAAAGTCAGCCTCAGCCGGATCAGTAACCGGTTCATAATACTTCGAGAGCAGTTCCGGAGCGAATGTATCCTCCCATCTTTCAGGAGTCACCATACCGAAGAAGTTGACAAGCTGAGGAAAATAACGTTGCGGAACATAGACCTTAGGTTTAGCCTCATCCGCCTTCACTGGAAGTACATTATCAGAATTCTTGATCATTACAACTGACTTGAGCTGTGCCTGATAGCCCTTTTCCATATATTCAGGCTTGCCTACAGTCTCTGCTGAAGCTGCCGGATCAAGGTAAGGATTCTCAAAGAGACCTGTACGGAATGAATTCATAAGGAGGCGCTTTGCAGACTCCTTGAAACGCTGGTCAGCTGATTCCTTGCCGAACTCGTCCACCCACATCTGATAAGCCTCGAGTACCGGGCCCTTGTCATTGTTGCCTCCGAACTGGTCAATTCCAGCCTTAAGGCACTCATAATGTCTCTGAGCTACTGTAAGCTCCTCAACACCCCAGCACTTTCCGTCGAACTTGTCGATACCCATATTATCATAGGTGATGTTCCAGTCTGTGCAGACAACTCCGTCATATCCGTACTTCTCACGGAGAAGATCAGTGATTATATACTTGCTGTAGCTGTTGCCGACGTTCTTTCCTGAAGGGTCAACACCTGTTGATATGGTGTAATATGGCATAACGGCTGACGCCTTTTGAGTCTTGCCGTTGAGCTTGAATGCACCCTCGGTGAATGGCTTGAGGTGAGTCTCGAAGGCACCGCCTGGATAGACAGCATATTTACCATAATTATAATGTGCGTCGCGTCCGCCCTCTTCAGGACCGCCGCTCGGCCAGTGCTTCACCATTGCGTTGACACTCTTATATCCCCAACCGTCAGCGATCTCATCCTTGCCGGTACTTGTCTGGAAGCCGTCAACATAGGCTCGTGCCATGTCTGTATCAAGCTCTGGGCTCTCACCGAATGTGCCGTAGAAACGTGTCCAACGAGGCTCTGTCGCAAGGTCGATCTGTGGAGAGAGGGCTGTCGAGATACCGAGAGCTCTGTACTCATCAGCAGCAATACGTCCGAACTCTTCCACAAGGGCAGGATCGAATGTAGCCGCAAGACCGAGTGATGTAGGCCAGTGCGAAATCTCTCCACCTGCTCCATAATTGTATTCCGCAGTGGCAGAAGTCTCGTGACGAGGGTCAGAAGATATGTTTACAGGGATTCCGTGGCCACATCCTTCCACGAAAGCCTGCATATTGTTATTCCACTGGGCAGCTGTCGCAGGAGACTCTACTGTGGTCACAAGCACAGCCCTGAGGTTATCTTCTGTGAGGAACTTCTTCTGTGCATCTGACAGGTCAGAAGCCTTTGCACCACTTTCACGGTAAGGTTTGCCGTTATAAGTGGCACCTCCGAACATACCTCCTGAAGGCACAGACTGATGGGAACTGTAAAGCATCATTCCAGCAATCTCCTCTACAGGAAGACGTGAAGCAAGATCTTCAGCTCTTTCTTCCGCAGAAAGCCTCCAGTCCTCATAAGGCTCGAGGGTTCCGTTGCGGTTCAGGTCCTTGAAGGCATAGCCGTCGACTGTAAGCAGAGTTACTCCCGATCCAGGAGCATAAGCAAGTGTCCGGCCCTTCTTCTGAGTCACAAGATTATAGCCGTTATCTGTCTTGACCTCACTCCAGCGCGGCCCGCCGCAAGAAGCCAGCAGCATTATGGGTAATGCAAATAGAAACTTGTTTTTCATATTTTAGTCTATTTAAGGTTGAATCCGCTTATTGCCACATCAGGGCGTTCTCCCCTTGTGTCCTCATCCTTGAACGAGATGGTTATTTCCTTCTCTTCTCCAGGCATCAGCGCAATGTAATTGTCAGAATAGAATGCCGGAAGGATACGCTCACCTGTCTTCTTGCCGTAAAGCTTCAGACGGATCATCAATGCAGGGATGTCTGTGCTGTTCTCAAGACGTACTGTCGCTGTCCATCTGTCACCATCCTTCCTGATTGACGTGTCTGCCTCGACACTTGTCAAAGGAAGAGAATGCAGCTGATGGAGATTGCCGTCCTCCTTGCCCAGGCAATAGAAGTTGTCAGCAAGCAGCCTGTCTCCCTGAGTGAGTCTGAGCTTTATGTAATATACATCCGACAGTTCTGGAGAATCAAAGGCAAGTCCGAAGACCGGAACAGTCGTATCCTCCTTGCTGTCAAGGTCTGCACTTGTCCGGTACACGACTTTTCCATCGTAATTGACTATCATAGCCTCAGCCCTGAGACCGCTCTGATCCATTGCATTGTTATTCACGACTTCCACCTGTCCCGAAACCGGATTCCACTGAATGCGGATAGGGGCAGAAGCCTTCTTCGCTCCGAAATAGGCGGCAGTAGGCTCGAAATAATAGTCATAGGTCTGCCATACCATAGACGGCCAGCAAGAGTGGCTCATCCATATGATCAGACCCTTTCTGTTCCAGCTTCTTGACTCGTACATAGCGCGGTAGCCGTTATAATTGATCCACTGCGCCCATTCTGTAAACTCCTTAAGATCTGACGCCTCACCGAATGCAGTCTGGAGCATCTGGTTGAAAGTCGCACAGCTCTGTGCGTTCTCAAGAGTGTAGTCGTGAATGCCCCATACACTGTTCTGAGGCCACTGGTGCTCATCCGAAAGCATCCTGCTCATACTTTCATATGTCATAACGTTCGGCATACCTCTCTCACTGTGCAGACGGTCCTTGCCACGCTCGGCAGCAAAATACTCATTGACCGGAAGTGCCCTGTAAGGACCGTGGCCGCTGACAGGACCTGAGGCAGAATTAGAAATATAATGAAGTCCCGGATGCAGTTCGGCAACAAGTCGTCTCAGCTCATCATCCAATGTCTGCGGAGGGTTTCCTTCGTTACGTCCACAGTAAAGACCGATGGAAGGGTGATTACGGATCTTCCTGACGTAATCCACTGCATTGGCGGCAAACATACTTTCATCGAAAGGATCCGGTCCGTCATAAGGGTTTGCAAGCCAGAAGTCCTGCCATATCATCACTCCGTGTCGGTCACAAGCCTCGTAGAACTCCTCATCGCCTGTCATACCCACCCAGTTACGGATCATAGTGAAGTTCATATCTGCGTGGTAAGCAACAGCTATGTCGTATTCACGTGCGCGATAGTTGAGGTTGATCTCAGGGAAGCCCCAGTTACCGCCGTTGGCGATGAGTCTTCTGCCATTTATGAAAATATCAAGAATGCCGTCTTCCATTGTATATGTCATCTCACGGACACCGCTCTTGACCTTCTTCACATCCGATATCTTTCCATCAGTCACAAAAGCCACCTCCACATCATAAAGATGAGGCTCTCCATAGCCCTTAGGCCACCACAGCTGCGGATTGTCAAGTCTTACAGGAGTCATTTCCACATCCTTTGTCTGACCGGCAGCCAGGATCACATCACTGCTGAAGGCAAGAGGGCCATATTTCACCTGTATTGCACCTGCAGTCTCAGACTCATTATGATTTGTCAGGGTGATTGTCGGCTTGATGTCGGCATATGAAGTCCCAGGAAGAGGGAGATCAGTGTCAAAGAACACGTCATCCACTGTCACACCACCGTCGTGAGAGCTGAGGTAGACATCATTCCAGATACCGATGTTACGACCTCTTACGGTAGGGATCCAGTCCCATCCGATAGTTGCGTGGAATGTAGGATTGTCTCCACCGATTTCACCTCCGTTTACATCGGCGCTCTGCCTTGTCTGTTCCTTAATGATGCCAGGGTTGTCATTTCTGTATATTCTTACGGCGAGGGCATTGGTTTCACCTGCCTTTACAAGCGAGGTGATGTCGAATTCTCCCCTTATGTATGATCCCTCTATTCTGCCGGCCTGCTTTCCGTTGACGAACACATCTGCCTTCCAGTTGATTCCGTCGAAGTTGAGCATTATGGTCCTGCCGGCAAAGTCCTGAGGAACCTCGAACTCGTTGCGATACCAGAAATCCGAATTGAACCACGACTCCGAGATCTGAAGCTGATCGTCATCATAACGGATGTCGGCAATGGCACCCGCATTGAAGTACGACATAGCCACTGTACCTGGAACCGTTGCCGGAAGCCAAGCCTCATCGTCATAGCCCACTGTCGACAGCTCCACTCCATCAGATTCTGCCTGAGGGGCGCGCTGGATCTTCCATCCTCCTCTTGTGAGGTACATCTTTCCGTCTTTGGCCGGAACCTGCTGCTGCGCCTTGAGAGTCACGCCACCTGTTCCATAGACCTCCATCTCGCTCAGGACGATGTGCTTTCCATCTTCCGCTCCGCTCAGGTCAAGACGCACATATCTTCCTTTGCCTTTGACAGAGACTTCCTCTGTAACAGCAGTCAGATCCGCGATCTTTTTCCAGGTTTTCGCATCATCCGAGGTAAGGATCGAACCACCGGAAGGTGGGCATATCCAATGAAGCTTCACCTTATCGAACTTTGCCTGGGCTCCCAAGTCCACGTATATCCATTCCTCACCCGCTCCCTGGCTCATCCAGGCACTGCTGAATGCATATGAAGGCAGGATGCTGACCTCTGTGTCATTCTTATAGAAATCCATCTCGGACACATTCCAGGTCTGGACAGCCGGTGCATCAAGCTCGAAACGGAACTGACGGTAGTCCTTTCCTGCAGGGATCTCCACCTTATAGGTAAAGTTCCTGTTTCTTTCCAGCATACGTATATATTCCATTATCTCCGGAGTCATCTTGATGTTCTTCAGTCCTGAGGCGACTGCGACATTCTGCGATCCTCCGCCCATATTCGCTATCGGACGTACCTCGCCAGGAAGGTTGCTTCCCTTGAATGAACCGATCACGTCCCAAGAGGCACCATCGGCAGAAGCCAGAACATTCACCTTCCAGCCCTTAGGGCCGTCAACATCACAGATGGCCGTACCTTTCAATTCGAGCACCTCGGCATCAGTCCCACTGCCGCCAAGCTGCAGAAGGAGCCAGGCATCACTTCCTCCTTCAACACTTATGTTGGTAGCGTTGTCATCGAACAATCTTTCCCTGTCACGTTTCTCCACCGGACCTTTGTGAGTAGACAAATCGATGTAAGAGGGCATCTGCTCCTGGATAATTCCGTCTGTGACAAGATGTCCGGTAAGATTGTAGTCGTGGCTGGAAGAATGCCAGGCTGCACGATGAAGCGCAAGATTGCGGTAGGTTCCTCCTGCCACTACCTCGGGACCGGCAAAGTCATCAGTGTGTCCAGGATACTCTCCGATGCCTCTTGTGTATTCAGAAGATGTGTTTCCTGCACATCCGCAAAGCCCGAGAGCGATAATCAAAGAAGAAAAAAGTTTAGTGTTCATAATTTCACAGGGTTATCGTATCTATCGCGAATTTAAGCATTTTTCATCGTATATATTTGCATATTCCGTCATAATATTTCTTATATGTTTAAATAATATATCCGCATACGTATATATATTAAAATCTGTTTATATTTACACTGATAAAATCGAAACAACCGATAATCACATAACACATCTATGAAACATTCAACTACACTGACCATCCTTTCAGCGGTTGCCACACTGCTCATCGCTGCCGGATGCAACTGCGGTATGACTCCCCAGGACAAGCTTACCGTAAATGACAAAAAGATCAACAAGATCATCGCTCAGATGACTCTTGAGGAAAAGGTGGAGATGCTCCACAGCAAGACCAATATGTCATCCGAGGGTGTTCCACGCCTCGGTATCCAGGACATCAAGTACACCGACGGTCCTTTCGGTATCCGCGAGGAGAACGGTGACGGTTTCCGCCCGCTCGGATGGAAACTCGACTCAGCCACCTACTTCCCTACAGGATCCGCTCTTGCAGCGACCTGGTCAAAGGAAATGGCCTACAAGAACGGTTGGGCTATGGGTAAGGAAGGTCGTCTCAGAGGTAAGGACATCATCCTCGGACCTGCAATCAACATCCAGCGTCTCCCTGTAGGCGGACGTACTTATGAGTACCTCTCTGAGGACCCTGTTCTCGCAGCAAGACTTTCTGTTGAGTACACCAAGGGTTCACAGGACGCCGGTACAGCTGTCTGCCTCAAGCACTACGCACTCAACAACCAGGAAACCAACCGCGGAAGCGTTGACGTGATCGCTGACGAGAGAACAATGCGCGAGATCTACCTCAAGCCTTTCGAGGCTGCCGTAAAGGAGGCTGGCGCAATGTGCGTTATGCCTGCCTACAACAAGGTAAACGGCTTCTACTGCTCTGAGAACGCACACCTGAACAACGAGATCCTCCGCGGAGAGTGGGGCTTCAAGGGTATGACAGTTTCTGACTGGGGTGGCACACACAGCACAATGGGAGCTGCACTTGGCGGACTCTGCGTACAGATGACAGGTGACAACTACTTCGGACAGGCACTCATCGACTCAGTAAGAAACGGTGCTCTCGACGAGGCTGTTGTTGACGCGAAGGTTCGCGAGATCCTCCGCCTGCGCTTCGCTATCGAGCCGGTTCCGGAAGATGTTGCAAATACAGTTATGACATCACAGCCAGAGACTCAGAAGATCGCATACGAGATCGCTCAGAAATCCATCGTCCTTCTCAAGAACGAAACAGGCAACCTTCCTATCGCAAAGGACGTGAAGAAGATTGCAGTAATCGGCCAGAACGCAGTCCTCACAACAGCGGCCGGCGGTATCGGTGCAGGTGTAAAGACTCTTTACGAGATCTCACCTCTCGAGGGTATCCAGGCAAGAGCTGCCGTGGCAGGTGTTGAGGTTGTTTACGCACCTGGTTACAAGAACTATCAGATGAGAATGTGGGGCCGTGGACCAGCAGCTGCCGATCCGCTTGTTGCTAATTCTACTGACGAGCCTGCAGACCCGGCTCTCCTTGCCGAGGCTGTCGCACTTGCAAAGGAGGCAGATATGGTAATCTTCTTCGGCGGTACAAACAAATCTATCGAGACTGAGGGAAGCGACAGAAAGAACATCGACCTTCCTAACGGGCAGAACGAGGTGATCAAAGCTCTCTACGAGGCAAACCCTAACGTGGCTACGGTCCTCATCTCCGGTGGTCCTACAGACCTTCGTTTCCTTGAGCCATACTCACCTGCAATCGTTCAGGGCTGGTGGAACGGTCTTGAAGGCGGTACAGCACTCGCTGAGGTTCTCTTCGGAGACATCGCACCTTCAGGAAAGCTTCCTTTCACATTCCCTAACAAGCTCGAGGATTCACCTGCATATGCACTCGGAGTATTCCCAGGCAAGAGCGCAGGCGAGGACCTCTTCACACTCCGCTACCGCCTCGATGCAACAGGTTACACTCCTGAGCAGATCCGCGAATACATCGCAAACCTTCCTAAGCCTGTTTCTGAATACAAAGAAGGCATCTTCGTAGGTTACAGATGGTTCGAGACCAAGGAAGTCCCTGTAATGTACGCATTCGGACACGGTCTTTCATATGTTGACTTCGAATATGGCGCACTCAAGTGCAAGAAGTCAAAGAAGAACATCAAGGTAAGCTTCACAGTGAAGAACCTCGGTAATATGGAGGCTGACGAAGTGACTCAGCTCTATGTGAAGAGAATCGACTCAGCAGTTGAGCGTCCTCTCAAGGAGCTTGAGGCATTCGACAGAGTGACTCTCAAGGGTGGCGAGACCAAGGAAGTTACCCTCGAGTTCCCTGTAAGCGAGCTCGCACACTGGGACAACGAGAAAAACGAGTGGGTACTCGAGCACGGCAAGATCGAGATCCTCGTAGGTTCATCTTCTGACGACATCCGCCAAAGCATCGCTACTGAAATCTAAAACATCTTAAACTATAGAAGGCGCCAGAAGTTCTACCTTCCGGCGCCTTTTTAAAATCACCCGGATATGAAACGAATGATTTTGACAATCGCTGTCGCAGTTCTTTCAATGACAGCACTTCAAGCTCAGGGCTGGTTCCGTCAACCTACACCTAACGACACCCTTCGTTCTGTAGTCGTTCTTCCTGACAACTCCGTGGTATTCCAGATATATGCTCCTAATGCACAGAGAGTTTCCGTGTCAGGAGACCTCCCTTGGGACAGACCTGCCATTTTCACAAAAGAAGATAACGGAGTGTGGAAAGGAAGAATCGCAAAAATGGATGAGGGAGTATTCCGTTACAAGTTCTCTGTTGACGGTATGAGCGTCTATGACCCTAAAGCTCCGAACGCAAGCGAGACATCAGCACTGCTTACTGTCGACAAGGACTCCGACAGCTTCTTTGCAATGAAGAATGTACCTCACGGTGCTGTTGCAGAAAGATACTACTGGTCTGAGACCCTTGGTTCTATGAGACGCCTCCACGTGTGGACACCGGCAGGCTACGAGAAATCTTCCAAAAAGCTCCCTGTACTCTACCTCGTACACGGTGGCGGCGACACTGACAATTCCTGGCCGGGAGTCGGTGCTGCAGGCCTGATCCTCGACAACCTTATGGCTGAAGGAAAGATGGAACCGATGGTAGTGGTAATGCCGAACGGCACCATCGAGATGCCGGACGGCAACTTCCAGGGAGAAGTGCCGATCTTCGCAAAGGATATGATCACAAGCATCATCCCGTTCATCGAAGACAATTATAAGGTATATACAGACCAAAGCCACCGCGCAATGGCAGGCCTGTCAATGGGTGGGATGGAGACATTGGAAGTGACATTGAACCATCCGGAGATGTTCAGCTACGTGTGGGTGCTCAGCTCAAGCTTCGCACCGGGCAATAAGGAAGTATATGAGTTCGAACGCGGTCGCCTCAAAAGAGAAGCCGCACGCTACAACAAGAACTTCAAGGAACTTGTATTCACTCAGGGCGGACCTTCAGACATAGCCTACAACAACTGCAAGGAGACGCTTGAACTCTTCAAGGCAGCCGGTATCAAATACGAGTACCACGAGGTTCCGGGCGGCCACAGCTGGACTGCCTGGAGGCAGAACCTCTACGATCTCGCACAGAGGCTCTTCAAGTAACAGAAAATAAAATATGTCGGCCCTTATGGGCCGACATATTTTATTTTCTGCCGCTGTTTGAGAAATATATCGTCATTGCGACTCCCACCTGCTGCGGGCGGTAGGCGTCCGTATAGACATATTTCATCATAGGAGTAACATCGTGGGTATAAGATGCAGAGACTTCGAATCTTCCTATTCCCAAGCCGGCCCTTGCGCCAAGAGTGATGTTCTCGCCTTCATAATAGCCGGTTGCGTGCATATCAATAGGATAGTTATAGCCGAACTCAGGAGCGACATAGAGATAGAAAGGACTCCTTTTCTGTCTTATCAGATTGAATTTAGGGGCCAGCACCAGTCTGAGCTGATGGAAGTCATAGTCGTACTTGGCATTCGGATCGCCGATCCAGTGGTTCATCCTGAAGACCCAGTACCTGTATCTGGCTCCAAACTCGAGATTAAATAAGTTCCTGTAGTCTCCCACGCTGAACAGGAAATGGCCTCCATATATGAACTCAGTGTCTGCCAATCCCGGATTTATATATTCACAGGTCTCCACTGCTCCTCCTATTCCAGCATTGAATCCGATAGTCTTGAGCTTACTTATGTGTTTCGCTTCCATATCGGCCTCGACCTTCCTGTCAATGACATATTGCAAGGTTTCTTCCTTGTACACATAACTAAGCAAGGCTTCCAAGGACGTTCCTGCCAGATACTCCGGTGTAGAAGCCATCAGGTAGGCCACACGGTCAGAAACTTCCATTCGTCTCTCGCTCCTCATAACGTAAGTATTGACAAAATCCAATCCATTGCGTATGCTGTCGAGTCTTGTCTTGGATTCAGAATACTTTTTATATGCAAGCTGCTCACCTGCAATATAAAGTGAATCTGTCATCTCCTGAGCTGACGCCAGGGAAGCGAAAAGAAATGTAAAAAGGATAAATGAAAGTGAAAATAATAGTTTCTTCATAACTTAACTGATTACACACTCAGCAAAGTTACGAATATTTAGAATATTATCTCACTATAAAGGCGAAATTCCGGTGCATCTATTGCTGCATATATCTGCTCCTCCTCAGATGCGGGTGTGCAATTGCACGAATTGATGTGTTTACGGGCATTAAGAATAGCCGCTGAAGGATCTTTCAGATAATCTTCGATGAAGTTGTACATTGCAGTTGCTGATTAGAAGGGTTAAACAATCTTTCAGCTTGCCGGAATCAAATGGTGGACCAAACTACATCGTATCTGTAATATTTTTGTAAAATTATTACAATTATTGTAATGAAATATATCTGCTGAGAATACGGCCTTTCTTGTCTGTCTGCAGTATGAAAGGTAGAGAAGTAAGGTCAAAGGACTTGAAGAGCTGATCGGCAAGTACCGGATCATTCTCCACGATACTGTCGACATTTACCATTAGTACCTTAGCCTTCTGATCCTCCTGCACAAGGTTCCTGGCTGCTGCCTTCTCAGCATCGCAGACAGGACAGCCGACTGTGTAGAAAATGACGACATTTTCACTTCCGCGAAGTTTCTTCAATCTGAAGGTTCCCTCCTTTGATTTTTTACTCGTCATCAATACGCCCGGCAGTTTCAGGTCGGGAACCACAGTTCCAGGTACAGCCTTGGAAAGAAGATCAGAAAGAATCTCGGCATATCCTGTCACTTTCAGACTGTCATCCTGCGACTTCCACACATCACCACGGGAAAAGATCTGATTTTCAAGCAGATCCGAAAGTCCTTCCTTATATCCCTCGCCAGTCTTTGACGCCAGGTAGTACATCAGGTCGCCTGTGAGCTGGCGAAACATCACCGTATCCCCTCTTTCAAGGGTATTTGCGTTTATATATTCTGTTATATACATTACATCGTCCTTTGACGGTCTTTCTTCGAGGGCAAAGACATTGTCAAAGAGTTCTTCAGATTCCTCGCTGCCATATGTCAGTTCCACCTGGTCGAAGATGCCGTGTAGCATAGCAGAAAGGGCTCTTGTGTCAAGGCTCCTGCCCAATATTGTCCCGTCCGGAGCTATGAGGAAGAGACGCGGAGTCTGAATGACTCCATATTTGCGCTGGAAGTCTGATTCAAGCGTCGGATCCCAAAGGTGGGTCACCTTGACACCCGGTGAGTCTACGACCAGCTTTTCTTTTATATATGTATCCCAAGAGGTACGGTCATCTCCCGCATAGACTGCATAGAATTCGATAGGGAAAGACTCCGTATTGAGCATATTTCTCAGCAGTATGCTCTCTATACGGCACTTTGCACAATCTGTATCATAGAAGTAGAGTACCCGATAGGCACCACCCTTGTCTGGCCCCGTGTACAATTCTATAAACTGCCCGTCATTCGTCTCCATCGCCAGTCCCGGAGCCTTCTCTCCGATAAGGGACATCCTGTTGAAGTCCGCGTGAATGCGTGCATTCAGGAAATCCATATCACTGGTCATCTTCACCTTTCCGGGAAGAAACCATTGATCAAGAATGTGGATGGCAACTCCTTCCGCCCCCATCAGAGAGGACTCAATATAATGTTCATATAACCACTGGGCCACGAACTGACGCACAAGGGAGTCAGAGGCCGCCTCTATCATAAAGTCAGCTTCTGCTGCCTGTACAGCAAGAGGCTCCTGCACAATTGCCCCGAAATACTCTCCAAGCTTGCCGGCCAGGGCCTCACGCCTGAGCGAATCAAGACCCTGTCCCTGCACGGAGAGAGCAAAGAACAGGAAAAATATGAACAATACCTTCTTCATTTTCTACAACTCTACTCCTTCCGGCACAAAAAGAGACGTGTCGCCACCGTGCTTGAGAAGGTCTCTCACTGCAGTCGATGATATGTGCGCAAACTCCTGCGCAGTCGGAATGATGATAGTCTCGATGTCCGGTGCCAGCTTGCGGTTTGCATCCGCGATTGACCTCTCTGTCTCGAAATCAATCATATTCCTGACACCTCTGACAATATGGTTTATGCCCAGCTCGCGGCAGGTGTCGATGGTGAGGTTGTCATACTGGATAATGCTTACACCCTTCAGACCTGCAGTAGCCTGACGGATGATGTCCATTCTCTTCTCATTAGGGAAGAAACCCCTCTTGTCGATGTTCACACCGATTGCGACAACGACTTCATCAAACATAGTCAGAGCCCTCTTGAGGATGTTGAGATGGCCTGCAGTAAAAGGATCGAAGGATCCGGGGAATAATGCTTTTTTTGTCATATGCTTATAACTGCCAGTCTATAGGAGCCTTGCCCTGAGACGACAGGATCTGATTGGTTCTTGAAAAATGTCTGCATCCGAAGAATGCGCCTCTTGCAAGAGGTGACGGATGTGCAGCCTCCAAAACGAAGTGGCGGTTATGGTCGATAAGGTCACGCTTGCTGCGTGCGAAGTTACCCCAAAGAAGGAACACCACACCTTCACAATTATCTGATATATATCTGATTACCGCATCGGTAAATTGCTCCCACCCTATCTTGCTGTGCGAAGCCGCCTCTCCGCTGCGTACGGTCAGCACCGCATTGAGAAGTAGAACTCCCTGTCTTGCCCATTTCTCCAGATCAGGATAACCGCTCATACGGATGCCAAGGTCCGACTCTATCTCCTTGAATATATTCTTGAGCGAAGGAGGGGCAGGAATATTTGCCGGCACAGAAAAGGAGAGGCCGTGCGCCTGGCCCTGTCCGTGATACGGATCCTGACCCAGGACCACCACCTTCACATCCTGCACCGGGGTAAGGTCGAATGCCCTGAAGATCTGGCTTCCGGGAGGATATATGCGCTTTCCGGCAGCCTTTTCTTCACGAAGAAAACGCACGAGCGCTTCGAAATAAGGTTTCCCGAATTCCGCTGCCAGTGCGTTCTTCCAGCTTTGTTCTATGCGTACGTCCATCAGAATATCTGCTTAATTACGTCCTGAATATTGTTGACATACACAAAGGTAAGACCTTTTATGTAGATTTCCTTGATGTCCTCCACATCTTTTCTGTTCTCTTCCGAGATCAGGATGGTTGTGATTCCCGACCTCTTGGCAGCCAGGATCTTCTCCTTGATTCCACCTACCGGAAGCACTTTGCCGCGAAGGGTCATCTCACCTGTCATAGCTATTCCGCTCTTGACCTTCTCCTGCCTGTAGGCAGACACCATAGAGCTGACCATAGTGATACCGGCTGAAGGTCCGTCCTTCGGCACAGCACCTTCAGGCACGTGCACGTGGATGTCCTTCTCCATAAACTCCTCATAAGTAAGGCCTGTGAGTTCCGGATGAGCCTTGAGGTACTGGAAGGCAATCTGAGCCGATTCCTTCATCACATCTCCAAGGTTACCTGTCATAGTCAGCACACCCTTACCCTTGCTCACCGAGCTTTCGATGAAGAGGATTTCTCCTCCCATCGCTGTCCAGGCAAGGCCAGTGACTACTCCCGGAGCCTCATTTCCCTTCTGCTTGTCGTGAGAATTGGTAGGGATGCCGAGATACTCCTTCAGATGAGCCTTCTTTATGGTGACAGGATGTTTTTCATCCAGGGCTATCTTCTTGGCTGTCACACGTGCAACCTTTGCAATCTGTTTTTCAAGACCACGGACTCCGGACTCGTGAGTGTACTCGTCGATGATAGTCTCGAGAGCGGTCTTGTCGAACTTGAGCTGGGACTTCTGAAGTCCGTGCTCCTCAAGCTGCTTAGGTACCAGGTGTCCTTTTGCGATCTCAAGCTTCTCCTCTGCAAGATAACCGCTTACATTGATCATCTCCATACGGTCTTTCAGGGCTGGCTGGATGGTGTCAATGTTGTTTGCTGTCGTGATGAACAGCACATTAGACAGATCATAGTCTATGTCGAGATAGTTGTCGTGGAATGCTGTGTTCTGCTCCGGATCAAGTGCCTCAAGCAATGCTGATGACGGGTCTCCCTTGATGTCCTTTGTGAGTTTGTCCACCTCATCCAGCACGATTACAGGGTTGGATGTTCCGGCACGGTTGATTCCGTTGAGAATACGTCCCGGCAAAGCTCCCACATAGGTCTTTCGGTGACCCCTTATCTCCGACTCGTCGTGAACTCCGCCCAATGCAATACGGATGTACTTGCGTCCGAGAGCTCTTGCAACAGACTTGCCCAGACTTGTCTTACCCACGCCCGGAGGGCCGTAAAGACAGAGGATAGGCGACTTCATATCCCCCTTGAGCTTAAGCACCGCAAGGTACTCGATGATTCTCTCCTTCACCTTGTCCAGACCGTAATGGTCCTCATCCAGAACCTTCTGGGCATTCTTCAGGTCGAGGTTATCATTTGACATCACTCCCCAAGGAAGGTCCAGCATAAACTGGATGTAGTTGTACTGTATGCTGTAGTCCGGAGAACTTGGATTGTACCTCTCGAGCTTCATCATCTCCTTGTCGAAGACAGCCTGTACCTCGGCCGGCCACAGCTTCTCTTCCGCACGGGCGCGAAGCTGCGCAAACTCCTCTACATCATCCATTCCGAGCTCTTCCTGAATGGTCTTGAGCTGGTTGTTCAGGTAATATTCCCTCTGCTGCTGGTCGATTTCAGTCTTCACCTTCTGCTGGATTTCCTGCTTGATCTTATGGAACTCCACCTGGGTGTCAAGTACAGAAAGCAGGCCCATCGCACGCGCACGAAGGTCAGAATACTGAAGAAGCTCGACCTTGTCCATATAGTTCTCCACCTCGACTGTAGTCGCGATGAAGTTCACAAGGAACTCAAAGTTCTCGATACCCTTGAGAGCGCTGACCGCCTCACGCGGCACCATCGCAGATGAACGTACGACAGTTGCGGCCTTCTCTTTGAGAGACTCAGCGATCATCTTCATCTGGTTGTCGATCTCAGGGACAAAATCATCCTGGTACCTCACTCTTCCGAGCATATATGGTTCATACTCTACAATCGACTGAAGTTCAAAGCGTTTATATCCCTGAAGGATGGCAGTGATGGTACCGTCCGGCATCTCAAGAGTCTTGATGATCTTGGCCACAGTACCGTATGGATACAGATCCTGTTCACGCGGATCCTCCACCGCAAGGTCATTCTGCGGCACGGCTCCGATGAAAGTGTTGTTTCCTTCAGCGTCTTCTATCAGACGGATAGATTTTTCGCGTCCTATTGTTATAGGGAAGACCGTTCCCGGAAAAAGAACTGCATTTCGTAGTGCCAGAACTGGCAATGAATCAGGCAACTGGGACTCATCCAGCTTAACAACTCCCTCACCCTGCATCACCGGAATGATGCTTACTTCCGCGCCTGGCGCCGCAAAGATGTCTGTAATAATGTCTTTCATATAAAATCCTCTCTACAGACTGACAAATTGTCAGTCATTCTTACAAATATAATTCTTTTATATATAAGGTCAATCATTATGCCAATATTAAAGCGAAGTCACGTATGACATTTTTTCAACAGGGGGCAATTCTTACGACGAGTTTTTCGTTGAAATTTAAGCGGTTAAATTTGCCAATTTAAAAAATTCACGCTATCTTTGCGAGCTATATCGACAATTAGTTTTGAATTAAAAATTATTATAAGTTATGACAAAGGCAGAAATCGTAAATGAAATTGCCAAAGAGACTGGCATTCAGAAAGACACAGTTTCAACTATTGTTGAATCTTTTATGGAGACCGTAAAGGGCTCACTCGCTAAGGGAAACCCAGTATATCTCCGTGGTTTCGGTAGCTTCATCATCAAGCACAGAGCTGAGAAGGCTGCAAGAAACATCACAAAGAACACAACAATGACTATCCCAGCACACAACATCCCTGCTTTCAAGCCAGCTAAAGTGTTCGTTAACGAGGTAAAATAACAAAACAAACAATATATTAATTTAAACCCCTTTAATTATGCCAAACGGAAAGAAGCATAAAAGGCACAAGATGGCTACGCACAAGCGTAAGAAACGCCTGCGTAAGAACAGACACAAGAAGAGAAAGTAATTCTCGCCAGTGTCTGCCATTTTAGCAGTCCGCTAAAGAGGCTGGCCAGGAGGGTCGGCCTCTTTCTTTTCTAAATCTTATCACTGAAATTCCTGATGGAGTCTGTAAAAGATCTTATCGTTGATGTGAATTCAACGGAAGTCTCGATAGCACTGATGGATAACCACAGGCTCATCGAGCTGAACAAGGAGTCCAGCCTGGGGCACAGCTTTTCAGTAGGAGATGTATATCTCGGAAAAGTGAAGAAGATTCTTCCAGCCCTCAACGCTGCTTTTGTAGACATCGGAGACGAGAAGGAGGCATTTGTCCACTACCTCGATTTGGGACTTTACTTCAACGCATTCGACGAATTCGTCAAGAGAGTGAATCCCAACTCAGACAATCACGGAATCTACAAGCACATCAAGCCGGGACCGATCCTTGAAAAGGAGGGCCGCATAGAGAATGTGCTGACACCAGGACAGATGATCATCGTCCAGATCGTCAAGGAACCGATTTCGACAAAAGGATCACGACTGACTGCAGAAATTTCATTGGCAGGACGAAACATTGTACTGCTTCCCTTCGCAGAGAAGGTGAGCGTATCCCAGAAGATTTCCTCAAAGGAAGAGAAAAGAAGACTGGAGACACTTGTAAGGAGCATTCTCCCTAAGAATTACGGAGCGATCATCCGCACAGCGGCAGAAGGCAAGAACGCCGCCGTACTTGACGCGGAGCTTATGTCACTCATAGACAAATGGGAAGGTTCCTGGAAGAAACTGGCTCAATCAAAAGGAGTGCAGCTGCTGTTTACAGAGTACAGCAAGACTACCACAATCCTCAGAGACCTTCTCAACGAATCGTTCACAAACATATATGTGAATAACGAGACGGTCTACGAAGAGACCAGAAAGTACATCTCTCTGATTTCACCGGAGCAGGAAAAGATCGTGAAGCTCTACAAAGACAAGGCGCCGATCTTTGACCACTTCGAAGTAACGAGACAGATCAAGAGTTCTTTCGGAAAGGTGGTACCTATCAAGCAGGGAGCATACCTGGTGATCGAGCACACAGAAGCGTTGCACGTTATCGATGTGAACAGCGGAATACGCTCCAAGAACAAGGAGCAGGAGCAGAACACATTCGACGTGAACTGCTACGCAGCCGAAGAGATCGCAAGACAGCTCAGGCTGAGGGATATGGGTGGAATCATCATTGTGGACTTCATCGATATGGAGTCGAACGAACACAGAAATGCCCTCTACAAGAAGATGCAGGAGCTGATGGAGTCCGACAGGGCAAAGCACAACGTGCTGCCTCTGACCAAGTTCGGACTTATGCAGATCACAAGGCAGAGAGTCCGTCCGGCAACAGAGATCAACACCCAGGAGGTGTGTCCTGTATGCAACGGAACAGGAAAGATAGCATCAAGTGTCGTGATCGATGAAGCGATCGAAAGAAGGCTGTCCTACTATGTGACAGACAAGAAGATGACAAACTTCATCCTCAAGGTAAACCCGATACTGGGCGCCTACCTCACCAGAGGTCTGTTCTCCTCAATAGTAGGAAGATGGAAGAAGAAGTACAAATGCAAGATAGAGGTCGTGGAGACCACCGACTTCTCTGTTCTGCAGAATGAATTTTATGATGAAAAAGGAAGGAAGCTGGAGTAGCTTCCTTCCTTTTTCTATGCTTCGAGAAACTCTGACATATTCTCTGAATATTTTCTCCATTTGTCGATCAGCGCCTGCATATCCGGCGGGAGCTGAGAATCAAACCTCACCATCTGCCCTGTACGCGGATGTACGAAACCGAGGGTCTTGGCGTGAAGAGCCTGACGTGGCAGGAGCTTGAAGCAGTTCTCGATGAACTGGCGGTATTTCGCGTAGATTGTTCCCTTTCTGATCTCCGCACCGTCGTAGCGCTCGTCATTGAAGAGCGGATGGCCTATCCAATTGAAATGCACACGGATCTGGTGTGTTCTTCCTGTCTCAAGGCGGCACTCGACCACTGTGACATAACCGAAACGCTCCAGAACCCTGTAGTGCGTCACAGCGTGCTTGCCATAATCTCCATCAGGGAACACCTTGAACCTCATACGGTCATTAGGGTCACGTCCGATGTTACCTGTGATGGTACCCTCGTCTTCTTTCAGGTTTCCCCATACAATCGCCACATAGCGACGCTCGATGGAGTGAACGAAGAACTGCTTGGCAAGATTCAGCTGTGCCTCATCGTTCTTGGCGACAACAAGAAGGCCTGAAGTGTCCTTGTCAATTCTATGCACCAGGACACCCATTCTCTCATCTTCGGCATCAGGTCCCTGAGATATGCCCAGGTGATGCGCAAGAGCATTGACCAGCGTGCCGCTGAAATGGCCGTGACCAGGATGCACCACCATACCCGGCTCTTTATTAAGCACCAGCACATCATCATCCTCGTGAACAATGTTGAGCGGAATGTCCTCCGGAAGGATCTCCAATCCCCTCCTCTGGTACGGCATCACGAATGTGACTACGTCACCTGGACGGACTATATAATTGGCCTTGACCACCTTGTCGTTCACACGGATGTAGTCCGCCTTGATCGCAAGCTGGATTCTGTGACGAGAGGTGTACTCCATATGGGTGGAAAGGTACTTGTCCACACGCATAGGTGCCTGCCCCTTGTCGATGTCGAAGCGGTAGTGCTCGAACATCTCCTGCTGTTCGTCCTCAAGTTCGAATAAATCGTTGTTCTGATCTATCATTATTTCTTAGCTGGAATGCGGGTTTGGTCTAAAGTAAAATACAAGGTGACTTCGTCTCCCATACGCACTGTCACCGAGTCCTGAATGGCCGGTACCTGTCTGTAGACCACTGCTGAAAGACTGTCGTCATAGGTCTTTACAGTCTCATCAAATTTAAGGGACTTGATGTTGAGCGACTGCTTCCTTACGGCATCAACAGCATTGATATAGCGTCTGCCTACGACATCAGGGACATATGTCACATTGTCTGTGTCAGGATTCAGTCCCACGACAAGGTCTATCACAGTCTCGGTCTCAACCAATGTACCTGGCTCGATCTCGCGGTTGCGGGAAAGCTGCCTGATGACATTATTTGTCGCTATGTCCTTTACATAAATCAACTTGCCGACAGTAAGGCCACGCGACTGAAGCTCAGCGATAGCCTGGCGGAGGGAAAGGCTCACGAGGTTAGGCATAGTGACCTTCTTAGCATTTACAGCATTGATGGTCAGGGATATACGTCTTCCCTTCTTCACTTCAGAACCCGGAGAAGGATTCTGGTCGCGTATAGCACCCCTCTTCATTCTCTTGGCAAACACCGAGTCTGTCACTTCCACACGCATACCTGCCTGGGAGGCGACATCCCTCGCTTCTTCCACGGTCATATTTGTGAAATCCGGGACACTTATCGTCTTGTTGTGGAGGGTTACCACATTAAGGAACACTATGGCACCCACAAGGAGCACCACAGCAACAGCCGCAGCAATCAGAAGGTTGCGCACGATCCAATTCTGGAAAAAACTCTTTTTTGTCTTTTTACTTTCAGACATCTGCATCAGACTTTAATCAATTCATATTCACGGCATCCGAGACCGATCTTCTCGCCGTATTCAACACCTGCCTCCCAGTTGGTGTCCGGATGAACAAGACGGAACTTGTCCTCACCCTTGTGATGGTGACCGCAGTCGCAACCCTCACCGTGAGCGTGATCCTTGTCTGAGATCGCGTTTGCATAAAGTGTAGGGGCTGCCTTCACAAGGTCAGCACAAGCGCAATCAAGAGCCACAGGGTCAGTTGAAGCGAGGATTCCAAGATCCGGTACGATAGCAGCATCATTGTGACCCCAGCAGTCGCAGTTCGGAGAGACATTCATAATAAAGGATATGTGGAATGACGGCTTTCCGTTCACCACCGCATAGGCATATTCAGCAATCTTGCTGTTCAGGACATCAGAGGTGTCATAGTCCTTGATGACAGCCGCCGACTTCTGGCACACTGCAACGCACTGGCCGCAGCCTACACACTTGTCATAATCAATCACTGCCTTTCTGTCCACAACCTTCACAGCATCGTGACGGCAGTATTTCTCACAGATACGGCAGCCGATACAGTTCTCAAGATCGATCATCGGCTGCGATGAAGAGTGAAGCTCAAGCTTGCCGCCCACACTTGCAGAACCCATTCCCAGGTTCTTGAGCGCTCCGCCGAAGCCGCTCTGCTCGTGTCCCTTGAAGTGGTTCATAGAGATCACGATGTCAGCATCTGCAATCGCTGCACCGATCTTAGGTGACGGACAATACTTACCGCCAGAAGGGACCTCTTTATAGTCAGTACCCTTGAGACCGTCTGCAATGATCACATCGGCGTGGGCTGTGATTCTGTTGAATCCATTCTCCATTGCCGCATTGAGGTGATCAACTGCATTTGAACGTCCTCCTGTGTACAATGTGTTGCTGTCTGTAAGGAAAGGCTTTCCACCAAGCGAACGGATCACATCAACTACACGGCCTGCATAGTTAGGACGGATGTACGCCATATTGCCAGGCTCTCCGAAGTGGATCTTTATGGCTGTGAATTTTCCTGCAAAGTCGATATCACCGATACCGGCTCTTCTTATGAGTCTTTCAAGCTTTGTAAGAAGGTCGTTTCCCGGAACTGTTCTGAGATCCGTAAAGTAGACTTTGGACTTTTCCATAATTTAAATCACATTATTGGCATACCCTTGAAGAAGACATTTACAAGTCCCTGTCCGAGCAAGGCTATACCGATTATTACTATAATTGCTCCTGTTATTCTGCTGATCCAGAGTATTGTGTTCATCTTGAAGATCTTGCGGAAACGGCTTAGCATCCAGGACAGCAGGAACCAATAAGTGACCGAACCAGCACTTACTGAAAGGATTATAGGAGTGACCCTCCAGTTGTGAGGTGCACTGTCAGCAAGTCCGAAGAACGCGAAGAGAGTGAACATCACGAATACGGCCATAGGATTCGACAGGCCCATCGCAACTGCCTGGCCGAAGTCTGTCGGAGAGACACCCGAGTCCCCGACATCCTTCATCTTCCTGAAAGGATTTGAGAAGGCCATAATTACACCCAAGAGCGCAAGGACCCCACCTCCGACCAGCAATATGAGATTCTGGTGTGCCTCGATCAGTTTCTGCGCAAAGGCGAGGGCGAATATGGCAATGAAGGCATATAAGGTATCAACCACACTTGCTCCAAGACCGGAGACGAAACCCGCCATATGACCTTTGCTCAGAGACTTCTGGACCACAAGAATGGCTATCGGCCCGATAGGGGCTGACGCACACATTCCCACAAGGAATCCTTTGAGCATATCAATCACCATAACACGCAAAGGTAGCAATTATTTTTATATCTTTGCTTTTGTTTTAGACACGTATCAAATGAAAAAGGAAAATATACTCATCTGGGGACTCGTCGCACTTTTCGCAGCGCTTATGTCCATTCCGTTTCTCATCCCGCACACAGGTATCCTTGCCCTTTTCGGCCTTGTGCCTCTCCTGTGTATGGAAAGAATAGCTGACGCCTATGGCAAGAAACGCATATGGATATATCACTACACCGCCTTTGTCCTCTGGAACGCCATAACCACCTTCTGGGTGTGCAATGCCACCGTAGGAGGCGGCCTTTTCGCCATATTTGCGAACGCCCTTCAGATGTCCCTGGTTTTCGGTCTTTTCCGCCTGAGCAAAAAGAAATTCAGCGGGGTCCTTCCTTATATTTTCCTGATGGTCAGCTGGATAGCTTGGGAAAAATTCTATTTTGACGCTGAAATATCCTGGCCCTGGCTCGTGTTGGGAAACTCATTTGCACGCACCACCTGGGCCATCCAGTGGTACGAGATCACCGGCTCGCTCGGAGGCTCGCTCTGGATCTGGATCTGCAACCTTGGCCTGTTCGGTCTGATGACCGCCCTCTCAGACGGCAGCTGGTTCACCTTCAACTGGAAGGCCAAGACAGCTGCATTGACCGGATATGCAGCAATTCTCATTGCCCCATTTATCATCTCGTCATCAATAGGTAAGGAATATAAGGACGCAATGGAAGCCAAGGAGACGCTTCCCGTAATGATTCTCCAGCCGAACATCGACCCTTACAACAAATTCGAGGCAATGACCCAGGAGCAGCAGGACGCCATCCTTCTGGCCCAGGCGTCAAAGGCGCTGGCAGACAGGAAGGCTGACTCCACAGCCGGGCCACTTCTCCTTCTCGGCCCAGAAACCTTCACAAGTCCTGTAATCCCCGGTCAATACGAACGCAGCCGCACCTGGAGAAGATTCACATCATTCCTGAAGGACTATCCGGGCGTGAACCTGCTTTTCGGCGCTTCCACTTATGATTACATCCAGTCGGAAAAGGCTCCGTCACACACAGCAAGAGACCTCGGAGACAATGTCTGGCTCGAGTCACACAACTCAGCCCTTATAGTTGACGGTACAGCCCGCACGGAAATCTTCCACAAGAGCAAGCTGGTCGTAGCGGTCGAAAAGACTCCGTATCCGGCAATATTCTGCAAGATAGACGATATGCTCGGAGGAGTGATGGGTCGCTGCGTAGGCCAGGATGAGATCTCCCTGCTCAATATAAAAGGCACTGACGGACAGACAGTTCCAATAGGTTGCGCAGTGTGCTATGAGTCAGTCTATGGCGAGTACTGCACTGACTACATCAGAAAAGGCGCACGCGCCCTTGCAGTCATCACCAACGACGCCTGGTGGGGCAATACTCCGGGCTACAGACAGCACCTTAGCTACTCGTCACTCAGAGCCATCGAGACACGCCGCGCCATCGCACGATGCGCAAACACCGGTATTTCTGCCATCATTTCTCCGTCCGGAGAAATAAATCAGCCGACCCCCTGGTGGGAGCCGGCTGTAATAAAAGGAAATATTCCTCTTCGAGATGACGTCACTTTCTATGTCGCCCACGGAGACATAACAGGACGCATCTGCACTTTTCTTTTCCTCCTTCTTCTGGCCGCACTCGGAGTGCAGCTGATCACAAGGAAATAAGTTCCGCTAGAAACGTCTTGGTCCGCCCATAGGGCCGCGGCCACCGTGACCGCCACGTCCGCCTCCGAATGTGCCGAAGCGGTAGGTAAGCGACACGATCACGTAACGTCCGAGCGTGTTGTTCCTCGCCTCCATATGGTAGTTCGCCGAATCAGTCACAGAAAGGTTCTTTGACTGTCCGAGAAGGTCATAGGCCTTGAGGGCAAGCGTGAACTTGTTGTCGAAAAGAAGTTTGGTAATCTCCGCGTTAAGAATGAATTCGTCTTCCTGAGGAGTCGTGTAACCGTTGTACCAGTTGTAGTCGAGGTCCGCAATCAGGTTGAATCCTCCAGGAACTGTCCAGTTCATAGAGCTCTCCACCTGATTGTTCCAGGTCGCATCAAGCTGACTGTTTTCCATTGTGTACCACGACTTCGACATCCTCGTCCTTCCACCGACTGTAAGTTCGACAAAATCATTCCTGTAAGTGAGACGGAGTCTCTGTGTGAGGCTCAGTGTCCCGGTCTTGTTGGTAATGAAGAGGTCGCTCTCGCCAAGATCAGGGAAGTCCTTGTTGAAGAGTTCATAGTTGAAAGTTGCAGCCTCTGAATCATAGTAATTGTCAGAGTTCAAAGAACCCTTTCCAATAAATGATGTAGACTGATTGTAGCGGGCATTTGTCATTGAGAAAATCGAGAAACCTGAGGTTCCGATCGGTGAGTTCACCATCAGACGGCCGTCAAGAGATCCTGTTCCAGGGCCGTTTACAGGGATAGAGTACTGTACTCCGGCAGGGTCATACCACTGCGCATTTGTGATGGCATTGTCCACGAGGCTTCCGTTCAGGCGCGCGTGAACAGATGTAAATGTCTCTCTGTTGGTGTAGCCATACATCAATCTCATACTGTGTGTGAAGTACGGATCGAGGTTAGGATTACCAAGCGAGATATTCAACGGGTTAGAGTTGTCCGGTACCGGAAGGAGCTGCGATGTTGAAGGCTGCGCAGAACGTCCGAAATAGAACAATCTTATATTTGAATAATCTGAGAATTCATAGTTGAACATAGCCTGAGGTGACCAGTTCACGACCTTGCTCCTGTAGGTGTCGTGTCCCGTTGTCTCATTGTAGGTGTCTGTCGGGTTGGCAGAAGCACCGATCTGGGCACGTATCTTCTCTTTCTGATAGCTGAAAGTAAGTCCTCCACGCTGGGTAATTGAACGGTTGAGGATGTTGTTGGTGTACCTTGTATCCTCGTACTCTCCTACCGGATTGAAGATGAGCATTCCGTCTTCAATGAGGTCAGATCCGCTGTTGAAGGTCTTCTTGCCTGTGATGTTTCTGCTCCAGCCATACTGGTAATTAACCTCGAGGAAGAGCACCTCTGTGAGAGGCTCTGTGTAGACAAATCTTCCGTTAAGAGACGAGCTCTTTGAGTTCTGGTCGAATCTCTGATTGATGATCTCATCCGCCCACACCGATGTGGTGGCATCCTTCACCTGTGTAAGAGACTGATTGTAGCCAAGGAGTTCGTTGTCGCTGAAACTGAAACGTACGTTTGCAGATATTGTTCTACCAGGTTTACCGAGACGGTGTCTGAACACAAGGAAACCGCTTGCAGACCAGTTGTTGTTGTCTCCGAGGTTGCTGTTATAACCGCGGTTAGTAGAGTCACGCGCCTCACCCACTTCTGTATATGTCTGGAAATCAGAATACTGATTGAACGAACCGGCACCGAAATTCACCTGAGGCTCAAATATAATGGATGTGTTGTCAGAGAACTCGTGCTCAAGTCGCATACCGAAACGGTGGCCCTGAGTCCTTGTGGTGTTTATGCCCTGCTCATCGTTGATCAGGCGTGTACCATTTTCAAGATAGGTAATCTTTGAACTTTCCTCCAGCACATCCCTGATGGACCCGTTATAGAGATAGTTGCTTCCAAGTTCCATCCTGTCATCAAAAAGGGTGAAGGCTCCGTTGAGACCTCCCATCCAGGATGTGGTGATGCCGTTGCCGCCACCCCAGCCGCCCATTCCGCGGCCCATTCCGCCACCGCCACCGCGCATACCCTGCATCATACTGCCGGCCATATCATTGAAACCGCGGTTGTTGGTGTTGTTGGCATTCATAATCACACTGATCTGGCTCTTGTCAGTAAAGCGTCCGACCATAGCTGCAGTCTGGAAACGAGGGTCAGTCATATCTGAACCTGCGCCAGGAATGTCTGCTCCGCCGCCGGCCATAGTGTTGCCGAACCATCCCTGCATCATACCCTGGCGAAGCGAGAGATCAATGATAGTCTCTTCCTCTCCGTCATCGATACCGGTGAATTTCGCCTGATCCGACTTCTTCTCTACCACCTTCACTTTCTCAACGATCTTTGCGGGGATGTTCTTTGAAGCAAGCTGCGGGTCGTCAAGGAAGAAAGTCTTTCCGTCAATGGTAATCTTCTTGATTGTTTCACCGTTGGCTGTGATGGAGCCGTCAGATCCGATCTCCACACCTGGAAGTTTCTTCAGGAGCTGTTCCAGCATATCGTTATCTGATGTCTTGAAAGAAGAAGCAGTGTACTCGATCGTGTCCTTCTTCACGATGATCGGATTACCTACAGCCGAAACGCTTGCTGCGTCAAGAACCTTGACATCCTCTGCCATCTTGATGGTTCCGAGATCAACATTCTTTTCGACTACAATTTCCTTTTCGTATGTCGTGTAACCCATAAGTTCAGCCTTGAACTTATAGGTTCCCTTCTTCACTTTTGTGATTTCAGCAGCTCCCTCATCATTGGTGAGGACGTACTTTGCTGCTGTTGTCTCCCCCTTCACAGTAAGCGATGCTGTTGCAAATGAGACAGGCTCTGAAGTCTTCTCATCAACCAGCTTCAACTTGACAGTAAAGTTCCCCTGTGCAAAAGCGACAGAGGCGATCATAAACGCTGCAACAGAAAGAATAGACTTTAAAAATAAAGACACGTGCTTTGTCATAGTTCGTATTTGATGTAATTTATCGTCATAAAGAAAGGCTGGATACACAATCCAACCTTTTATCGCACTTTTAGACACCTTGTTTCGTGAAAAGTTTAAACGGAGGGAACTATTTTTTTATCCTTTCCGGGTTATTTTCCAGAAATTTCTTCCAATCCGACTTGCCTCCCACGGCAGCAAGGGGATTTGACATCTGATAATGATGACACAAGGCTATTGCCAAAGCGTCAGTCGCATCCAGGAACTTCGAATCCAGATCCACCTTAAGGGTCTTCTGCAGCATCATCGCCACCTGCTCTTTAGAGGCTGCACCATTGCCGCATATCGCAATCTTCGCTTTTCTAGGAGCGTACTCGGTAACAGGAATTCCGTGCATTATGGCCGCTGTTATCGCAGCTCCCTGGGCCCTGCCGAGCTTGAGCACCACCTGGACGTTCTTTCCGTAGAACGGGGACTCTACAGCAAGTTCATCGGGATGGTAGGTCTCAACGAGTTCATTGACACCCGAAAATATATTTGCGAGTTTCTCGAAAGGTTCCTTTATCTTCCTCAGATCGAACACCCCCATATCGACATAGTGTGGACCCTTAGAGTCCACACTTATAATGCCGTAACCAAGGATGTTGGTTCCCGGGTCGATGCCTAATATGGTCTTGGCTCCCGCCATCCGGACTAGTCGATATAATCGAAACCGGTGTAAGGACGGAGTGCCTCAGGGATCTCGATTCTGTCACCCTTCTGGTTGTTCTCGAGGAGGGCAGCAACCACACGTGGAAGAGCGAGCGAGCTACCGTTGAGAGTGTGAGCGAGCTGGATCTTGCCATCAGCATCCTTATATCTGAGTTTCAGACGGTTAGCCTGGTATGCCTCAAAGTTTGAAACTGACGAGATCTCGAGCCAGCGTCCCTGCGCTGCCGAGTACACCTCGAAGTCGTAGGTGATTGCTGATGTAAAGCTCATATCACCACCGCAGAGGCGGAGGATTCTGTAAGGAAGACCGAGGCTTGAAACAAGCTTCTCTACGTGAGCTATCATATCATCCAGGGCAGCATATGAATCCTCTGGTTTCTCGATACGCACGATCTCGACCTTGTCGAATTGATGAAGTCTGTTGAGACCACGAACGTCCTTGCCATATGAACCTGCCTCGCGGCGGAAGCAAGGAGTGTAAGCTGTCATCTTTACAGGGAAATCGTTGTTTCCGAGAATAACGTCACGGTAGATGTTTGTCACAGGAACCTCTGCTGTAGGTACAAGGTAGAAGTTGTCAGCAGTTGCGTGATACATCTGTCCTTCCTTGTCAGGAAGCTGACCTGTACCGAATCCTGAAGCCTCGTTTACCATTACAGGTGGCTCTACTTCGAGGTAACCCACCTCAGTGTTCATATCGAGGAAATAGTTGATGAGGGCTCTCTGAAGTCTTGCACCCTTGCCCTTGTAGACAGGGAAACCGGCTCCTGTAAGCTTTACACCAAGATCGAAGTCGATGATGTCATACTTCTTTGCAAGCTCCCAGTGAGGAAGGCTGTTTTCGCCAAGTTCAGGAATCTCGTTTCCTGTCTTCACTACAACGTTGTCCTCTGCACCCTTTCCGAAAGGAACCTGGTCGCAAGGAAGGTTAGGGAGGAGTACCAGCAGAGAGTTGAGCTCTGTGTTGTTCTCCTCTGATTTCTTCTCGATCTCGCTTGAGCGTACCTTGAGAGCAGCCACCTCAGCCTTTACAGCGTCAGCCTCTTCTCTCTTGCCTTCTTTCATAAGGCCACCGATCTGTGCGGCCTTTTTCTTCTGCTCAGCCAGACACGAGTCGAGCTCTACCTGCATAGCTCTTCTATTCTGGTCCAGGAGGTTGATCTTCTCAACGATCTCCTTTGCGTCAAAATTCTTTTTTGCGAGCTTCTCAATCACGAATTCCGGATTCTCACGAAGCAATTTTAAAGTAAGCATAACCTTATATATTTTAAAATCTTGAATTCAATAGGATATATCACGCAAAGTTACAATAATTTCCCCAATATAACACAAAATAAGAAGGCAATAATCCATCGGATTACTGCCTTCCTTAACTTTTCTGTCTTCCGGAGAATTAGTTCTCGAATGGAAGTACTGAAACGTATGACTTGTTGTCAGCCTTCTTGCGGAAGCTAACCTTACCGTCGATCAAAGCGTAAAGAGTGTGGTCCTTACCCATACCTACATTGAGACCTGGGTTGTGAACTGTACCTCTCTGACGAACGAGGATGTTACCAGCCTTTACTGCCTGATCACCAAATTTCTTGATACCGAGTCGTTTGCTATGTGACTCACGACCGTTCTTGGAACTACCGACGCCTTTTTTATGTGCCATAATCTATTCCTCCTCAATTAATTAAGCGATCGCATTGATCTGAAGTTTTGTAAAATACTGACGGTGTCCGTTAAGCTTCTGATAGCCTTTACGACGTTTCTTCTTGAATACGAGGACCTTGTCACCCTTCATTCCGTCGTTAACACCTCTCTCTGCTCTACCAAGAACAGTTGCTGTTACCTTTGCTCCCTCTACGTAAGGTGCACCTACTTTCACTGCACCGTCTGCGTCGATAAGGAGAACCTTGTCGAATTCTACTGAAGCACCCTTCTCATCCGCAAGGCGGTTTACGAAGATCTCCATACCAGCCTCTACTTTGAACTGCTGGCCTGCAATTTCTACGATTGCGTACATAAAAACTTAAAAATTATTAAAAGTTTTAGACTGCAAGCGGTCGCTATGCGACTCTTAAACCATATAGCTTGACAATCTCTACTAAATTATCTTCTGCAATAAAATTACTGCTCGTCCTGAAGCTGCATCTGCTGAACGTAGATAGCCTTCTGCATCTGCATTCTCTTCTTTACTGACGGCTTAACGAAGTTCTTTCTTGCGCGAAGCTCGCGGATTGCGCCTGTCTTCTCGAATTTTCTCTTGAACTTCTTAAGAGCCTTCTCGATGCTCTCTCCATCCTTAACTGGAACTATAATCATACTAAAATCACCTCCTTTTCATTATAGGGCTGCAAAGATAAGCATATTATTTTGATTTCAAAATATTTTTAAACACTTCCATACCATTGGTAGCCACATCCTTAATGTGTGTCACGCGGCCATCGCGCACAGGCACATCCTTTGGATCTATTATATATATAGGTGTAGAAGATTTTGCATATCTGTACAGGCCAGCTGCCGGATAGACCTGGAGGGATGTTCCTACGATCAGAAGCATATCCGCCGCCTCTACGGCGTCGATTGCCTTCTCGATCTTAGGCACCGCCTCCCCGAACCAGACGATGTGCGGCCTGAGCTGAGCTCCGTTAGGAGCCATATCACCTATATTTATACTGTCTGTACCTATGTCAAAGACCGTCTCCTCCGAGTAGCCATCCCTGTCGTTGCAGCAGTTCTCCGGGCGCACCTTGGTCAGCTCACCGTGAAGATGGATGATCTTTGTGCTGCCTGCCCTTTCGTGAAGGTTGTCCACATTCTGAGTCACAACAGTCACGTCGTAGTCCTGCTCAAGTGATGCTATCGCGATGTGCGCAGCGTTCGGCTTGACTTCCGCAAGCTGCGCGCGACGCGCATTGTAAAACTCCAGGACCAGTGCAGGGTTTCTGTACCAGCCCTCAATCGAAGCGACGTCTTCCACCTTATAGTTTTCCCACAAGCCGTTGCTGTCACGGAATGTGCTCACTCCGCTCTCTGCGCTGACACCGGCTCCTGTCAGCACGACGATCTTGGTCTTCTTCATCGTTTAATCTTAAAATAGAATGTACTTACCCAATACTCGAACAGTGGATCAAGAATCACAGGCTCATCCTTTTCATTGAAGGTAAGGACCTCCTTCTTCTTGAGCGCATCCTTCACCCTGCGCACATTTGCTGAAGAGTTGAGATGGTATTTTTCAATTACATCCGAAGCGCTGAACTTCACCACTCCGTCCAGAACTGCCCTGAGCAGGCTCAGCTGATGGTCTGTCAGGTCGTTCACGATAGAGATGAAACGAGGCTCGTGTACTGATATCATCGAATTAAGCGCCTCCGTCATCATCGGCTCAGTCACAAATCCCTTGGAAAGAGCGTCACAGATGGCGGCAAGGTGGTTCACATACCAGAGGTTCGACTGAAAAAGCTCGCACGCACCTGTTGCCAGGTTACGGTCGAAGGACTTTCCTGTCATATTAAGGAAACCCTTCACGATATGCTCGACAATCTCTCTCTCATCCACTTTAGACAAAGCTATATGGTTGGCCTGTCTGTAGAAGAAGCGCTTCTCCTCGAATATGTACTTCATCGCATTCACCATTCCGCCAGACATCACGAATGTCGCAGTGTAAGGCTCCTCTCTGAGAGCAAACTGAGCTTCAAGAATCTTCAGCACCTTCTCGCCTTCCGCAGCATTGAGTATATTATGGAACTCATTGAGTATCACAATGTATGGTACTTTCTTCTCCTTGGCCATCTCCACCGGAAGCCTCATCATCTTCTCAACGTCATTCAGGTCCGGAGTCCAGTTCAGGGAAACCAGTTCCTCATCCATCGAGTACCGCATATGGTCGAACACAAAGTGTGTGTCCGCAAGATGGGTCTTCACGATCTTCGAAAACTCCTCAGGAGTGGAGGCAGATGCCTTAAGCACAGAAGTTCCGAAAGCAAGCAGGAAATCGCTCAAGGTTCTGACACTTAGCATATCCACGAATGGGGCGATAAACTGCACTCCATTGCTTCTCATATTGATCAGGGTCTGGCGGATAAGGGACATCTTACCCGTCTTCGGCGGCTCGTACAGCGAGACGTGCTCGCGGGCAGCGAGCAGATTCGCCATCACAGAGCACTCCTTCTTGCGGCCGAGGAAATACTTGCCTGTTATATATTTGTCATATACAAACGGTGTTTCCATATATTACCTTATATTTAAAAACGTGCAAATTTACGGGTAAAGGAAGTCCCGTGCAACAAAAATGTTATATTGATATTAACACACAGTTGTTAATAAAAAATCGCTATCTTTGTGTGTTTAGGATATATGGATAAGGATTATAATATGACAGAAGATATCAACAAGGACGCTGAGGCGTCAAACGAAAAGAAGGCCAGGCCATTAACGAAGGTCCTCAAGGTAGTGATATGGATTGCCGGAATATGGCTGGCAATACTTATAGCGCTGCAGATTCTGGTCACTCCGAAGGTGCTCTCAGGCATTGTGGACAAGTTCGCATCTGAATATATTGACGGCGACCTTTCGTTCAGCAAGGTGAGACTCAGGATGTTCCGTCACTTCCCCAACGTCGGCATCTCCATTGAAGACTGTGCTCTGACCTATCCGGCAGAACGGTTCGATTCTCTTGAGGCAGCAGGGCCTCAGGCCAGACTGGTATTCCAGGGAACCGGAGAGATTGCGGACACCCTCATCTCTGTAAGAAGATTTTCCGCAGGCATCAACGCCGGCGCCCTCCTACTGGGCAAGATCAGCATACCTCACGTAATCATCTCGCAACCTCGCGTCTTTGCACATTCCTACGACTCGCTCAACGCCAACTGGAATATATTCAAGATAGAGGCAGAAGAGGACAGCGTCGAAACATCCATCCCTGACATTTCGATCGGAAGGGTAAGACTTCTCAGACGTCCTCATTTCGTCTACACCGACAGCCAGGACAGCATCTTTGCGATGGCGAACATCAGAAGAATGTCCTTCGATGGAAAGTACAAACTGAAAAACATAGAGAGCAACAAGATCTCGCTCTCCTTAGACAGTATGCTTGTAGCAGGCCGTATCGGCTCTGACACCCTCAGCCTGAGACTCAACAGTCTGAAGATGGACGAGCACGAAGACCATATGGATCTCAGCGCAGCGGCAATGGCCCGACTGGCGACAAGGTCCTTCGGAAGGATGCTGGTTCCTATCGAGCTGTCCGGCACAGTAGGTCTTCCCAAAGACTCCACACAGACATTCGAGCTGCACAAGTTCGAGGCAGACATTGCGCATATCCCTATCACATTGAACGCCGACCTCTCCCTGGGCGGAGGCAGTCCGTACATCAGAGGAAACTTCGGAATCAACGGATGGAAGGTAAAAGACTTCATCAGCGACTTTGCAGTAAATATAATTCCAGAAGCCAGGGATATAAAGACAGACGCCTCGCTCTCGCTCAACGGCGAGATCGACGGAGCGTTGGGAGGCGACACCCTGCCGGCAATAAAGGCTTCCCTCAGCATCCCTCGTTCAAAGACAAGCCACAAGGCCATCGCCCACGACATAAGAATAGCCCTTGACGCGACTGCCCAGACCGACGACAAAGGCAGATTGAATGCAAACCTGTCAAAAGCGGACATAAGCACCTATGGCCTTTCATTCAAAGCAAGTGCAGCAGCTGAGGACCTCCTGGGAGAAGACCCCATATTCGACGTCGAGGCAATCCTGAGGGCAGCCGTCGACTCCCTTGCCACCTTCCTGCCTGACACCAAGGGTATGACTGCCGAAGGCACATTGTCAGCCAACCTCAAGGGCAAGGTAAAGATGTCGCAGGCGGACATATACAACTTCGCAAAGGCCGACCTGAACGGCAGCATTGTCAGCGACAAGATTCTTTTCAGCTCACCAGCTGACAGCATAGACATAGCTCTGGACAAATTGAACATAAGGATTGCTCCTGAGACCATCACCTCCACAAGGGGAACAGGCAGGAGCTTCAAGGTATTGGGAATCAAGGGAGTACTCGTAAACGCTTCTGTAAATCTTCAGGACGCCCTGTCATTCAGCGGCAGAGGGCTACAGGTCTCTGCGATGAACTCAATCGACGCATTACTTGACCAGGACACCACACGCGTTCACCCTCTATCAGGAAAGTTCCAGGCAGGCTCCCTCTCTCTTAAAGACAGCGAGGGTACCAACATCGTACTAAGCAGCACTGCCAACACCTTCCGTATGTTCCCTAAGAAAGGGCAGCCGGAGATTCCGGTGATAACGGTTTCAAGCGAAAACAAGAACATCCTCTACAGAGACCTCCACAACAGAATCACCCTGACAGATGCCTCATTCTCGGGCAAGGCCGCGATGAACACTGCAGACCGCCGCGCACGTAGAAAGCACATTCTTGATTCACTGGCAAATGTGTATCCGGATGTGCCTTACGATTCGCTGATGTCACATTGGAGACGTACATTGCGATCGAGGGAGATTCCCGAATGGATGCAGGAAGAGGACTTCCGAGCAAAGGACATCAAGGTCAGCCTTGACCAGACCGCAGCAAAATACTTCAGGGAATGGGATGTGGACGGAAGTCTCGGCATACGTTCCGGTATGCTCATCACCCCATATTTCCCAGCAAGGAACTCACTCCGCGGAGCGTATATGCACATAACCAACAACGAGATTGCCATCGACAGCCTTAAGATTACATCCGGAAATTCCGACCTGACCTTCAAAGGTTCCCTTTCCGGACTAAGACGTGCACTTCTCGGAGCCGGCACCTATAATCTCGATATGGATATCACCACTGACAAGATGGAGGCAGACGCACTGCTGGCAGCATTCGATGCTGGAAGCAGGTTCAATCCGGAAAGCGAAGGAGTGGATATGAGCGAAGTGAGCGACGAAGAATACCTTGAGATGGTGGTTGCGGACACGTTGAGCACATCTGATTCAGAGTCACTCATCATCGTTCCGGCCAACCTCAGGGCTGACATCAGAATCGACGGAAAGAACATCAGGTACTCTGACCTGGCAATAGACAGACTCACATCGAAGCTTACGATGAAGGAAAGGTGCGTGCAGATCCTTGACACCAAGGCTTCCACCAATATGGGAAGGGCGGAGCTTGAAGCATTCTACTCTACCAGGACAAAGAAGGACATCAGCACAGGATTCAGTTTCAATCTTTTGGATGTGACCTCAGAAAAGGTGATCGATATGCTTCCTGAAATAGATACGATAATGCCGCTTCTGAAGTCATTCAAAGGCCTGATAAACTGCGAGATTGCGGCCACCGCCAACCTTGACACCTGTATGAACATCATAATACCTACCTTGAACGGCGTAGCAAGAATCGGCGGAAACAATCTGACCATCTCCGAGAACAAGATGTTCAGCGATCTTGCAAGGAAGCTCAAGTTCAAGGACAGCAAAGAGGCAAAGATCAGCAAGATGACAGTGGAAGGAGTAATCAAGGACAGCAAGATTGAGGTCTTCCCATTCATAGTGGAAGTCGACCGCTACACTCTGGCCTTGAGCGGATTGCACAACTTCGATATGTCCTACAGATACCACGCTTCCATCATACGCTCCCCTATGGTATTCAAAGTCGGAGTCGACCTCTATGGTCCGGACTTCGACAGTATGAAGTTCAAGATCGGAAAGGCAAAGTACAAGAACAAGAAGCTCCCGGCCTTCACCGCAGTGATAGACCAGACCAAGATAAACCTTGTCGAGTCCATCAGGAACATCTACGAAAGAGGAGTGGACATAGCTATAAAGGAGAACCAGGAGCAGGAAGCCATCGAAAACCTCAAGAAGGAGATCGGCTATGTCAATGCGGCAGAACAGACAATGGAAGATCTGTCAGCCGAAGAGCAGAAACAGCTTGAAGAAGGCAGCGCCGAAGGTGACATAGAAGGCAACACCGCCCCTGCCCCGACAGAAGAAATAAAAGTAGAACCAACAGACACACTGAAAAATGAATAGTCAGGAATATATCGAGGTCGCGATCAAGATCGCCCCTTACAGCGAGGAAAACGCTGAGATCGTGACAGCGGAAGTAAGCGAACTTCCATACGAATCATTCTCTATGGAGGATCCTTTCCTCAAATGCTACATACAGAAGGACCTCTACGACGCCCAGGCCCTCAAAGTGCTTCTGAGCGGGCTCGAAGGTATGGGATTCGACGTGGAGTTCTCCGCCAACCTTTTGCCGGCTGTAAACTGGAACGCGGTCTGGGAAAGCCAGTTCCCGCCTATCGTGGTGGACGGCAAGTGCACCATCAAGGCCTCGTTCCACGAAGGTCTCAAGCGCACACGCTTCAACATCACCATCGACCCTAAGATGGCCTTCGGCACAGGTCACCACCAGACCACCTATATGATGTGCAGAGCACTGATTGAGAACGAAGAATCAGTCCGTGGCAAGGTCGTTATGGATATGGGGTGCGGAACAGCGGTGCTCGCCATCCTCGCAGCAAAGATGAAGGCTGCGAAGGTATATGGCATCGACATCGACGCGGTCGCAGCCATCTCCGCATATGACAACGCACGCCTCAACAGAGTCGGCAAGGTCATCGAGACATATTGTGGAGACGCTTCGCTCCTCCAGAGAAACACCTACGACGTACTCCTGGCCAACATCAACCGCAACATCCTTCTCCAGGACATCCCTACATATGCCCTCTCACTCCACAGAGGAGGCCTTCTGTTTGTCAGCGGATTCTATGTAGAGGATATGCCTATGCTCATCGGCACTGCCACAGCTGCAGGTCTGGACTATGTAAGCCACGACAGCATTGACGGCTGGTGCTGCATCAAGTTCTCAAAAAAGGCATAACGGTTATGGAAAACGGATTCTCATTCAAGACCCTTGCACCG
This sequence comes from Bacteroidales bacterium, assembly GCA_017505605.1. GTDB lineage: Bacteria > Bacteroidota > Bacteroidia > Bacteroidales > UBA932 > Cryptobacteroides. The sequence goes on from JAFVOX010000010.1 coordinate 81,101, forward strand.
TCTGCAGACCCGATGGGAGCAGCGATAGCGGAATACTTCAAGACAGGTAAAGCCGCAAAGCTCAGAGTGATGTCAGAGATGTTTGATGAGGACGAGATCCCTGTAAAGACCCTCTTCAGGACCTATGCTCAGATGTCCAAACTGGAGAAACTCGCCTTGGAAAAGGCCCAGGGCAGCATTCTGGACGTCGGAGCCGGCAGCGGCTGCCACTCGCTTGCCCTTCAGGATATGGGCAAGGAAGTCTGTGCCATCGACATCTCCCCTCTCTCGGTCGAGACGATGAAGGCACGCGGGGTCAAGGATGTGGCAGAAGTCAACCTCTTCTCCCCTATGCTCGACAGGAAGTTTGACACCATCCTTATGCTGATGAACGGCTCGGGCATCATCGGCAAGGTCGAAAATCTCCCGGCCTTCTTCCGAAGAATGGATTCTCTCCTGGCAGAAGGCGGACAGATCCTTATGGACTCAAGTGACCTTATATATCTATATGAAGAGGAAGACGGCAGCGTAAGCATAGACCTGGCAGGCGCATATTACGGAGAAGTCGACTACAGGATGCAGTACAGAAACATCAAAGGCGAAACCTTCGACTGGCTCTACATCGATCCCGAAACCCTCACAATGTACGCAGCCGGCTGCGGCTACAAGACCGAAATCCTCTACAAAGGCAACTCCTACGACTTCCTGGCCCGCCTCACGAAGTAACGGACACACCAGTAACCATATATATCAATACATCTAAACACCAGCAGTATGAAACAGCTTTACATTCTATTGGCGCTATTAGCCCTTTGCTCCTGCAATCAGCAGAAGGTTATCTCTGAGGCAGAATACAACGACCTGATAAAAGAGCTCGGCTGGGACCAGCCGGATTCACTGATGAGTCCGGAACAGTTGGAGATAAAGCAGAAGGCCACCCTGGTCGCCTTTGAGAACACCGTTGTAAAGGACAACGAAATGCACCTGACAGTCGGCCGCAACTATTTCGTCAGACAAGGCCTGCCTGCAGCCTGCTACGACTTAGTCCAATTCAACTACTACACAAACAACAAAGTCATCAAGGAACTGGAAAAAACCGAAATCGGCAAAATGATCGACATGGCCGAAGCCTTCGAAGAAGCCAAAAAGGAAATACTCAACCAGAAATAGGCTTCATCCTGTACTCGCTCCGCCGGTCTATTCTATAAAGGTGCCATTTTCCCAGTTGCCGATAATGACTACCGGCGGAGCTGAAGGCTCGATCTCCACCAGGGATCTGGTGGAGACAAAATCCCCTGAAGACCAGACTGCCGTCAAGCCCGAATCGAAGCTTAGGAATCCAGCAAGAGAACTCTCGAATGTATTACCTACATTCATCCCGGTCAGTCGCATAAGTCTGTACCATATAGCCCAACGGGAGATTGCATTGAAGAATTGTCCTTTATCACTGAACTGGTCGTTCATTATGCTGTTCGGTGTAGAGCGGCAATAGAAATTGCTGTAGGTGTTTGCACCTTCATATACACCTGTTTCTTCAGAAGCATATATATCAATAAGACTCTTCCAATATACATTAGATGCGGTTGTCACTTCGACGGCATTTTCTTTTATAGTACCTCCCCATACCATATTGCTTGGCCCCGGATAAGTGCTGCCCCAATATTTATCTATATTTCTTCCTACACCCAGATTTCTTGTCTGAATGAAATTATCCCACAATCCTGTGTCAAACGTAACAAACTGATAGGCGACATACTCATCCAGCAGTTTACCGAATCCGTGTCCTCCTGCCTCGTGAATCATAGTCCATTTTCTCATATCGTCTGAAGAGTTGACAGCAGAATATGCCACAGAATAGGAGTTTCCATAATCCTCCGTGTAGGTACTTCTGAGATAGCAGGTACCTGCGTGACAAGGCACATTTACCATAAGGATAATCAGAGCCTTATGTGCTCTATTGTAGACCTCGTTCTCATCGGTACAAGGCTCCCCACCGGGACCTCCTTTTGATCTGATAGCCTGCATTGCATATAGAACGGCAGCTTCATCATTGCCTGAAATATGCGTTGTATTCTCGGTAAACTGCGTATTGAACACCGTCACGGCATCACCCTGCACAGCACCGTTTCCACTGAAATGCGGCTGAGCATCGTGTTCTTCAGGCGATACGGCATTGATATAATATACATTGAAATAATCCTTGAGGCTTGCAAACGGTTCTACGCTGAAGAAATCGGCATACGCCTGCTTCATAGTCTCCTCATATACACTTCCCTTGCCGACAGATCCCTCGCTGTATCCGTCACCCATAATGATTATATCCGTTCCGTTGCCTAAGGTCTTTTCGTGAAGCACAGTCACGCCATTCGCCGAATCGACCATTCCGTCCTTATCACTGACCTTTGTCCAGGATGTACAGGTAATCGTATTCAGTTCTCCTCCGGAAAGGGTCGCATCAGCATTGATAAGCTTATCACAATAACACCTGCCTCCATCATCCTCCACAACGGTAACCCTGAACTTTCCTCCCTCCTTCACCTTCACATCTGCATTTGACATCATCATATATGCTGTAATCTCTGTCGTCCTCTCAAATCCCTCCAACTTAAGACATACATTGGAATTCGTCTCCTGAACCGGAGCGAAGGCTCCATAATAATAGTTTAGGATATTATAGGTGTAGAAACAATCTTCAATCTGGCCATCAGGATTGATATATTCCAGGTAAATGGCAGCAGGTACCATCGGGTCCAGGCCGCTCAGATTGAATTTCATACATCCCGACTGCTGGACATTGCCCCCGGAGAAATCGACAGCGGTCATCTCATTTATATTTACAGGCGTCACATCTTCGGACCTGAGATATCTTACGGAATGATATTCCTTCAGATGGCTCAAATCCGAATTGCCTTTCTGAACCTGACCCTTATATGAGAATTTAAGAAAATCCGATTCCTCCCTTATGCGGTCGCCGGGAAAATACAACGCCCACACATAACTGTTGATCGAGTATGTACCGGACAGCCTGAAAGTACCCACATTTGTACCTGCACCAGAATCAAGTACCAGGGGATATGAATAATTTGAAGTCGAAGGCTGGCCGTTAAGATAAATGACATCGTCTTCTTCCCATTTTGTCTTTATCATAGACCGACTGTCATTATAAGTCAATCTGGTAGCCACCTCAGAATCATTCAATCCTATTCTGAAATACAGATCACCAGACGACACTGCAGCTTCCGGATCTGCAACCGGATCTGCGACGATATGGTCTGAAACACTCTTCGAGCAACTGAAAAACATTGCTGACGCCATCACCGCAAACAGCAACGAGAACTTATGGACAGCTTTCATAAACACACAATTAAAAGTCATCTCCCAGATCAAAATCCGGAGTGTTTCCTGCTCCAGATGAGGCTAAGATCTGCTCAACCTCAATCTCAATAACCTCAACAAAAGGAGGTTCATAAAACGTCTTGATTTCATTCATAGGGCTGCTGATTAGGTAATTGGCGACTTGAGCGACTAATTTATAAAAAAAATTCTGTATGGAAAAATCTATCAAGTTTTATTATTAACTTCACACGCATAAACCACAAGTTATGAGACGATTCATTACAGCCTTAGTACTCTTCTGTGCCTCCTTCCTGGGAATCAATGAAGCACAGGCCCAGAACCTGCAGTTATTCTATGATGCCGGCAGAGGATGTGCCACATCAACAGTGGAAATGTTCCGGCCTGATGCTGGGGGAAGCACATTCTTCTTCATCGACTTTGACTATTCGCCGAAAGCCAGCGGAGCATATTGGGAAATCTCCCGCGAACTGAATTTCTGGCAGGATTCAGATGTGAACTGGCTGTCAGTCCACCTGGAATACAACGGCGGACTCAGCGTCGGAACCTCATTCAACAATTCTTTCCTCGGAGGTCTGACATATTCCGGACACTCAGACGATTTCACAAAGACGTGGTCAATCTCCGCTATGTATAAGGCGATTCCCGGCACATTGGACGTACTGGGAAGATGTCAGATGCACAATTTCCAGATCACCGGCGTATGGGGAATCGAGTTTGCCGATGGCTGGTGCACATTCAGCGGCTTTGCTGATTTCTGGAGAGAACTGCGACCTTGGCAGGGAACAGAATTCATATTTATGACCGAGCCTCAGTTCTGGGTTAACCTCAACAAGGTCAAAGGCTGGGAAGACATAAATCTAAGTGTAGGCGGAGAGCTGGAGCTTTCAGCAAACTTTGTTGCGAAAGGATTCGACGCAATGCCTGCTTTCGGTGCAAAATGGACATTCTAAATTGAAACGATATGCTAAAGAAACTATTCGGATTTGATCCTGCAAAGACAACGATCCGCACGGAAATCGTTGCAGGTATCACTACGTTCCTGACTATGTCGTACATCCTGGCCGTCAACCCTGCTATGTTCGGCGAACTCGACGGTATGCCTATAGGTTCTGTGTTTACATCTACAGCCCTGGCCGCAATAGTAGGATGCCTTGCGATGGCCTTTATAGGCAAACTTCCGTTTGGTCTTGCTCCAGGAATGGGCTTGAATGCATTCTTCGTCTATAGCGTATGTATGGGAATGGGCTACTCCTGGCAGTTTGCCCTTACTGCAGTCCTTATTGAAGGTCTCATCTTCATCGTTCTGACTCTTACTAATGTGAGAGAAGCGATTGTAGATGCTATTCCTATGAGCCTTAGAAATGCCATCGGTGCCGGTATAGGACTTTTCATCGCATTTATAGGTCTGAAAAGTGCCGGAGTGGTAGTGGCAGATGGTGCAACTCTTGTAGCCCTGGGTGACATCACATCCGGATCTGCCCTCCTCGCCTTCATCGGACTTATCATTACCGGTTTCCTATATGCCCGCAATGTACCGGGAGCGATTCTTCTTGGAATCATCATCACAATGCTTATCGGCATTCCGTTAGGTGTTACCGAATTCAAAGGTGTCGTGTCGGCACCGGAGTCCATAAGTCCTATCTTCTGTCAGTTCGAGTTCGACAAGATTTTCTCTGTGGATATGCTGGTCGTAGTGTTCACCTTCTTCTTTATCGATATGTTCGACACTGTGGGAACCCTTGTGGGAGTGTGTACAAAAGCAAAAATGCTTGATGAAAAGGGAAACATTCACAGAGTAAAGCAGGCCTTTATGGCAGATTCAATAGCTACGACAGTAGGAGCCATACTCGGCACCTCCACAACCACCACCTATGTCGAAAGTGCAGCAGGAGTAGCTCAGGGAGGACGTTCCGGATTGACAGCTCTGGTCGTAGGAGGCTGCTTTGTTGTGGCATTGTTCTTTTCTCCGCTGTTCCTTTCCATTCCATCTGCAGCGACCGCCCCTGCCCTGATTATCGTAGGATTGCTTATGATGGAACAGGTAAAGAACATACCTTTCGATGACTTCTCCGAATCAATACCTGCATTCGTTTGTATGATTATGATGCCGTTGACCTACTCGATTTCCAACGGAATCCTCATAGGAATGATCACTTACGTGCTTATGAATATGATCTGCGGAAAATTCAAGAAATTATCCCCAGCAATATACATACTCGCAGTTCTGTTTATCTTGAAATACATCTTGATCTAAGCAGATAAATCGGGATTACCATCATCCCCGGCTTGACTGGGGATCTCATACCTATAGCCAAACCTTAAGCCACGCCAATCGTGCTCACAGAGCTTATATGGCACATTCGTGTGGCCCAAGGTCAGTTGCAAATGACCTTAGGCCACGCCGATATGCCTTAGAAGTACCTGAAAGCCAACCCAACGTGGCCTAAGGTTTAGCTGAACCGCTCCCGAACTTGCTATTTATCTGCAAATCATATTACCCTATATTCGAGCGAAGCGAAGGCGCTTCGGCGCCTCTCCCTATCTCTACTCCTCGGTTAAGGTTCTATGTTAAAAAAAATCAGACACCCATTTGGGAGATAGGTATCTGATAAAAGGTTAGGATAACCTTAAAATGCGTTTGATGCAAAGGTATGAAGATTTTTTATTTCTCCAATAAACTTTCTATATTTTCGAAGTATTTTGAAGTATCAGATGTTATCGAACCGAGAACCGCAATAAATTCTTTGACATATTGAACAGATATTCAATGGGTTATGGAAATAGAAAAGGGACATCCTCTAATGAAGATGTCCCCTTGTGCGGGCGGGTTACAGACTTTCGAACTTTCTACGAAGATTATCTGAAATGCATTGAGTTCTATAAATGGTTAAAAGAAAAACAGAGAGGCGTTAGATAGTTGTGCCTATTCAGACACGTAAGCCGCAACTGGCATTACTTGAAGACACCCCAATATCTTCTGTAATGAGCGCGGACATACTCCCACTTGCCATAGCGGAATCGCCAATAGGCTCTTACGCGGACAAGGATAGGGTACACCATCTTGACAGCTACCCTAATCTCGCAGCAATGCGTTCTTTGAATCATTAGGTTAAACTTTTAAGCTGTAAAGAACGATTGGTTTGAGATGAGGTTCGTCCTGTACTACACCTCTCTGTAGGTTTCTAAAAAAAGAAAAGACATCATTGGGGTGATGTCTAATCTGATGGCTTGCTTAAAAGCCCTAATGATTCTTTTGCAAAGGTACAAACTTTCCTGATTCTTCCAACAATCTTTGAATAGAATCTTCGCAGGCTAGCACAATTTTCTTCTAACTATCCTAATCTTTCTAATTTTCCAACTATTTATCATCAACCGAGGGATATAACATCTCTTGTCAAGAAGAAGATGAAGGTTATCCAGCACCTTGTGCGTAGTGATAAACTGAGGGTTCAAAAAATAATATATCAAGATAGATTATAGGAAAGCCGAAACAGTGATAGAGTATACTGGAAAGATACCGGGTAACAGATATGAAGGACTGATTCGTCTGACGAATATAAAGCAAGGTGTTGACAATATAAGCTTCTTTGGGATCATCCGGATTGATAGAGATGAAATCAGTCGTGTTATAGTTGTAATGGGTGATCTTACAATTACCCCCTGAACCTCAACGATTCTAACCCTGAAGAAGTAAGGGAATTTTACAGACAGAAAGGTAGTAAATATAATTTCATATCAAAATAATCTTGCCCACAGTGCGTTCTATGGCACTTTTCAAAATATGTTAATTTTAGAGATTAGATTGTCTGGGTAATTGCATTGACCTTATGGCAAATTTACCGACATTTGTCATTCAATACCCGATGAGTGGTGTTCGTTATTCAGAAAATTATTCTTACATTTGTCACGCTGACAATCAGCAGACATATTTTAAGAAAGTGTTTTCGCACGTCCTTTGTGGAAAATGTGGTAGTTTTCAGAACAGAAGGATAAACGAACAGCACTCATCCTTGTATGATACTAAGTGGCTATGCTATTCTTGTGCGTATACCCTATCATACGAGTGTGGGGTATTGGAGCGTTTATTTCTGTTCAGGTCATACCACAACCTTCCACAAGATAAACGAAATCAGCCTCACACTTTTCTTTTTAATTCGACGAGAGGGGCGTAGTCACCAACAGCGATAGCAGCATGCATTTTGAGAATGATTACCTTAATTTCAAGGATATCTATCAAGACCGATTAAATAGGGCTATACCTAATGTCGATATACATTTCATATTTGCCTCATACGAACAGGAGCAAGTGCGGAATATTTATCCCCAAAACACTCCATTTGCATCAAAGCCACTATGCTCATATAATGGTATGTTTTGTATTGCCTACAATCCAAGCATCATAGATAGACTAGGCTTGACTGAAAAAGAGCAATATGCTTGTATCCTTCACGAAATCGGGCATTATCTCAATGAGTCAACTTTAGAAAAGACGTATGATGAATCAATGGCTATTGAATGTCTGTGTGATAACTATGCTGTTCTGATGGACCTAGGTGGCGAATTACAAAGTGTACTTCAGAAGATCTGTAATCTTGACCCTAATATTGATATTAGAAAACGAATTGATTGTCTTCGGAAAGGTGAACAATGCTATATTCGTCCTGAATGGACTTGTGGCAGGTATGATGCCCAACATAAGGCAGCTATCTACTACAATCTTATAGCTGGAATGAGTTATTATCTTGAAGACTATTCCGCTCAAATTATAGGCTATATTCTTAATGTCGGTAAACAACAATCATTCACACTAGCAGATTTATCCAAGCACATAAACATTACTCCTGATATTCTGGATCCTTTTATGTGTGAGCTAGTAAGCAACTTTATGATTACTCCGCCAACAGCAATCATTGACACATACAGGGATTCTGTCGCTAAGCAAAGGAGATTTAGTCTTAGCCGTGAAAGGAGTATTGAACAGAAACTACCGATGGCCGTAAGTAATGCGGAAATGGATTATGCTAGACGAGTCGGTGGCATTACCAATGTAATGTTTGAACTTACTTACAGATGTAGTGAGCGATGTATTCATTGCTATAACCCTGGGGCGACCCGCAACGATTCGGAAGAATCATACAGAGGGAATCGACAGGAGATGACATTGAATGACTATAAGCGCGTAATTGATGAACTATATGAGCAAGGACTGACAAAAGTATGTCTTTCAGGTGGTGACCCGTTCTCAAATACATTAGTTTGGGAGATAATAGATTACTTGAAAAAGAAAGATGTTGCATTTGATGTATTTACGAATGGACAAATGTTATTGGGGCGCACAAGACAACTTGCAGACTATTACCCTCGATTGGTCGGAGTATCCATATATAGCGGAATCCCAGCAGAACATGATTATATTACAAGAGTGAAGGGATCTTGGGAGAAGTCAATTCAAGTAGTCAAAGAACTGTCTGAATTAGCTGTTCCATTAAACCTGAAATGTTGCGTTATGAAACCTAATTTAGACTCTTATCATCTCGTAACAGATATAGCCAAGAAATACGGTGCTGTTGCTCAATTTGAGATTTCTTTGACTGATTCTATAGAGGGGGATAAATGTGTCAGTCGATATTTACGATTGGATCCGGAAGAATATGAGATTATCCTTCGTGACAGTAATATCCCTCTATATGTAGGCAAAGAGACACCTGATTATGGCAGGCAGGTAAGAGATTATACTCAGAATCCGTGTGGAGCAGGATATAATACATTTTGTATAACGCCTGAAGGTGATATGATACCTTGTTGTTCATTCCATTTGTCATTCGGAAACATCTGTAGAGAATCGGTGGCTGAGATTCTTGAATCCTATAAATTAAAGTGGTGGAGAGGACTGAAACTGTCAGATTATGAAGAATGTGGCAAATATGAATACTGTGACTATTGCAATCTTTGTCCAGGTAATAATCATTCTCAATGGGGGACTCCGTTAAAGGCTGGGGAAAACAATTGTTATGTGGCTAAAATTCGACATTGTCTTGCAATGAAAATGAAAGATGAGGGATATGATCCATTGAAAGGGAGAAGCCTTGTTGAGGTGCTGAAGTCACACAAGAATAATAAGATAAAAATCAAGAGAGAAATTTCGAGGGAAAAGGATGGCCTTGAGTAAGAATCATCCCATAAAGAAAAGTTGGAAAAATATTATGATTGAACTTAGTATTAAGACTGCTTCAAGCGTAACCAATATGAGCAACTGTCCAAGAAATAGTCAGGCTCAATGCGGTATCATGTATCGTTCTTACTAGTTATGTAGCTATTATTAAGGAAGTCGAAATATTAGTCGACTTCCTTTAAAGATTAATAGAAATGAGGAAATATAAAGCATTTGAAATAGATTATAATATAGTTGAGGATGCACATACCGGTAGTGTTCCACTTCCGCTACTTATAGGTAATGGCCAGTCAGATCTGGTCTGTTTATCGCCATTACACGGTCGTAGTTTTTTAGCCCGAAGCACTAATAACGGATCCGTTATATTGAAAGGGTGCGGACTGAGTTACAGCGGATATCGTTTCCTTAATACATCTGAAATGGGGAACGGCACTATGGGGTTGTTGCTGGAAAAGGATGCAGTTCGTGATTTTAGATTGGGAAATGAGATTTCTGCACTAGGAATTAAAACCAACAAAATGGAATATGTCCTTAAATTGAATTATCCCATCTATATAAAAGCAACAGATGAAATAGTGTTTCCACATATTTTACAGTACTCAGTCATCACCCCCTGGCGTATTGAAGATGCTCCGTTTATGGAAAAGTCAACTATACATCAAATTATTTCTCAATGGAGTAATGCTACGTCTCCATATCATATTTGTGCAGCAGATACACTATTCTGCAATCTAAGGACCATGCATGACAATGGTATTCTGCACAATGCTATAACTACACATAACTATACATGGGGATTAGAGTTACTGGATTTCGAATTATCTCATTCCCCGTCTATGCCCTACGAGAGAGAAGAGGATGTCAAACTTATTTCATTATTGAGACATCGCGAAGTTATACACACCTATCAGATTGTAAATTATATCGCCGGAGTACTCCATGAAGAAGTAAAATGGGATGATTTAGAGGATATTCTACTCAAGTATGGATTCGATTTAAATCAATATAATGTAAAATATTGTAGTACTGGTTTGGAATTATTGGATATAAAGAAATAAATAACATAAGTTTCAATTATGAGAAAAGGGTTTAAGATACTGACTATTGCAACAGCTTTGTTGGCGATAGTAGAAATTATAGTATTCAATGCATTGGAGTTGGATGATCCAATGTGGAAATGGGACTTTCATTACTTTATGCAATGGACATTTATTATTTTATGTCCTGTATGCGCTTGTGTCTGGTACTATTACTACACTGCGGAAGTGAAGGAACAGGAGAGGGTTGAAACATTGAAAAGAAAGGAAGAAGAAAGAATTAGAAAAGAGGAAAAGAAAGTCGAGGTTTCCAAGGCATATGACAGCATATCAGATATTTGGGAATATTGTGACAGAACTATAATGGCAGTTCAATCATCACCAAAACTCATAAGCATACTATATGTAAATCTCATTTATTCTAGCTCAGGTGCAAATCGTTGGACATTAAATGTGCAACGGGCAGAAGGAGATGTATATTCTTTTAAAGTGAAGCGGCAAGAAGATAGATTGGTGGGAACAAATGAATCATATACTGTAACATTGACAAAAGGGCAATTAGTATTGAATGATATACTGTTATTTTATGACCCCCAAAATGAGATTGTGCAGAAAGCTGATAGTATAATGCAACGTTTACGTAGTGGAATGAAGATAGAGGCTGTAAGACAAGAGCATTTAAAGGTTGGAGAGGAATTATGGGACACACTGCCAAAATTTCATTTTTCAATTTCTGATAAAGGTATTAAATGTGATGAAATCAATTATCCCAAGATGCAGCTGGACGCTTTCTTCAAGAAAAATAATGGAGGTGATCACCTATGGCAAAATAGTGTTTATTATGCCGATTATTGCAAAAACGGCAATTTAAAGATTTATCTCCCAGGAGAGGAACACTTATATGAAGAATATCAACGTAGAATAGCAATGATGATGGCTAAACCTGAACATTCCAGATGTAATACCAATTATGATATCTCTAGGCTGTACATCGAAGTAACAGGTGGAATCAATGACTTGTTCCGGAGCATTAAATCTTATGTTGCCAAAAAAACAATAGATGTAGTACCTGCATATTTTTCTGACAACACCATCATCTTTAAACATAAGAACCACTCAGCTAATATTAAAAAGGGAGATGTGGATCGCTGTATGGCGAAATTGCAGAAAATAATGGATTTACAATTGGGGAACGGGGTAAATACGAATGAGACGGTAAAATTAGCAAGAATGCTCGCGGTAACCCAGCAGCGACGCGAAAGGCTGAATGATAACGCTAAACTTAATTATGCTGTATCTATTTCGGATGAATCCATTATGATTCAGATTAATGAAGAATCTTTTGTAAGTGTCATTAAGTAGAAAAAGGTTGTATGAGAACTAACGCAAATAAAACGATTAGAAGAAAGGGGAAGTTAAACCATCAGAAAGGAAGTCTATAGATTTCCTTCGCCTGCACGGTTTTCAGCGACAGCTGAAAACAAAAATGACTCGGCTTTTCAGCTGAGTCATTTTTGAGTGCGGGCGAAGGGAATCGAACCCATACGCCTCTCGGCACCAGATCCTAAGTCTGGCTTGTCTACCAATTTCAACACGCCCGCGACGGTATTTAAATGAAAAAGCAGATTTTCATCTGCTTTTCTTGGTAGCGGGAGGAGGACTCGAACCTCCGGCCTCCGGGTTATGAGCCCGACGAGCTACCAACTGCTCTATCCCGCGATATTGGACTGCAAATATACGGACATTTTTTACAATAGCAAAAAAAACTTAACTTTTTTTGCAGAAATTTCCGTCTATATGCTCGATTCAGCTTATGCGAGGAACTCCAACATTGAGGCCAAGTCGTCCTTTGCAAAGGATTTCTGTTCTCCTGTAGAAAGATTCTTTATGTTCACTACTCCCTCTGCAATCTCGTTGCCGCCTACGATAGAGAGGAACGGGATAGTCTTCTTGTCGGCATAGTCAAACTGCTTCTTGAGCTTTGCCTGTTCCGGATAAATCTCACAAGCGACTCCGGCCTCGCGAAGTGACTTGACCACAGGGATGAGGTACTTGAGTTCTTCTGTTCCCATATTCGCAAAGAGGATCTTTGTAGTGGAAGTAACCTCTGACGGGAACTTCTCAAGGCCCTTGAGTACGTCGTAGATACGGTCTGCTCCAAATGAGATTCCGACTCCTGACATATTCGGAAGGCCGAATATACCTGTGAGGTTATCGTAGCGTCCGCCGCCGCAGATGCTTCCGATCGCGAAGTCCTTGGCCTTCACCTCGAAGATGGCTCCGGTGTAATAATTCAGACCGCGCGCAAGCGAAAGGTCGATTTCGACGTCGTGGCGGATGCCGGCAGCGTCGATATATCCAAAGAGTTCCTCGAGTTCGTCGAGTCCCTTGAGACCTGTCTCTGAAACAAGACCTGACGTCGAGTGACCGCTCATAAGCTCACGCATAACGGCGATCTTCTCTGCTGTTGTGCCCGAAAGTGTGAGGATAGGACGGATAACCTCGATAGCTTCAGGAGTAAGTCCTTTCTCTGCCATCTCAGCCTCAACTGCCTCAAGGCCGATCTTGTCGATCTTGTCGATAGCCACTGTGATGTCAACCACCTTGTCAGGGAAACCGCAGATCTCAGCCATTCCGGTAAGCACCTTGCGGTTGTTTATCTTGATGCACACGTTTACATCGAAGAGGGTGAAGACCCTGTCAACAATCTGAACAAGTTCGAGCTCATTCAGCTGTGATGTCGAACCTATAACGTCCACATCGCACTGATAGAACTCTCTGTATCTTCCCTTCTGAGGACGGTCAGCGCGCCATACAGGCTGGATCTGGAACCTCTTGAAAGGGAATGAGATATCATTCTGGTGCTGGACCACGAAACGTGCAAACGGCACAGTGAGGTCATAACGGAGACCCTTCTCGCACACCTTGAGGGAAAGCGCCTTGCTGTTGTAGCCGTTCTCAGTGCCTTCCACGCGGTACTCGTCGTAGTTTATCTTCGAAAATGCGTCTCCGGAGTTCAGGATTCTGAACAGGAGCTTGTCACCTTCCTCACCGTACTTGCCGAGAAGGGTGCTGAGGTTCTCCATCGAAGGAGTCTCGATAGGTGCATAACCGTAGGTCCTGAATACGGATCTGATGGTGTCAAATATATAGTTGCGTCCTGCCATCTCTGCAGGTCCGAAATCTCTTGTTCCCTTTGGGATTGATGGTTTCTGTGCCATTGATATGTATATTATCTGTTAGAGGGTGCAAATATAGTAAAAGATTCTCGACAAGCTCGAAATGACAAAGTCGATGAAGCTGATGAGAAATGCGGTGCTGCTATTCTTCTGCGGCAAACATAGGGTCCCAGGCAGGGAGCTGTACCGGAGTCTTGTTCAACATCTCGAGGACATCTGCAGGGACGTATTTCTTCTCTACTACGAGACGGAACATATACTCGTCAAACCACTCGTCAGTCATTATGAGACAACCCTTGTAGCCAGAAGCCGGTCCCCAGCTGTTCTCCACCATCCACTTTACAGGCTTTCCATCCACGATGTCCACTGCGATAAGTGTCATCGCGTGTGACGATCCGCTGGCGTGGGTCTGCACTCTTTCCTTCTTGTCCATTCCGAACGAAACGCCCATAAGCGATTCATAGTCAAAGTTGGCAAGATCAAGGACGCCCTTCTTGCTGCTGTAGAACTTACCCACATCACAAGAGAAGTACATAGCCACATTGTCCTTGATGGATGCTATGGCCATCTCCTTGATACGCTCGACAGGAAGGTTGACATACAGCCAGTTGTGTCCGTCATAGACGTGTCTGTCATAGTCGATCTCGTAGACCTTTCCGTACTCGCGGCAAGGGTCGTTCATTATCATAATGTAGTTGTTCTCAAGGTCTTCGCCTATATATTCCTGATAGAAGGACATAGGTGTGTATTTTCTACGGTCCACGATCTTGTTGTCCTTGTCGCAGCGGGTCCACTCGAACTCCTGTACGGGCTCTCCGAGGCAAAGGGCGAGCATACGGTATATTTCCGAAAGCTGGGCGATCTTCATTTCCTGAAGCTGGGTATCGAGCTTTGCCATTGCCTTGGCGACATCCTTTTTAGGGAGCTTCTTTGACTTTTCATATCCCGCCTTATAGGCTTCCCTCAGGTCAAGACCATCCTCGCGAAGCTTGAGCTTGAGGAGGTTTGCCATCTGAGAGGTGTTGTTTGCCTGGTATGTCTCCGGCATTGCTTCAGCTGGAACCAGACCGTATTTGGTGATAAGGTTCGACACTCCTGTAAACTGGCCGCCATCACTCAACGGATTTGAGAAAAGCCAGTCAACCTTCCTGTCCTCGAACGGAAGTTCCTTTGTGTCGATGACACCCTGAAGGAAAAGATTTGCCTTTTCAAGCTGGTCATAGAAGAAAAGATAATTCTGAGAGAACTCCATACCAGGAAGGTCATACTTATCTATCATCTTGGCTCTCAAGACATTAAGACCTGTAAAGAGCCAACATCTTCCAGATGACTGCTGGTCGGTGATGCCTTTGGTCTTCACCCTGTCAGAGAAATGGGTGTCGATCATTGCTGCATTGTCCGCGTTTACCGCCAGAGTAGCTATATTCACGCCAGCAAGGGCATTGCTGATGGCCCTGTCGCTGGCATTGTCTTCATAAGATGCACTGATACGTGCAAGCATTTCCGGAGAGATTCCACCTTCGACTGACCCTGCGGTCTGCTGTGCTGAGACCAGGCCAGAAAAAAGAACGGCTGCCGCCGCTGTAAGGATGTACTTTTTCATATAAAACAGAGTGCTAAATTCTCAACAAATTTAGCACTCTTTTCACACTATCACAAATAATCTTTACCACTCGAATTTTGACGGGATTATCCTTCCGTCATTGTAGACATCCAGATAGATCGAAGCACCTGCCACAGTCAACTCGAACTGATAGTATTCCTCTGAAGGCGTCTGCACATACTTCACATCATCTATCATTGCAGATGCGTACTCCGAGCTGCTGATAATGGCCTTGATTTCTTCTGGAAGTGAAGATAGAAATCTGTCTGTCTCTGTCCTCACCCATTCTCCCATTTCATTATACCAAGCCTCAGAATCCACTCGTGAAGTTCCTGTTCCAGTCTCGAAAGACACCTTCCAGTAACCCATCTCAACTTCCCACTCCACATCTTTAGCCTTTGGAAACATATCGGCAAAGTGTTCTCTCACTACCTTTGGAGGACGTCCGTCGTCATACCTGTCGCACGAGAGTGCGGTCATTGAAGCTGCCAGGATGGCCAATGCAATAATTATCTTTTTCATATACTGTTCAATTTTAAATGTTCATTTTAATAATCAACTTCGATCAGGTTAAACTTCTTATTGAAGCTAAGTTCTACACGGTTTGACAGCTTTATCTCATAATTCCTGTGGTCAACCTCATATTCCATAAAAGTTGCATCTGGATAATGACGGGCAACATAGTCCTTTATCTGAGTCGGGATAACGTCAGATGGAAGCGGTGCCTCGTTCGAAGAGATCTTCTCGAGTGAACCGTTATAATCAAACTCAATGCACACTCCGTGGGTCAGATACACTTTATAGTCTGGTCTGATAAGGCTGTCATCCTTAAGTACAGTCATAACATCAGAGACTTTATAGTGATTATTTATAAATGTACGAGCCTGCTCAGGGAGATTGTCAAATGCAGCAGGGCGGTCATCTGCTTTAGAAGAAAGGGAAAGCAGCAATGCGCTGAGTATCAAAACAAAATACTTTTTCATAATTTATAGTAATTAAAATTTAGTTGGTTTTTGCAAATATAGTTCCTTTTTTCACAAATACAAGCATATTTTAGAATTTTTCTAAATTACCCCATAAATTTTTCATCTACGATTGTTTTTTATAATTTTGTACAAGCTTATGAAACGACGCAGAAACATAGTTGCCGCTATTATCGGCCTTGCAGTCCTGACGGCGCTCGCTGCTGCGGACCTCCTTTGCGGAGGGGCCGCTGACAGTCAAGTGCTGCATCTGCTTCGTGCGCCCCGTGTGGCCACGGCGCTCCTCGCCGGCGCCGCCCTCGCCCTGTCCGGAACCCAGATGCAGAGCATATTCAGGAACCCTCTGGCAGATCCCCACATTATGGGAGTTAGCGCAGGCGCATCTTTGGGAGCTGCACTAGCGACTATGTCAGCCTTTTCGTCCTCAGGAGGCCTGTCTGTCGCCCTTGCCGCCTCTGTCGGAGCAATGACCTCGGCACTCATCATTCTTCTCGCCTCAAAGAAATTCCATAGTGCAAGCACACTCCTCATATTCGGCATAATGCTCGGCTTCATAGTAAACGCTCTTGTAGCCATCCTACAGTTCAGCACTGACGCAGAAAGCCTGAAGATCTTCTACAGCTGGTCTGCAGGAAGTTTCTCGACCACCACCTGGTCAGACATCATAACACTGGCCATAGCCGTCCTTATCGGCACAGCACTGGCCATAGCCGGACGCAAAGGTCTGGACATCATACTGTTCGGAGACGAGTTCGCGCAGATGGCAGGAGCGAAAGTGGGAAACATCAGACTGACAGCCCTCCTGAGCTGCTGCATTATGACGGGAGCAGTGACTGCTTTCTGCGGTCCGCTCGGCTTTGTCGGCATCACTGCCCCGCACATCGCAAGATGGATGTTCGGAACATCATCGCATAAAGTCATCATCCCTGCCTCTATACTTACCGGAGGCATCATCAGCATAGCAGCCGACCTCATAAGCCAGCTGTCCCCTTCCCCGCTGCCGACAGCCAGCACAATGGCCCTTGTGGGCATACCTGTCATACTATATATATTAATAGGTAAACCTTCATTCGGGAAATGACACAAAAAGGAAACATATTGCTGGACATAAAGGGTATGACCATAGGGCACCGAGGCAGGACGCTTTACAGCGGAGTGGACATCGAGATCCGCGAAAGCGAATGCATAATGCTCTGTGGAGCAAACGGAAGCGGCAAGACCACCCTGCTGAAGGCGCTTGCCGGGATGAAAGGCAAGGACGCAGGGATGAAAGGCAAGGACGTAGGAACGAAGGGCAAGGAAATCGTAATGATTCCGACAAGGATCCCGAAGGTGGAAGGCTTCACCCTGAAGGAATTCGTCCGTATCAGCTGCTTCAACCAAAGCGACTTTGCCGGCAGACTCTCTCCAGAACAGGAGCACGAGATCGATCTGGCATTGGAAACGCTTGGACTTCAACACCTTGCACAGCAGGACATATCCACCCTCAGTGACGGAGAATTCCAGAAAGGCAGCATAGCGGCCGCGCTGGTACGCAAGGCATCCATAATACTCCTGGACGAGCCTACTGCATTTCTGGATGCAGAAAACAGGATCAATGTCCTCAAGACTCTCAAGCATCTGTGCAGCACCCCGGAGAAGCCTGCCGTCATCTTCTCCACCCACGACCTGCACGACGGCCTTGCCGTCTGCGACAAGGTCGTAGCGCTCGGCTCTGACGGCATTGTCAGGACATCGGACACCAACCTGAAAGAAACAGTAAAAACAATATTTAAAGACCAGCAAAATGATAATCAGATTTGACGAAATGGACCTTACAGTACTTCCTGCCTTCAAAGGAGGCGAGAAAGAGTACAGGGCAAAGATGTTTTTTGACGGCAGCAACAGGATAATGAAGGGAACCCTCATCCCGGGAGCCTCCATCGGTATGCACACCCACGAGGACAGTTCCGAGACAATATTCATAATCAAAGGCCAGGGAGCCCTCATCGACGAGGGCGAGAGAAAGAAGGTTTCAGAAGGCGACTGCCTCTATTGTCCGAAAGGCCACAGCCACAGTCTGATCAACGATTCCGAGTCTGACCTCGAATTCTACGCTGTAGTACCTCTCCAATAAGAAACTTTTTCAGACATAAAGTCCCAGATAACGAAACTTTTTATACCTTTGGGTTTCAATTTCAAGAAGAAACCTATATGGGAAAAAGATTATATCTGATTGATGGACACGCGCTGGTATTCAAGATGCACTACGCGTTCCTCCGCCGCCCTATGATCAACTCCAAAGGCGCCGATATGTCCATTCTATTCGGATTCACCAAATATATCCTCGAACTCATCGAGAAGGAAAAGCCGACACATCTGGCTGTCGCGTTCGACCCACCGGGAGGAACATTCCGCCACCAGATCTACCCCGAATACAAAGGCACCCGCCAGGAAACCCCGCAACTTGTGATCGACTCCCTCGAGCCGCTCTGCGAGTTGTGCAGCGCAATGAACATCCCCGTCCTTATGGTCAAGGGATATGAAGCCGACGACGTCATCGGCTCAATGGCCAAACGTGCTGAAAAAGAAGGGTTTGACGTGTATATGGTAACCCCTGACAAGGACTACGGCCAGCTCATATCCGAGCACATCACCCAGTTCAAGCCAGGCAAATCAGGAGGCGACGACGAGCTGGTGGATGTTGCCAAGATATGCGAAAAGTTCAGCATCAAGACCCCCGAACAGTTCATCGAGATCCTTACAATATGCGGAGACGCCTCTGACAACATTCCGGGAGTGAAGGGAGTCGGTGAAGTCGGCGCAAGCAAGCTCATAGCCAAGTACGGAACAATCGAGAACATATACACCCACATCGACGAACTCACTCCGAAGCAGCAGGAGGCGTTCCGTGGCGCTGAAGGCCACATCCGTATGAGCCACGACCTCGTGACCATCAGGACCGACATCCCGCTTGATGTGAAGACCGAGGATATGGAGGTAGACTGTGCTTATGACGCCAAGGTCGCCGACCTCTTCGAGAAGTACGAATTCGGCTCACTCAAGAAATACCTCGGCAACGTCCAGGCAGCCGCACCGAAGGAGGAGAAGCAGCTGTCATTCAGCGCCATATCCCCTGAAGAAATATGCCGGATCATCACCAGGACCGGCAGGTGCTCCGTCATCACCGAAGGTGAACAGGGCTTCGCTGCAAGAAAAATATTCGTCGCAGCAGAAGAAGACGGGAATATATCGACGTCGTCCGGCACTGTAGGTGAGTTCGCAGCCATCCTTTGCGACGAAAACGTCACAAAGTACGGCTACGACCTGAAATCCCAGAGGAACATCCTCAAAGGCGAGGGCACAGACCTCAAAGGCAAATATATGGACATCGAGCTTATGCACTACCTCATCAACCCGGAGAAGAATCATAAGATCGAAATCCTGTCAAAATCCTACCTGGACATCAGCCTCGAAGACTCAGGGAATGAAAAGAAGCAGGTAGAGACCTTGTCTCTGTTTGATGACGTTCCGGAAGAAGACGAGACATCAGCGGACAGAAGCAAGGAAGCTGCAGCCCTCATCCTTCTCGGAGAAAAGATATGGGACGAGATGGCCGGTCTTGAACTCTGCAATCTGTACGACACGATGGAAGAGCCTCTGCTGAAGGTCCTTTCGGATATGGAGATGGAAGGAGTGAAGATCGACCTCCAGCAGCTTCACACATTCGCTTCCGGCCTGGAGACTATGCTCCAGGACATCCAGGAAAGGATACGCGAGATGGCCGGCGAGCCGACATTGAACATTATGTCCCCGAAACAGATCGGTACAGTCCTCTTCGAAAAGCTGGCCATCGACCCTAAGATGAAGCCTAAGTCAGGAGCGCGCAACAGCTATCCGACAGACGAAGACACACTCAACACACTCATAGACCGCCACCCTATCGTGAGTGAGATCCTTGAGTACAGAGGCATAAAGAAGCTGCTCTCAACCTACATAGAACCGCTTCCGGCCTATGTAAATCCTAGAACAGGAAAGATACACACAACCTTCAACCAGGCGCTCACTGCAACGGGAAGGCTCAGTTCGTCAAAGCCTAACCTCCAGAACATTCCGGTCAGGACAGAACGCGGAAAGGAGATCCGCAAGGCCTTTATCCCAAGCCGTCCGGACGGGGTCATCGTTTCAGCTGACTATTCTCAGATCGAGCTCAGGATTATGGCTCACCTTAGCTGCGACACCCACCTGATCACAGCATTCAGGAACGGTCAGGACGTACACGCAATGACTGCAGCCAAGATCTTCGGCGTGGAGCTTTCCGAAGTGACATCCGATCAGCGAAGAATAGCCAAGACCGCCAATTTCGGCATTATGTACGGCATTTCAGCATTCGGACTTTCTCAGCGCCTGCACATCAGCAGAGCCGAGGCCAAGAAGATCATCGAAGATTATTTCGCGAACTTCCCTGCCATATCTTCATATATAAATGACGCCATCGCTTCTGCGCGCGAGACGGGCTATGTAGAAACCTTGTTCGGCCGCCGCAGGTTCCTTCCGGACATCAACTCCAGAAATGCGACAGTGCGCTCGCTTGCAGAAAGGAATGCCGTCAACGCCCCTATCCAGGGTACCTCGGCAGACATCATAAAGCTTGCTATGATCAATGTCGCAAAGAGACTCGAACAGGAGAAGATGACAAGCAGGATGATCCTGCAGATCCACGACGAACTTATGTTTGACGCCGTCCGTGACGAAGTGGACAAGCTCAAGGCAATAGTAACGGAAGAGATGGAGAACGTGATCAGACTCTCTGTACCACTTACAGTAGAATGCAATTATGGAAACAACTGGCTCGAAGCTCACTAATCTGACGGACACCGAACTTGTCCGTCTTGCCCTGGAACAGAACCAGGCGGCATATATCGTGCTCTACACCCGTTACAACGCAGGTGTCAAAAGCCACATATCCAGGTATGTCACCCAGAAGGAGGACATAGAAGACATCTGCCTGGAAAGCTTCCAGAAGGCATTCAGCCAGATAGGTACCTATAATGCGGAGTACAAGTTCTCAACCTGGCTCTACAGAATTGCACGCAACACCGCCTTCGACCATCTCAGCAAGCACGACAGAGAGAAGTCGAATATGCCCACCACCTCCATCAGTGAGGACCTCACCGAACTGAAGGAGCTGCCGGCAACAATGCACAATCCTGAGGAAGACATAATAAACCAGCAGGAGTACGACAAATGGCTGACCAACATCGAGAAGCTCAAGGACGACTACCGCATAGTGGCACGGTTGAACCTCATTGACAATCTTGGATATAAGGAAGTCGCAGAAGCCCTTGACATCCCGATCAACACCGTCAAGACAAGGATACGCCGCGCCAAGGCTATGCTGCTGAAAATGATGGACTACTCTGACGAACTTTTATAATCTGTCATCCTGAGAAGACACAGCCGACGTGAGGATAGCCATTGTCATCCTGAGAAGACACAGCCGACGTGAGGATAGCCATTGTCATCCTGAGAAGACACAGCCGACGTGAGGATAGCCATTGTCATCCTGAGGAGGCACAGCCGACGTGAGGATCTAAATATTAAACGATATGATATTCGAAGAATTCAAAACAATAATTGAAGACAAGTTCCCTGAGGTCACACCTAAGCAGATGGAGCAATTCAGAAAGATGGAAGAGCTCTACCGTGACTGGAACTCAAAGATAAATGTAGTTTCACGTAAAGACATCGATGAGCTTTACCGTCATCACGTACTGCATTCACTCTGCATTGCAGCATACGTCAAGACCAAGATGCCGGATGTCTATGACAGACTGCGTGGAGAAGGCCCGTATGCAGTCTCAGAGCCTCTGAAGATCCTGGACCTGGGAACCGGCGGAGGTTTCCCCGGCATTCCTCTGTCCGTGATCTTCCCACACGCCCAGTTTACCCTTTGCGATTCTATAGGAAAGAAGATCATTGTAGCTACAGAAGTATCAAAGGGACTGGAGCTTGAAAACGTAAAGACAGTAAACGCCCGCGCAGAGACTCTGCCTGAGACCTTTGACTATGTCGTATCCCGCGCAGTCACCTCCCTCGAGAACTTTATGCCTTGGGTAAAGGGCAAATACCGCGACGGCATACTCTATCTCAAGGGTGGAGATTTAGCTGAAGAGATCTCTACAGCTATGGCCAGATTCAAGATGCGCAAGGGTTCAGTCCACACCTGGCCCATTTCCTATTGGACAAATGACCCGTATTTTGAGACGAAAATGGTCATTTACATAGAAGCTTAGGTGAATACCTGACAGATTGCTGAAGAAATTTCAAAAATATTTTGTAAATAAATTCTAAAGTGCTACCTTTGCACTCCCAAATTGTAAAGGAAAATATAAAAATATCTAGATATGAAAAGAACATTCCAACCATCACAGCGCAAGCGCCGCAACAAGCACGGTTTCCGCGAGCGCATGTCGACTCCAAACGGACGTCGCGTATTGGCAGCTCGCCGTCGTCGCGGCCGCAAGAAACTGACTGTATCATCTGAGGACAGATGGTAATCAGGCCTGAAAAGGTAGAAAATAAGAAGGATGTCGAGAAGACATCCTTTTTTTATAGGTAATATTATGGAAAACAATCACGAAAAATATATGTTTGACGCTCTTCGCGAAGCCCAGAGGGCAGCTGCGGAAGATGAGGTACCCATCGGAGCTGTGATCGTCTGCCAGGGCAGGATCATCGCCAAGGGGCACAATATGACCGAACGCCTGAATGACCCTACAGCCCACGCGGAGATGATTGCCATTACAGCAGCGACAGAAGCAGTGGGTGGAAAGTACCTCAACGATTGTACCCTCTATGTGACAGTAGAGCCTTGCCCTATGTGCGCAGGAGCGCTTGCCTGGTCTCAGATAGGCAAAGTGGTCTATGGAGCGTCTGACCCCAAACGAGGATTCAGCCGGTTCTCTCCTTCCCTTATGCACCCGAAGACAGAAATCGTGTCAGGCATAATGGCAGACGAATGCGGCAACATCGTCTCTGAATTTTTCCAGAGAAAAAGGAAATAGCTATGGAGTGGTTGGAAAGCCTCGGCCTGCTTGGCCTGTTCATCGGCACCTTCCTGGCCGCCACCATATTCCCGTTCAGTTCTGACGTTCTGTATATGGCAATACTTGCAGCCACAGCAAACCCTATCGGCTGCCTGCTGGTGGGAACCTTGGGCAACTGGCTAGGAAGTGTGCTCACCTATTGGATAGGCTGGCTTGGCAGATGGGAGTGGATAGAGAAATGGTTCAAGGTGAAGCCAGAAACCCTCCAGAAGCAGAAGGAGAAGATAGACAGGTACGGAGTGTGGCTCGCCCTAACAGCCTGGATCCCGTTCATCGGAGACGTCATAGCCATAGCCCTGGGCTTCTACAAGACCCGTCCGGGCTGGACAATGCTCCTGCTGCTGGTCGGCAAATTCGCGAGGTTCCTGGTCTGGAACCTCATCTACGGACTTTTCTAGATTTTGCATTTGCACAAAAGCAAAATTAGTGATATCTTTGCGACCTGGTATTGAGATATGGTGTAACGGTAGCACTACAGATTTTGGTTCTGTCTGTCCAGGTTCGAATCCTGGTATCTCAACCTAAACAATGAGCCGGTCATCTGACCGGCTTTTAATATATACAAGATGTTCGAAGATCATCGGTCATTGTTCAGATTCTTATTTTCCTTCATACCACTTCTTCATCACATAGAAGGCTTTCTTCTTGCCACCCTGATCTGAGATCAGGCCCTTGCGGTTGAAGTCGTCCTGGATGCCGACGATCTGACGACGAGGCGAGCGGAAGTCCTTCAGGATCCACGGTGTTGTGCCTGCAAGGCCTTCTATGCGGTCCATCATATTCACGCTTCTCTGATAGAGGTCTTCCTGGTATTCTTCAGTAAACCTTTCGCTGACATCTCCGTGTCGTCCGTAGACCGCTCCGCCTCCAAACTCGGAGATGAACACAGGTTTCTTCACATCGAACACCCAGTTCATTCTGTCGCATTTCTCCGAAGTGCCGTCATACCATCCAACATATTGATTGAAGCTTATAAGGTCCACATATTCAATAAGTTCATCCTTTACAGTCACTGTAGTGGCGTCGATATTATCCTTCTCCATAGCAGCACTCACCAGCCTTGTCGGATCCATCTCACGAGTCTTGGCGATAAGTCTCTTCAGGAACTCAAGACGAGCCACTCCGTGAGGAGTCTCATTGGCAACAGACCAGATGATGACATTTGCCCTGTTCTTGTCCCTGGTTATCATATCTACAAGCTGGGATTCTGCATTTGCATAGGTCTGAGGGTTATCGAACTGGATTGTCCAGTACACCGGGATCTCCGACCATACCATAAGTCCCATCTCCTCAGCCACGCGGACCATATGCTCGTTGTGCGGATAATGGGCCAGTCTAACAAAATTGCAGCCCATCTCCTTTGCCCAGCCCAGCAGGGTTCTGGCGTGCTCCTCCGAATACGCACGTCCACTTGCGGAGTAGGGCATTTCTTCGTGTATGCTCACACCTTTGCAGAACACCGGCTCACCGTTGAGAAGGATCTCTGTTCCACGGGTCTCTACGGTCCTGAAACCGATGCGGTCCTTGACTGAATCCGTTTCAGATGAAAGGATAACATCATAAAGCTTAGGATTCTCAGGGCACCAGTACTGAGGTTTTACCTTCATCTCAAAAGATGCATAGCCATCCTTATCAGTGCGTACAGTCACTTTAGACTTGAGTTCGGGAATCTCCACAACCACATTCTGTTCGGACTGTTCTCCGTCAAGGCGCACCCAGCCTTCGACCATCTTCGGGTTATCCTGCTTAAGCTGAACACTATAGTCACGAATGAACGTCATAGGTGTCTCCACCAGAAGCACGCTGCGTGTGAGGCCTCCGTAATTCCACCAGTCAGAGTTCAGGGTCGGCACTCCATCCGTATGCCTCTTGTTGTCCACCTTGACTATCAGAGAATTGCCTTCCTCCTTAAGCATTCCTGTGACTTCGACATTGAAAGGAGTATAACCTCCGACGTGTCTGGCGATCTTCTTACCGTTCAAACCTACTACAGCATCATAATTCGCGGCACCGAAATACACGAACACCCTTTTGGCCGGAGCAGGCTTGTAATCGAATATATTCCTGTACCATACGGTACCTTCATAATAGTAGAGATTCTCACGCTGGGTGTTCCAGTCACCGGGCACCATCAAGGTACGGTCAGTGTTGAAGTTATATTCGTACAGAACTGTACGGTCCGCATCGAAATCCCTGTCTGCAAAATAGGACGACGCATCACTGTGCGGCTGCATTCGGTAATTATAAAAGCCGTTTTCGTACGGATCGACAATCGTCTTCCACAATCCGTCAAGGGATATGGTATGACGACCTTGTACGTTCACGATCTGAGGAGCAGGAGTTCCCTCAGAAGCATATGCAAGGAATGAAGCTGTCACGAAAGACAGAATGGCAAGCAATCTTCTCATATATTCAGTTTATGGTCAGGTGATATTCTGAAATGACAGGTATCCAAAGGAATATCCTCTGAATACCTGTCATACCTTTCAGTGTTTATTAGAGACCGAGCTTCTTGAAGAAGTCGTTGCCCTTGTCGTCCACGAGGATGAATGCAGGGAAGTCCTCAACGCGGATCTTCCAGATTGCCTCCATTCCGAGCTCAGGATACTCTACGCACTCGATGCTCTTGATGTTGTTCTGAGCAAGGATAGCTGCAGGGCCTCCGATTGAGCCGAGGTAGAATCCTCCGTACTTGTGGCAAGCGTCAGTAACGCACTGTGCTCGGTTACCCTTTGCAAGCATAATCATACTTCCGCCGTGGCTCTGGAAGAGGTCTACATATGAGTCCATACGACCTGCTGTAGTAGGTCCCATTGAACCGCAAGCCATTCCTGCAGGAGTCTTTGCAGGACCGGCATAGTAGATCGGATGGTCCTTGAGATACTGTGGCATCTCCTCTCCCCTGTCAAGGCGTTCCTTGATCTTCGCGTGTGCGATGTCGCGACCTACGATGATTGTACCATTAAGGCTGAGGCGTGTTGAAACAGGATACTTGCTGAGCTCCTTGAGGATCTCTGACATAGGCTGGTCAAGGTTGATCTTAACAGCCTCGCCCTCGCCTGCCTGGCGGAGTTCCTCAGGAATGAGGCGTGCAGGATTGTCGTCGAGCTTCTCGATCCAGATACCGTCCTTGTTGATCTTAGCCTTGATGTTACGGTCAGCCGAGCAGCTTACGCCGAGTCCTACCGGACAGCTTGCACCGTGGCGTGGAAGACGGATGATGCGTACATCGTGTGCAAAGTACTTTCCACCGAACTGTGCACCGAGACCGATCTTGTGTGCTTCCTCAAGAACGAGCTTCTCAAGCTCTACATCACGGAATGCGCGTCCTGTCTCGTCACCTGTTGTAGGAAGGTTGTCGTAGTACTTGCAGGAAGCGAGTTTCACAGTAAGAAGGTTTCTCTCAGCCGAAGTACCTCCGATTACGAACGCGATGTGGTATGGAGGGCAGGCAGCTGTTCCGAGGGTCTTCATCTTTGCAACGAGGAAAGGAACAAGAGTCTGAGGGTTAAGGATCGCTTTGGTCTCCTGGTAGAGGTAAGTCTTGTTTGCAGATCCGCCACCCTTTGTCACGCAAAGGAAGTGATACTCTGCACCGTGAGTCGCCTCGATGTCGATCTGTGCAGGAAGGTTGCACTTTGTGTTGACCTCATCGTACATATTCAGAGGTGCATTCTGTGAGTAACGGAGGTTCTCCTCAGTGTAAGTCTTGTAGACTCCGAGTGAAAGTGCCTCTTCATCGTCACAACCTGTCCATACTCTCTGGCCTTTTTCACCGTGGATGATGGCTGTACCTGTGTCCTGGCAGAAAGGAAGCTTACCCTTGCAAGCTACTTCAGCATTGCGGAGGAAAGTAAGAGCCACATACTTATCGTTCTCGGAAGCCTCAGGATCGTGGAGAATCTTTGCCACCATCTCGTTGTGCTCCGGACGAAGCATAAATGAAACATCACGGAAAGCAGTGTTAGACAGCACTGTAAGACCTTCCTTAGCAACCTTGAGAATCTCGTGTCCCTCGAATTCGCCAGTACTTACATACTGCTCTGAACCCGGAATCTTGTAGTATTCAGTCTTGTCCTCGCCAAGCTGAAACATTGGAGCGTATTTAAACATTTGAAAACTTGGTTTATGTTATTTATCTAATGTATCATATCAAATCATACAAAAGTAACAAATATAAATGAATTTACATTATATTTGTCGCATGGAAAATATTGGAATTACGATTCCGACCGGAACGAGGAAGGAGGACATCAAAGTTCGAGAAAAAATCATCAAGAACTTTTACGCAAAGTGGATCAGTGAGCATCCGGACAAGAAGATATGGAATGAAGATCTTCAGGACTATATCTGTGTCAAATATCAATCCATCAACGAAACATATAACAAGGCGGCAAGGAGATACGAATCTACTCTTGCTGTATTCCGTCTGACAGAAGTTTTGGAGAAGGCCGTCCTTAAAGAGGAGAGGCAGACAAAGCCTGGCGATAAAAACCAGAAGCCATATTCAAAGCTTCTGATTATGCTATATGATGGAATAAAGCTGACGGTGGGCGTACAGAAGTCCACTCAAGAGAAAGTCCAATATTGCCTTACCTCATTGGGATCTACAGCCTAAATATAAAAACCACCGCAATAATGCGGTGGCTATACTTTGGGGCTCGGAACCGCCTGAGCGATAAGGGTTGTCATCCCTTCTACGAATTCCCCGATGACCCTGCAAAGATATGCAGTTTTTCTTAATCTGCAAAATTCGCACAAAACAGCTGGTACATTATGGGTATTCCATCTTTAAATTCAGCCATTTTGTATTGTGTTAGTTTATATTTTCATCTACATCGTACAAATATATCAAATTAAACAATTCCCGTCCACGAAAACGCCCTATTTCATGGACAGCAGGCTCATTTTAATGGTCTTATCCACGAAAACCGCCGTTTTTATGGACGGGAAATGAAAATCTAAAATGTGTTTATTCCTTACGCCATAAAGCAATTCTTATGTTGTCTTCATAATGATATGGATAGTACTCTAATACCATTGTCGGTGTTTCCCATAATTTCATTATGCAATTGCGTGGTTTATGTATTGTTCGATGAGCCTCGCATCCCATAACATTCTTTATTGTATCTGAAATAGATTCAAACAACTCTTCCGGCATCTTCTTGTACACATCATTCAAATAAAAATCCACGAAGCAAGCCATAACTGTCTCATTATCGTCTGATATCCAGTAAGAGCGTTCGCATACTAGGGAACTATCCACTTGCTGGATGAACCGTCTGCGTATACTCCTGTCTTTAACTGAATCTGGTATATAGCCATTTTGTATAAGAGAATTCACCTCTCTACTTCCTGTTTTACTTTCAATATCATAAACCGTATGGAACGATAGGGTATCCCACCTGTCCCTGATATGATTCATTACCATTTTAAAA
>JAFVOX010000001.1:0-112215 GCA_017505605.1 Bacteroidales bacterium
ATCTCACAGAAAGCAATCCATTGTATCGCGCTCTGGCACATAGACATATTAATTTTGCCTGAAATTAATATGAACCTATTATGATACCTGAAGGGCACACAATTGAAGACATTAAGAAGAGAGAACAAATCATCAGAGACTTTTACCGAGAGTGGAAAGAGAAGAATCCATCTCAACGAAAGTTCAACCTTTCGTGGAAGGAATACATCAACATCAGAATGGTTTCCGTGAGAAGACAAACTCTGGAGAAAGTCCAATACTGCATTACCGCAATATCAAGCGAGTAGAATGAAAAAAGCATCTCAAACGAGATGCTTGACTTTTGCCCCTTATGCGTGGCGGAGGTTTACGCCCTGAGGTGTGATGCGATGCAGGCGGGGACTTCGCACTACCCATTACATCGCCCGTCCACGACTTACTATTTATGTTGCATAAGATGTGCAGTTTTTCTCTATTTGCAAAACCTATACTTACCAACATCAAAAAGGTGTATCAAAATGGGTATTCCATCTTTGAAATCAGCCATTTTGTATTGTGTTAGTTAATATTTTCAGTCAAATCATATAAATATAACAAATATCCCCGACTCCCGTCCATGAAAACGCCCCTTTTTATGGACAGAGTACTCATTTTTCCGTTCCCATCCACGGAAACAGTCCTTTTTATTGACGGGATGTCAATTTTTCATTGAGTACCATTGATAATTTGATTAAATTTATAAATTTGCAAAAGCTTAGCTAGCCCAATGGGTTGGGTGGGCAAAACATATTGGTAAAGACGTTACTTGACGTTTATCTTCTACCATCAAACTTGGCAATTTGATTTCACTAAGAAGATACGGCAACGGGGCGTCCATTTTGGTGTATATCCATGCACCCTATTTTTACATGGGAGTACTGTATATTCATCTGACGTGGGCTAGCTGTTGCTTATCCTTAGTGAAGGCAGCCAAGGCCTGATGGTGGGATGAGCAAAGTACAGACTCCCACGTCTTTTTTGTACACAGCCGAATCTGCGAGTCTTGCGGCGGAAACATTACCATTTTATGAAACGTTTACTTTTGTTTTTAGCTGTCATGGTTGGATTCAGCAGCGCTGCTTCGGCACAGATCGGTTATAATGATGTGCAGATTTATATTCCTGCTGGTTATAGTATAGAGAATGCACCGTATATAGACGTATGGGTAAGTCGTGATGGTGTGTTGTATAATCCTGATCTTTCGATCCGTAAGATCGAAGAAATGGTAAAGCAGGATTCAGGATTCCTTAACTCACCTCAAAAGGTTCTAAATGCAGCAACGGGATTTGGTTATAGAGCTCTTCCATCTAGAAATGATGGATTTAGAAAGGATTATAATTTAACAACTTCGACAAAAACAGTATATACCCGTAAAGAATCAGGAGGAACAAATGCATGGGGGCAGTACGCGGCTCCCACAGTATACCATTTAGCGTTTTCTAATGATGGTAAGTCACTGATAAAATGGGAAGATGGTAGATCGGAACACAGGTCCACATATATTCGAGTAGATAAAAATGAATTTAAGCCCAAAGCAGATAATTTAGACTTCCTATATGAGTAGAAAGCATATAATGTTGATATTATTTCTGTGGCAGTTTAGCATTTCTTTGACAGCTCAGGATACATATTTTTACAAATTGTCAAGAACTGTAGATTCTGCCAAGAAGATTGATACAAATGTCACAGGAGGTCAATTCATAACTTTTATCGACAATATTTGTTATGAATCAGATAGAAAAGGAATGGGAGTCGGACATGGATCTCTGACCCTGAATAAGTCATATAGCTCCAATACCTTCTCTGTCTATATGGGGAAAAGTTACTGGGGAGATAAAGCAAGTTTTAAATTTAATTCGGATAAGTCAGTCCTAAATGTCATATTGGATGATGGGACCGTATATGTCTACAAACGCTCTACACCTCCTGCAAACGTTACGACATGTAGTCTGATAAAGGGGAAGTCATCAGGTGGCAGCAGTGTTACTCCACCTGTCAACAATACAGGCTCAGGCTATACTCCACCGCCTCCACATATGAACAACGGATCAGGTACCGTGCCGTCAAAGACATTGAAGACAAAGGAAATTCGTTATAAGGAGGATTGTCCGAATTGTCGTGGTAAGGGCTCTATTATACAGAACACTTATCCTGCCACATTCGGAACTAATCTACCAGATGTATGGTGTTCTGAATGTGGCCGCTATTTCTCTGCAGATATTGGTCATACCCACCGTCAATGCAATCACTGTCGAGGCACTGGTAAAGTTGAGAAGGTCAGATATGAAAATGTATATGAATAGAGTATAAAATAGAGCAGACATAACGACTATTCTCCACAAAAACAGAATATATTTGCAATGTTTATTCCCGGTAGCCTCTGATTCGTCAAGCTATCGGGTTTGGTTTTTTATACAGAAAAAGCATCTCAAACGAGATGCTTGACTTTTGCCCCTTATGCGTGGCGGAGGTTTACGCCCAGAGGTGTGATGCGATGCGGGCGGGGACTTCGCGCTACCCATTACATCGTCCGTCCACGACTTACTGATTTGGGGCTCGGAACCGCCTGAGCGATAAGGGTTGTCATCCCTTCTACGAATTCCCCTATTGACTTTGAAAAGATATGCAGTTTTTCTCTATTTGTAAAACCTGTACTTATCAACTTAACAATATACCGTTATGTTATCAACTGGGAATCCCGACTTATCTGTGAAGATTACGAGTTTTGCAGATAAACAGCAAGTTCGGGAGCGGTTCAGCGAAACCTTAGGCCACGTTGGATTGGCCTTCAGGTACTTCTAAGGCATATCGGCGTGGCCTAAGGTCATTTGCAACTGACCTTGGGCCACACGAATGTGGCATATAAACTCTGTGAGCACGATTGGCGTGGCTTAAGGTTTGGCTATAGGTATGAGATCCCCAGCAAGCCAAGGATGACTGGAAAGGCCAAGCCAAGGAACTGTTGCGTTATACATATATTCCACAATTTTATGTATTACCGGCGCCCAAAACCAATCAAAACACAGCGATTTCGAGTGTGGTTGTACACGATTCAATGCATTTCGTGTACAAAGTAAAAATTGGAATTTTTACGTAACAGGAATCAGCTCTAATTTCAGGAAATAGGGCGAGTGCACCACTCATCATAAACATCTCACAGAACACAATCAGCACAAAAAAGCATCTCAAACGAGATGCTTAACTTTTGCCCTTATGCGTGGCGGAGGTTTACGCCCAGAGGTGTGATGCGATGCTGGCGGGGACTTCGC
The DNA here is from genome assembly GCA_017505605.1 of Bacteroidales bacterium. Lineage (GTDB taxonomy): Bacteria > Bacteroidota > Bacteroidia > Bacteroidales > UBA932 > Cryptobacteroides. Next base: position 3,288 of record JAFVOX010000001.1, read on the forward strand.
GCTACCCATTACATCGTCCGTCCACGACTTACTGATTTGGGGCTCGGAACCGCCTGAGCGATAAGGGTTGTCATCCCTTCTACGAATTCCCCTATTGACTTTGCAAAGATATGCAGATTTCTCTATTTGCAAAACCTGTACTTATCTACTTCACAATATATCGTTTCCTGGCTTGTCGAGCGACCGCAGAAAGCCGAGACATCTCGCAACATCGTACAGATATAGCAAATATATGTGAGAAATTGACTATCTTTCTACACAAGATCGATTCCCGATTCGCGGCAGATTCTGCGGTCTTCATCCGGCCATATACTTGACTGGATTTCTCCGATGTGAGCCTTTCGCAGAAGGAACATACAAAGTCGCGACTGGCCTATACCGCCTCCTATGGTGTATGGGAGCTTGCCGTCAAGCAGAAGCTTGTGATAAAGGAGTTCTGACTTATTGGTCTCACCACGCAGTTCAAGCTGTCTTTTCATCGCCGCCTCATCCACACGTATTCCCATACTGGAGATCTCAAAAGCACTTTCCAGAACAGGATTCCACAGTAGAAGATCGCCGTTGAGTCCACAATAACCATCCTCGTTCACGGTAGACCAGTCATCATAGTCAGCTGCTCGGCTGTCGTGAGGCTTGCCGTCCGAGAGAAGTCCGCCTATGCCGATGATGAACACAGCCTTATATTTCTTTACGATTGCGTCTTCTCTTTCTTTAGAAGAGAGGTCTGGATACATTCTGAGAAGATCTTCCGAATGAATGAAGAACACATCCTCCGGCAACATAGGCTCTATCTGTGGGAACTCCACATACAATTTATTCTCAGTTACCTTGATGGCTTCATATATTCTGCGGACAGTCTTTTTCAGATAGTCCAGAGTACGCTGTTCGAAAGAGATTACCTTTTCCCAATCCCACTGGTCCACATATATCGAATGAATATTGTCCAGTTCCTCATCCGGACGCAGAGCGTTCATATCTGTATATATCCCTCGACCTGGCCGAAGATTCATCTGAGCCAGCTTCACCCTCTTCCATTTCGCCAGCGAGTGCACGACCTCAGCCGGCTGATCGCCCATATCCCTGACAGGAAACTTCACCGGACGTTCAACGCCGTTCAAGTCATCATTAAGTCCCATTCCGCTGAGGACCACCATCGGAGCAGTCACTCTAAGCAGTGCGAGCTGTGCCGAAAGATTGTCCTGAAACATATCCTTTACTGCCTTGATAGCTTTCTCTGTGTTTTCGACGCTGCCAAGGATATTGGAATATTGGGGAGGGATATATAGCGACATAATTTACTCAGATCTATTCAGATGTTATTTCCACCAGTTCTTACGGTAGTGGAAGATGTTGCTTTTGCCTTCTGTGCGGTTTGATTTCTTAAGGAAAGGGATCTGGTAACCCAGACCGAACTCGATGTACTCACAGATGTGAAGGTGAGTCTTGGCGCTGGTGTGAAGGTAGAGGTTGTCCATAACACGATACTTCAGACCGAAACGTATGTAATGAAAGGCTTCTTCCCCTCCTGCTCCTGACGAATCATAGATCAGAGGACGCTCTGGAGCCACTGAACCGTGATGAGCCTTGTGATAGTCATAGTAGAAATTGCGGGAAGGGTTATAGAAATATACACCCCAATCGACAATGGCTGTCACTACTCCGAATCTGAACTCATTATTCATCGCCACACCGGCACGCACCTTCTGCTTGAACGAATAATCCACATCCTTATCCTTTGCGCAAGTCGTGCAGTCAACAATTACTCCATCAATGTCATATTCACCGGCACAATACAGATTCCTGTCAGTAAATTTGGTGATTGCATCATTAAAGAACACGTCCACTCCGAGACCAAGACCGTACCAGTTGTTTACCGAATACACGGCTCCTGTGTGGAAAGAAGAGATAAGGAACTTGTTTGGATCTGCGATAGCAGACTTATGCTTTCCCACAGCTCCAGTAACATTTATGCTCCAGTCATAAGGAAGGTCAGGGAAATCCACCGGTGCCTTCTTCACATCTGTATTGAAGCTGGTTGTCAATCCGACAGAACCATAAATTGAATTCATACCGATGTTCGGCATATTTGTTCGTCCGTTACTGATGTGGAAATAGCCGAATTCGCCACCTGCAGAAAGATGCTCATTAATCGGAATATTCAGATTGAGTCCTGCATTGAGGTAGACATTTATCGGACATCCGAAAATTGTGTTCACGGTAGGCTCATAATAATGATCGGGATCTGTATCCTCCTGGGTGTACCAGTTCTCTGTCACATAAGCAAGGCCGCCTGCAAGCTTCAGCTTGATATTCAAGACATCTGACTTGATGGCATCAATCAAGATATAAGGATAAGCCGCGAAAGACATTCCCACCATATCGTGACTGAAATCAAGCCACGACAGTCCTACACCTATTGTCGGGTTGCCAAGGTACTCCTGCCAAGGACGCTGCTGGAGGGATGGAAGTTCGAATCCAAGATGCACGCCCGCAGGATGGAATGGCTGGAATTTATCAAAATGAACATTGCTGTCCAGGTAGCTGCCTCTGAAAGCCAAAGCCTTTATCGAAAACGGCAACTTTGTGTTGTCGCTCTTTTCTACGCTTGCGCCCTGCGCAAGTGCCGTACCGGCAAAGAGCAAAGTGGTCAAGAATGTTGCAATAATACGTTTCATTACTACTAAAATTTTACTACACATCCACTATAGATGCAGAGCCGCCTGCTTATGTTGCAGGCGGCTCTGTAAAAATTTGCTTTATTCTAATTATTCTGCATCAGGAAGACCTTCATAAAGTCGTTGAGGTCTCCGTCAAGTACTCCCTGAGTGTCTGAAGTCTCGTATCCTGTGCGAATGTCCTTGACCATCTTATACGGATGAAGCACATAACTGCGGATCTGAGAGCCCCACTCGATCTTTTTCTTCTGACCCTCAAGCTCAGCCTGTTTCTCCTGACGTTTCTTAAGTTCGATGTCATAGAGTCGCGACTTGAGGATTCTCAAGGCATTCTGTCTGTTGTCCAGCTGAGAACGCGTCTCTGTGTTCTCAACCACGATTCCTGACGGAATGTGCTTCACTCTCACTCCGGTCTCCACCTTGTTGACATTCTGTCCGCCGGCACCGCTCGAACGGTAGGTATCCCACTCAAGATCGCCGGGATTGATCTCGATCTCTATGGAATCATCGATCAATGGATATACGAACACAGACGAGAAAGTGGTCTGACGCTTGCCCTGGGCATTGAAAGGCGAGATACGCACAAGACGGTGCACTCCGCTCTCCGCCTTGAGATAGCCGAAGGCATAGTCACCTTCAACCTGCATAGTCACAGACTTTATTCCGGCATCTTCGCCCTCAAGTTCGTCTGTAACAGTCACCTTGTAGCCATTTCGCTCAGCCCATCTGACGTACATACGCATAAGCATAGCCGACCAGTCGTTCGCCTCAGTTCCACCTGCACCGGAATTGATGGTAAGGACAGCACCCAGGTTGTCACCTTCCTCTCCAAGCATATTACGAAGCTCGAGCGCCTCCACCTCTGCAAGCACAGCCGCATATGAAGTCTCAAGTTCTTCAAAGTCTTCAAATTCCAGAAGTACATTCAGATCCTCGACACCAGCGCGCACCTTATCATAGCCTGTCACCCAGAACTTGACACCTGCAAGCTCCTTCAGGAACTTCTCCGCCGACTTAGGGTCATCCCAAAAATCAGCCGCAAGAGTCCTTTCGGTTCTCTGAGCCACATCAGCCCTCTTGGCCTCCACATCAATGCAGCGGCCGAGCACAAGCACACGTTCCTGCAAATCCTTTATCTGTTCTGTTCCTATCATTTCTTTGAAAACATAAGTCGAAGACTATCCGACTGATAAAACGCACAAAAGTACGAATAATTCAGACACAAGCAAAAACAAATCATTATATTTGTAACTTATACAAAACACTTATGCTATGATCAATCAGGTATATAGAGCGGCAGAAGGCCGTTATGAAGAAATGGAATACCGCAGAAGCGGCAGAAGCGGAATAAGACTTCCTGAAATATCACTCGGCCTGTGGCAGAATTTCGGAGACACAGCTCCTTTGGCAAGAAGCAGGGAAATGCTGCTTCACGCATTTGACAACGGCATATGCCACATTGACCTGGCCAACAACTACGGTCCTTCGTACGGAAGTGCAGAAGCGACCTTCGGCAAGGTAATGGAAAGCGACTTAAGACCATACAGAGACGAACTTTTCATCTCGACCAAAGCAGGTTGGGATATGTGGCCGGGCCCATACGGAGACCTCGGATCCCGCAAGTACCTCATAAGCAGCCTCGACCAGAGTCTCAAGAGGATGAAGCTGGACTATGTGGACATCTTCTACTCACACCGTTACGACCCTGACACACCGCTTGAAGAGACCCTCCAGACCCTTGTGGACATAGTCCGCAGCGGCAAGGCGCTCTATGCCGGCATCTCGAACTACCCTTATGAAGCGGCAGAATTCGCATATAAATACCTCGCGGAGCGCGACGTACGCTGCCTCCTCCACCAGTGCAAGTACAACATCTTCGACAGAGAGCCTGAAACCGATGGTCTGCTCCGACAGGCAAAGGAAGCAGGGAGCGGCTTCATAGCATATTCTCCATTATGCCAAGGACTTCTCACTGACAGGTACCTCAACGGAATCCCAGACAACTCACGCGCAGCCAAGGACTTCTCATTGAAGCAGAACCGTATCACCCCAGAGCTTCTGGACAAGATCCGCGACCTCAACAACATCGCTGCTCAGCGTGGACAGACCCTGGCCCAGATGGCCCTTGCCTGGGATCTTAAGGATGATCTCGTAACATCAGTAATCATCGGAGCAAGCAGTCTGGAACAGCTCCAAAGCAATCTTCAGGCTATCAAAAACACAGATTTCAGCCAGGAGGAACTTGCTGCCATTGATGAAATCGTAAAAAGATGATAGGAATATTTGATTCTGGAGTCGGCGGAATGTCGGTGCTGAGAGAAGTCAGGAAGATTCTTCCTGACCAGCCTGTCATATACTATGCAGACTCAGCACATTGTCCTTACGGCGAAAAGTCGAAGGAATATATAATAGGACGCGCAAGATTCATAACCGAAACCCTGATGGCCAAAGGAGCGTCAGTGATAGTCGTAGCGTGCAACACAGCCACTGCGGCGGCCATAGCCGCCTTAAGGCAGGAGTACCCGCAGACACCGTTCATCGGAATGGAACCGGCGATCAAGCCTGCGGCCCTGCGCACAAAGACAGGAGTAGTCGGAGTCCTCGCCACAGCCGGAACACTCAAGGCTCAGAAATATATTGACACAAGAGAGCAGTACTCAGAAGGCATAAAGGTAGTCGAGCACATCGGCCAAGGCTTTGTCGAGCTTGTTGAAAAAGGCATTCTGACCGGACCGGAAGCTGAGAAGACCGTATCCGCAAGCCTGAAGCCTCTTCTTGACGAAGGAGCAGACGTGATTGTACTCGGCTGCACCCACTACCCTTTCTTGACACAGACAATACAGAAAGCAGCACAGACGTCCCATCCCGAGCGCGACATCCAGATCATAGACCCCGCACCGGCAGTTGCAAAGCAGCTGCTCAAGGTTATGACCGAAAAAGGCCTCCTGGACTCAAAGAGCGGACACTCTGAAACCATCATAATGAGTTCTTCTGACTCTTCAGCAGCAGAAGACTTCTACAGACACAACGTCCTGAACATCAATGCAGATAACAATACTTTCTGACAACCGCCCCGGAAGACAGGAACTGAAGACCGAACACGGCCTCTCTATCCTGATAAAGACAGATGACAAATGCATTCTCTGCGACACAGGAGCCTCATCCCTGTACGCAGAGAATGCACTTGCTATGGGTATCGACCTGTCAGAAACAGATTTCTGCTTCATTTCGCACGCCCATAACGACCACACAGGCGGTCTGAGACACTTTCTGGAGCACTCCGACAAGCCTGTCATCATATCCCCGGAAGCCTTCACCGCCCGATGCTACTCATCACGACGCGGCGAGCGCAGAGACATAAGCGCAGACCCCACCCTCGCGGAGAATCATCCGGGAAGGCTCATATATATAAAGGAGAGTTGCGAAATATATAAGAATATATATGTCATAGTCCCTGAGGATATGGGCTATCCCACTCCGCTGGGCAACAGCTGGATAGAGGACGACTTTGCCCACGAGCTGGCGTTGGCGATTAAGACATCTGCCGGACTTGTCATCATAAGCTCCTGCTCACACAACGGAGCACTGAACATAATGCAATCCTGCTGTCAGTACACCGGAGAAACACGTATCGCGGCCTTCGTCGGGGGCCTACACTTCGTAGACGGCCCCGCCACCGGCCGCGAAACAGAATCTTTCTGCAACACTCTAAGCTCAATCCACCCGGAAACCAAGGTCTTCACAGGCCATTGTACCGGAAAAGAAGCCGAGCTGCATATATACCATATCAAAGCATCACAGATTCAATTTTTCCACACAGGAGATCAGTTTTCTGTCTAGTCCTGAATCTCTGCTTTCTGTCTGATTTCATCAAGATCAGCCTTCACTCCATTTTTGAGAGAAGCTATCCTCTTTACATTGTTGACTTTTGTCAATGTGTAGATGGCTGTGTTGTTCCTTCCCAGAAGCACGATTTTGGCAGCAGAGTGTTCTTCCAGACGGAAAGTCTCGAGGTTTCCACTTCCTGCAAACAGGTCTGTGATGACTTTCTTGTCATCTAATACAAACTGGAGTCCATTGTCAGACTCATCAATGCTGACAAAATAAGACACCTGGTCAACACGGTCAGTTCCTCCATTGTCTATGGATATATCTGAATCCAGACCCCCATTACCTTCCGGACTCTTAGGCTTGTGATTCAACTCATAGAACACAGTAATCTGCTCAGACTCGAATCCCACGAATCTGAGCAGGTCATCAATTACAGCTGGTTTTGAATCGCCCGCAGTAATCATATAAACACCCTCCAAAGGCTCTGAAACATTATCCTTCTCTGAACAAGACAACACTACAAGAGGGGTCAATAATGCAAAACAAATCTTAAATATAGTTTTCATATATGATCAATGTCTTAAAAGTTCCCCGGTCAAGCCGGGGACGACGTATATATCAGATATAAAGCTGTCCGAGAACTTCGAAGTAAGGTTTTCCTTCCTGGATCTTAAGCTGGTAGATGGTGTCATCCACCTGATAGTACTCGTTTCCATCTGAGAGTGTAACCAGATCATAGTCCTCTGGAAGGGCTTCGATCAGAGCTCCTGCTGGAGGAACTATCACTTTGTAAGCGCCATTTGCGTCCATCATATAGAAGACTCCGTCCTGGTAGTAGTAGCTTCCGTCAGCCGCTGCAAAGCTCTGGACAAGGCCAAGCTGGTTTGCAAGTGTATAGGCCGACTGCGCAAGCTGCTGGTTCATAGCTATTGTCTGGTTCTGCGCCGCTATTGTCGCATTGTTCTGTGCTATGATGGCGTTCTGCTGAGCGATGTACTCGTTGTTCTCGTTGATGGTGTTATAAGTCTGCGCTACAGTAGAATAGTAAGCCATATTGACAGCAGCCCAAGTTATGTCCGAAATCAGTTCCGCAGCAAGGACAGTTCCGTGAGGAGGTCTGCAGACTACATAATAGCTTCCGTATGGACGGTACCAGATGTTGTCATAGCAGTAGTAGACAACTCCGCGGTACATATGTCTGACTGCTCTTGCAGGGAGGATTCTTACCCTATAGCCATAATAGTGAGGACCGTTCGACCAATAGAATGACAGGTGCTTGTGTGAGGCAAAGTGTCTGTCACGTGGATGAACCCTGTGAACAGGAGGCTTTGGACGAGGATGTACCTGAGGTTTTGGCTGAGGCTTTGGCTTAGGACGAGCCTGAGGTCTTTCTGTCTTCACTCCATTGCCTTTGTCATTTCTCTCGCTTGGTCTTGCTGTAACCCTATCTGAAGGACGGCGTGTCGTAGCTGCAGGTCTTGTCTGATCTGATGGCTTGGTCTGAACCGCAGACCCTGTCTTGTCTGCTGGTCGTGTGACTGTAGTGCTCGGACGGCGTACACTTGTCGAACTTTCCGACTTACGGGTCGCAGTCGAACGGCTTACAGAGGTGCTTCTGGAGGTAGTCGCAGAAGAATTTCTTGAGGTAGTAGAAGAAGTACTTCTTGAGGTAGTAGCAGGAGAAGCGCTTCTTGCAGGTGTCTGGCGAGAGACCTTCTTATCTGATGACTGAGATTGGCTTGCGGTTCTAGCAGATCTTTCCCTCTGAGCCTGAGCTGATGCCTCAGACTGGGACGCAGCAAATGTCAACACTGTCAACACAGCTGCCAAAACTGTTCTGATCGTTCTCATAATAGTCTGATTTGAAGGTTAATAGATGTGGTAATTTTGCGACAAAGTACGGAAAGAGTCTTCATCTTTCCGCCAGAAATCCTTGATGTCGCTGAATTTGTAGGTTTTCCCAAATTTTGTCCTAACATAATCCGTGCCACACACTTTATCGAAAAGTCCGTAGCCGGTGATCACCTCGAAGGCCTTCTTGTCCGGATACAGCTCGGCAACTGCCTGCATCACATAGAATTGAGTCTCTGTTATGCGTGCCTTTTCATAGTCTGTAAAAAAGTACTGCAGTCCTTTTACAAGCTGGCCTTTCTGGCTTCCGGAGAATGGCTTGTACCATATGGTCCTGAACGAGACGCCCGGCAGATCGTATGATTCCAACCTTGTCTTGAGAGCCTCGGGATCGAGCCAAGTAGCACCAAAGACCTGGAACGGAAGGGTGTAGCCTATTCCTATATTCATAAAGCCGTAAAGTTCTCCGCATATTCCTGCGGCCGCGTAGTACTGCGGCGTGTCTTTGAACGGAATGTTCGGTGAAGGAAGCACCCACGGAAGGCCTGTGTCTTCATATGACATATCCCTTTCCCATCCCTCCATCGGCACTACTGTGAGGTCGCAGACAGCCGGCTTCTGGTCGCCCTTCTGTCCTCTGTTCATACCTTCCTCATTGATCATCACCGCGAGTTCGCCGACTGTCAGGCCGTAAACATATGGAATAGGATACTGGCTTACGAAGGAGAAGAAGCCAGGCTCCACGTAGTTTCCTTCTATCTTATTGCCTCCCAAAGGGTTAGGGCGGTCAAGGACCATAACTTCAATACCGAGTTCGCCGCAGGCTTCCATCACAAGGCCGAGCGAGCTGATGAAGGTGTAGGAGCGTACGCCGACGTCCTGGATGTCATATACGACAACGTCGACTCCCTTGAGCATTTCCGGAGTCGGCTTGCGTGTGGCACCATAGATGGAGTGAACCGGAAGTCCGGTAACCGGGTCCTTGGAATCAGCCACCTTGTCACCTGCATACATATCTCCACGTACACCGTGCTCAGGTCCGTACAAAGCCACAAGTTCTACTCCGGGAGCATTGAACAGGATGTCAACTGTTGAGTTCAGGTACCTGTCCACACCGCTTGGGTTGGTCACGAGGCCCACTCTTTTGCCGACAAGTCCCTCAAAGCCACGGTCTCTGAGCACTTCTATGCCGGTCTTTACCACTGGGGACGCCGCCTCTGCTGCAGAATTGCAGGAGAGAAGTGCGAGAATAGTCAGTAAGTAGGTCAGAATTTTTTTCATTCGATTATAGATTTACTGTCTTACCTGCAAAGAGGATGTTCTTTCCTTCCTCTGATGCGATTATATATATGAACGGTCTGTCCACTGTGAATTCTTCCGAAGGGCGGACGGCGGTCATACGCACCTGTGCGCTTGTGACCGCAGCTGCCTCTGTTCCCCTCTCACTGACATCGATGTAGCATTTCTGCTTTACAATGCTGAGGGAGAGCGGACCCATAGCCGAAATGCCCTTGAAGTCTGCAGCAGCTGAAAAGGCCGATTTGAGGCCCATATGCTGAAGTGTCTCGTTCAGGAGCATCTCTGTCTCAAGCTTGAACTTAGGCATACGGAGCATAACCTCCTTCGGTGCCATAAGCTTTATGGCTGAGTTCAGGGCATATTCAGTGATATGCGGTATCACGTCATCCGGAGACATTCCTGGAGGCGGAAGGAGTATGTACATCGAATAACCTCCTGCTGCATAAGGGATCTCGATCAGCTTGCAACCCTGGTAGCCGATGTAGTTGTACCTGCCTCGTCTGAACATCATTGGCACGGTCACATCGCCTGACTTGCCGTGGAACACAGCATCCTCTGTGTTCTCGGGATTGAACTTATCCTGCCAAGGGGCATTGAAATACAGAGCGTTGATGAGGATCATCACATCATTAGGCGAGATCTCGTCTATGATTTCAAGGATCTTGTCAGAAGTGTGCTCTGCACACCAGTTGTTGATGGCACGTACAGTTGCAGGATCTGCAAAGTTCTGTGTGGTGATGAAGGCATCAAAATCCTTTTCCAGAAGGCTCACATATCTGTTTCTTACACTGAAGTTATCACTCACCCAGATCGAATTGGCTGAGTTTACTGTCAGGGTGTCGTTGCTTCCGAGATCTTCAGCCTTATAAAGGGAACCACCCAGCACCTGGTCAAATTCTTCCCTTGTCTGGCCTTCTGCGCCCTCTGCAAGCATAGAGAGAAGCACACCTGCACTGTATGGAGACGTCAGCACGTTCTGGTCTGACGGAGTGTTCCTGTTGACTTCCTTAAAGAACGAGAGAGCGAAAGCTGTCGAAGATCCGCTCTGAGGCTCTTCATACTGCGGGCCGCAGGACACCGCACCAAACATAGCGGCAGCAGCCGCACAAATCATAATTTTCTTCATATTATTTCTTACCATATTCAGGTTCTACTTTAAGCATTGATGTGACGGCCACTGTTACCAGGCAGCAGACCATCACAAAAATGAAAAATGTCGTGTAGCCCACCGCTTCCTGCAAGTAACCTGCCACAAGACCCGGGAGCATCATACTCAGGGCCATAAATGCCGTGCAGAGCGAGTAATGTGCAGTCTTGAATTCTCCCTCCGAGAAATATATAAGGTAAAGCATATAGGCTGTGAATCCGAAGCCGTAGCCGAACTGATCGAGGGCGACGCAAGTGCTTATGAGCCAGATGTTCTGAGGCTGGAATGCTGCAAGGAACACGAAGGACAGGCACGGGAGTGTGAGGCTCAGAGCCATAGGCCAGAGGGAGCGCTTCAGGCCCCAGCGCGAGGCGGCGATGCCGCCGAGGATGCCGCCGGCCGTAAGCGCAGCCACGCCCACAGTACCGTAGACTATACCCACAGCCTCAGTCGAAAGTCCGAGACCTCCGGCGTCAATGCTGTCCAGAAGGAAGGGGTTCATCATCTTGACAAGGAAGGCTTCAGGGAGCCTGTACAGCAGCATAAAGAGCATTGCTATGCCGACATATTTCTTCTTGAAGAATGTCACGAAAGTCCTTGCAAACTCCTTAAGTATCTCGCCGGCCGTCCTATTCTGGGACATCTTGTCAGACTGGGGTCTCGGCAGGCTCCAGGTGTGATAGATGGTCACTGCTGCAAATATTGCCGCAGAAAGGATCAAGGTAAACTTCCACGCAAAATGCACATCCGAAGTCCTTGTCTCAAGCCATCCTGCCAAAGCCACAAGCACACCCTGTCCGAAAATGGATGAAAGCCGGTAGAAAGTGCTTCGGATTCCGACAAACTCAGCCTGCTTATGCTCGCTCAGGCCGTGCATATAGAAACCGTCTGCAGCGATGTCGTGGGTAGCTGAAGCAAAAGCCGTCACCCAGAAGGCCGCAAGGGTCGCATAGAACATCGGCATATCCTTGAATGAGGCTCCGTCACCCTCAGGAAGGAGGAACGGAAGCAGCATCATAGCTGCGGACATAAGGATCTGCATAGCGACAATCCACCATCTCTTGCTCTTGATGATGTCCACGAAGGGGCTCCAGAGAGGCTTTATCACCCAAGGAAGATAGAGCAGGCTGGTGTACAGTGCAAGCATACCGTTGGGCATACCCATATTCTTGAACATCACCACAGATATGTTATTGACCAGGAAATATGGAATACCTTCCGCAAAGTACAAAGTCGGTATCCACAACCACGGATTTTTTTCTTTCATATTTTTCAACATTATATATTCGACTGTAATTCGGCTCCCGGGTAGTAGTGGGCGAGGATCTCTTTATAGGTATATCCTTCCGAGGCCATCACGGCTGCGCCTATCTGGCAAAGGCCCACTCCGTGGCCCCAGCCGGCTCCATTGAAGATGACCCTGTCATCTTCAACCACCGCCTCAAAAGCAGAGCTTTTAAGGTGGCTTTCAGAAAGTATCCTCCTTACTTCCAATTCTTTTCCCACTATGAGCGTACGCTCAGAACCTACAATCCTGAGTTTATATATCCTTCCGGATTCTCCCCTCTCCAGAGCTTCGATATCCTTTATATATCCAAGCCTTATCCCGCTCTTCTTCTCGATCAGGGCCGACAGCTCTTCATTGGTATAGACGTTCGTCCAGCGGTAGAAGTCGACGGTCTCCTGGTCGTAGTTGTTCAGGACCTGGGACAATATCTTCCTGTCGCGGGTGTCGCAGAAGCAATGTCCGTCTTCAGTATGTCCCGGCGCGTCAGGAAGCGGCTGAAGATAAGGCATATCCCTGTCTTCCCAGCACACACCGAACCTTTCCATCCTTCCTCCGCAGCACTTCGAGAAGCGGGCGTCGCATAGTTCTCCATTATATTTCAGGACCTTACCCCAGGTCGCGTCTATGGCCCTTCCGACCTTCTTTCCGGTTGCGCGGGTCAGTCCCTGGTACCTCTGGCAATGGTCATCAGCGCACACATCGAAGAGTTCGTGGTCCTGATGGTCGTACCATCTGACATATTCGTACACCTGAGAATCCACTTTAGTGCGGCCTGCGCCTGCCTTGAATGTGTCCAGCCAGGTTACCAGAGCAGGCAGACTGTAGATTCCTTCAGGGATGTCGATGCTCCTGCACTTTGTCTGGGATGCTATCTGCGCCATCACCCACGAACGGGAGATCACGGCGTGAGCCTTCAGGAACTCTTCCGAGGCGTCCGCGCTCATCTCCGAGGAAATGACGCTCAGGAGGTAGTCCTCCACACCGACAATGTTGATTGCATAGAGCCTTCCCCTGTCGACAATTATCTTCAAGGCACCTGCAAACACCTGATCTTCTTTGCGTTCCCAGTGAAAATCCACTCCTATGGTAACGCCGTAAAGCTTGAATGAAGGCTCTGCAAACTGGGTGGAAAGGGTCTGACCTCCAAAGTACAACTCGTCATAGAGAATACCGCCGTAGTCTATCTTCCCTTCCCTGAGGACAGCTTTTCTGACTCCGGCTCCGTCCGAGAAGATTTCAAATTCTATCTCTTTGCCCGACATTATTCCCACCGAGAGGGTCGGCTGCTTTCTTGACAGCTTAGCCAGGAGTTCATCCTCCATATCCTTGGAGTATGTAATCTCCGAGAGCATTTCTTCAAGAAGCTCCGGAGTAAGTTTGTCGTAGTCATCTCTGACCGATGCTATCAGGACTCCTCCCATATCCGCACATCCCGGGCTCATCGTCAGGTGATCCGGACCCTGGGAGAAATAGTGGTGCGAGCGATGGGATGTCCTCAGGATGACGATGGTACGGTACTCTCCCTTGCTGCAATAGCTGATGCAGTTGAATCCGGGCTCCTTGTCTCCCTCATTCATCGGAAGAGTGTCAAGGAACCTGTAGAACATCTTGGCAGCAGACTTCGCTGTGCGGCTTCTTATCACGAAGACGCCTCTTACAAAACGCCTGTAATGGTAAAGCTTGGCATCCTGGACAGCCGTAACATAATCAAAGACAGTATCTTCCGCTATTTCCCTGGCGTTACCTTCCTTTGCCGCCATCCTGTCCATCTCACGGTCTATGTCTGCCTCCAGAGGCATCTGCCCCCTCAAGGTAGCCTGGAAGTGATGATGGTCAGGCGCTGAAGCCCCGCACTTGGGACCGTTATAGAAGAATGTGTATTCCGGATACTCGGCCGAAAGGTCGAGAAGGTCAACGAACCTCTTCCATATCGACTGATCCTCGTGGGTCGCCGAAGCAATCACAAGATGTTCCGGAAATATAGGATAAGGATTTATCAATATATCATATTTCTTCCCCTTGCGGCCTTCGAAAGGGAGGAGGATCTGCTCCGCCGGACGGTTCTCCCTGCACAGAAAGCATCTCCTTTGTCTGAGCGACGCCGCATCGGTCTTTGCGGTCGACGACACCACCCTTGCAGGGTTGTGCTGCACAGTCACCTCCAGACCTCCTACTGTCATTGTCCTGATCTGGACGGACTTGAGCAGGCGGAAGTTTTCACAGGCAAGCGGCCAACGGGAAAGCTGGTCACAGACAAACTTGGTTATCGGATTGTTCTTCATAATGCAAGACGGGCCTTGAGTTCCCACGTACGGATACGGTCTTTATAGAGATTGTTTGCATTCACTCTTTCGATGTCCAGAGCCGCATCGGAGTTGCCCTCCCAACGGCGGCAGCAGTAGAGGACATCGTAGATACGTCCTATGCGGTACTCACGGCTGATCCTGAGTCCTATCGCATAGTCTTCTCCGTAACTTGTATTCGGGAGATTGAGCTTGCGAAGAAGAGGAGTCCAGAATGCTCTTGGAGCTCCAAGGCCATTGATCCTGAGAGCATTATTGCGACCGTTTTCCTCTGTCCACTCACGGTGGTCGATTACTCCCGGAGGAATCGGGTTCATATTGAAGTCCGTCATCTGATAGGTTCCCACCACCATAGCGCACTTCTGCTCACGGAATGCATTCACGACCTTGGTCAGGGTGTCCGGACCGCTGTAGACGTCATCGCTGTCCAGCTGCACGACGTACTCGCCGCAGGCGTCGCTGTGCACCGCAAGATTCCAGCAGCCTCCGATACCCAGATCGTGCTTAGCCGGGACGATATGTATCAGACGCGAGTCGGCTGCAGACATTTCCTCAAGCAGTTGAGTCGTGCCGTCTGTGGAATGATTGTCGACCACAATCACATTGAAAGGAAAATCAGTTTTCTGATTCAAAGCGCTTGTGACAGCGTCTTTCACAGTCCTCACTCGGTTATATACAGGGATAATCACAGATGCCGTGACAGGGAAATCTGCGCAGTCGAAGTCGTTCAGATCCGGCTCCCTGAACTTCGGTTCCAGCCACGCGCCGATACGTTTGAGGTGCGCGGTACAAGCCTGTTCCATCTCGATCTGTACAGCCCGGTTTCTCGGATCCACATAGTCAAACTGCTTTTCGCCCGACTTCCTGACATCGGTCTCCACCTCTGTATAAAGGTACTCGTTTATATGCACGATGTTCTTCATCCTCAGACGCAGGTCGTACAGAGCTGCATACTCATAGTCGGTTTCCATAGACCTCACGGCCCTTCTGAACGAGCTGCGGCGCAGCACGAGGACGCTTCCGAAGTCGAAATCATCCCTCAAGGCGCCTATCTGGCAATCGATGAGGGGATGCCTTTTTCTCTGCGGCGTGCCATCCTCAGCCACTGTAAGCTGCCAATGGTCGGCATAGACCATATCGGCTTTTGTGTCTTCCGCAACAGAGATCATACGGTCAAGGGCCGACATTCCCATCTCAAGGGGAAGGGCTTTTGTATATATAAGGATATATTTTTCAGTCACCGCTTCCGCGATGCTTCTAAGGGACTCTGTTGAGCGCAGGGAAACTCCTGAAAGGATTGTGACGCCCGCGAAGGCCTCGCTTCTGCTGAATGATTCCACCGTAACGGAGGTGTCTTCCGCCGACATTGCGGGAATAAAGCACTCGATGTTGGACATAGGTCAATCTGTCTTTGTATATCAAAGACAAATGTAATCATTTTAATGGAGATTTCATAGCCGCGGGAGGGCGGCGGAAGTGTTTTATCAAAGCAGGGCCAGAAGCGAGCTGCGTATCATCTGGAACTCGGACTCAAAGTTCGGAGTGAAGACACCTTTGCCGATGTTTTCGTCTATCTCGGACAGTTCCCACCAGCGTCCTTCTTCCACCTCATCCGGATCAGGGGTCAGATCATAGGAACCCACTGCTGCGAAGACGTTGACCATCTCCTTTTCCACAGGAGATTCAAACTCATAGGTTTCAAGATGTATGGGATTGAATTCCACGAAGTTAAGCTCTTCGAAAGCCTCTCTATATGCAGCTTCAAGTATGCTTTCTCCGTAGGATATGTGCCCGCCGACAGCAGTGTCCCACTTGCCCGGCTGGATGGTCTTGTGCATCGGACGCTTCTGAAGGTATATACGGGAATACCTGTCGATTATATGGATATGCACCACGGGGTGCAGCGGCTTCGCCTCGCTGTGGCAGTACTCACGAGTAGACCTTCCTATGACCAGGCCGCTCGGAAGGACTACCGGAAGCCATTCGCTCCCCTGCCCCCTGAAAGCCTTGGAATCGGCAGTCGGAGCCGGAATGACCGGAGCCATATCATATGGGTACACAAGTTCCAGCATAAGTTCAGCTAAAAAATGATTTCCACACAGAAGGCTGAGGTGTCACCCACCTTACCCTCTACATACACCCTGCGGCCGTCCTCTGTCTTTATGATGCTCTTGTAAAGAGCCACGACGTCACCGGCCTTTGTCTCGTGATTGAAGTTGATTGTCACCTCCTTCACAGGCCTTGTGGAAGCGATGTCGTAGTCTACCGCATCCATTGCCCATTGCATATACATTGCATTGTTGGCGTGGCCGTTCACATCGATGTCCGAGTACGCCACAAGATGCTCGAACATAAGCTGAGGTTCCACATCCTTCGGCATCTGGACCTTGCCTGCCGGAGTCGCGATGACATCCTCCAGGCACTCGCTGCCTTCGCGAAGCTGCGGGTCACGCACAAGACGACGTGTTTCAAGGTTCATCACAAGCCAGGAAGTCGTAGCCTCCACGCGGGTCCTGCCTTCCTTGTCGGTCAGACGGAAGTCTCTGACAAAGAAAAGGCGGTTGGCGCCCTTATGCCAGGTGGTCAACACCACATCATCCTTCCACATAGGAGTGTCGACAAAACGGATGTGCACACGGGAGAGGATCCACGCTGTATTTGTGGCGATTAGATCGTCATAGCCGAATCCGAGATAGACAGCGTGCTGTCCTGCCGCTTCCTGTGCCAGGTTCATAAACGACGCAGGCTTCAGGCGGCCTGAAGCGTCTGTGTCGTAGCACGGTATTGTATATTCTTGTATATACTTCTGCATTAGAATTTATGGTTCAGGATTTTCAGTTCTTCAGGCGTGTAAAGGAAGCTGTCCACAAAGTCAGGGGCAACTCGTCCCACCACCGCATAAACAAGAAGAAGAACAAGGATTATTGACAGTACCACTATCAGGGCCTTCAAGAGGCCTCTTTTTTTCTCTACAGGAGCCTCAATCACTGGCTCCTCCTGTGCAGGCTGTTCGGTTAGGGTTTCTTCGGTTATCACCTCTTCAACCACAGGTTCCTCTGCAGCCGGCTCTTCTACAGCTGTTTCCTGTTCAGGCACAACCTCCGGTTCTGGTACAACTTCCGGTTCAGGCACAACTTCCGGCTCGGGCTTCTGCAGAATCGACTTCAGGTCTGTCACTACAACCGCCACCTCCTCGCGAGTCTCCTGGTGAGTTTTCAGAGACACCGGTTCAAGAGCAAAACCGTCAGGATAGATGTCCAGGTCCTCATCTGCCACAAAGAAAAGGTTGTTTTCCTTTGTCGCCCTCAATCTGCCCAGTCCAGGGAAAACCACAATCTTTTTGGTATGAATGACGGGTCTGAGTTCTGAAATGAAGTCTTTTATTATTCTTTCGGCAACGGCAAAGTCCACGTTATTGGTCTTGGCATAAAACTGCACGAGTTCCGTACCCTCATCAGGCTTCGCCCTGAAGTACAGCTTCCTGTAAGGAGGATTTATGGTGTAGCCCTTATCCGAAAAAGTCGAAGGTACGATCTCAGCCACAAATGAGCCGAGACCGGGCAGTACCACCCTGTCATTGTCAAGAATGAGTTCCTTGACCATTTTTGATAAGAGATCGATATCCATAATACAGCGCGTTTTGACATAAACCACACAAAGGTACAAAAAAATCAAAAAAATTGCGAAATATTTTGGCAGTTAAAAAAATGTTCGTACATTTGCCGTCCCAAACGTTAGGAATGGCGTTTGAGAAAGCAAAATATTCCCGAATAGCTCAGTTGGTTAGAGCATCTGACTGTTAATCAGAGGGTCCTTGGTTCAAGTCCAAGTTCGGGAGCAACTTTTTTTAAAATACATTCCCGAATAGCTCAGTTGGTTAGAGCATCTGACTGTTAATCAGAGGGTCCTTGGTTCAAGTCCAAGTTCGGGAGCAGGAGCACTGAAGAAATTCAGTGCTCTTTTCGTTATATCTTTTATTATATTTGCATCCAGAACTTACCAGACTCAAACGTTCCCACAATGATCAAGCGACTACCGACATTGAGGATCACCTGGAAGTAATTCCCCATCGACAGACAACCAAAACACCTTGACAATATGAAGAAGCCATTGAGAATCATTGCCGCCTTGGCAGCCGTCACAATGCTGGCCGTATCCTGCGGAGTCGTTTCATTCACCGGAAGAAGGCAACTTCTGCTGTTTTCCGACAGCGAGATCACGGCATTGTCAGATCAGTCATATTCAGAATTTATGAGCACCGCAAAGATATCCAGGGATATGGAAGCGACGCAAATGCTCAACAGCATCGGTGACAGGATGGTATCAGCCCTGGAGGCATATATGAACTCACACAAGATGGGCAGCGCCCTCAAGGGCCTGAGCTGGGAATTCCAGCTGGTCGAATCCGACCAGGTCAATGCTTTCTGCCTGCCTTCAGGAAAGATCGTATTTTATGAAGGTATATTGAAATATGCTGACACTCCTGACTACATAGCAGTGGTAATGGGACACGAAATGGCTCACGCGATAGCCAGACACGGCAACGAAAGGATGAGCCAGCAGTCAGCTATGAGCATAATCGGAAACGCAGCAAGCGAGATAATCGGCTCCAAGAAAGGATCAACCGTCCAGGCTCTCTTCGACCTCGGATTCGGAATAGGATCACAGGCAGGCCTTCTGCTCCCATATTCCAGAAAGCACGAATACGAAGCCGACAAGATCGGTATGTACATAATGGATCTTGCCGGCTATGATGTAAACACAGCTCCCGCATTCTGGGAAAAGATGCTCACAGGCAAGTCAGGAAGCACAAACGACTTCCTGAGCACTCACCCGAGCGACTCCAAAAGAATAGCCGCCCTTAAAGAAGCTATCAGAACAAAACCTGAACTGTAAGCTCGCGCAAACAGCCGGCAAAGCTGCTTTTCAACGTTTCCGTCAATACAGTTGCCTTATCAGGCTGTTCATCTTCCTGCGCAATCTTGTGAGCACCGGGAGAAGGACAATCATCTGGAAACAGAGGATACCAAAACTGAGTCCGGCGCTGAAATCAGTCAGCCAATGTGAGAAAACGCTCTCCGGAAGATGTCGTCCGAGAGGATTGAGAATCAGATAAGCAATGGCCACAATCACCGTCAGTCCGATGAAACTTCTCAGATGGAAGTTGAAGGCCTTGCTGGTCAGCTGCAGCTTTGCCACAGTGTTGCCTTCTGTTTCAAAAAGACCGTCAGCACTTTTGCGCTTCCAATAGATCTTGCTCTTCCACTGATGGACAAAGGAGTCACCGCAGGAGTTGCGGAACACGACATAGTCTTCACCTACAGCAGATTTCTTCTCATCAAAATCTATCTGATAAATGAATTCTCCCGGCTGGCAGGCCTTGAAGCGGTAGATAACGCCATTGGTATGCCAGAAGCCCCAGCCTTTTGCGCTTTGTTCGTTCAGCCACGCCTCCTCCTTGTCGAAGTCGACGAACCATCTGATGAGAATCTTGCTTGTTTTCATCGCCATATTACTTATTTTATATATTTCCTACCATTTTCCACAAGCTCTTCCAGACGTTCCAGTTCCGCCTTCAGCACGTCCTTTCCCGCATCTGTTATCTGGTACTGCTTGCGCCTTCCGTCCTGTCCCTCCGATTCACCATATGGTGTGATCCAACCTTTCTCAAGAAGATTGGACAGGGCGCCATACAAGGTTCCTGCAGAAATGCTGAGCCTTCCATTGCTCAACGACGAGGTCTGCTGCATAATTCCGTAGCCGTGAAGAGGCTCCTGCAAAGCCAGAAGGATGTAATAAACCGCTTCTGTAAGCGCTGTGATCGAGTTGCCCATATTATTTCGTCATTCGCTATATCGGTTACCGATACAAAAGTAGCCGATATATTTCAAACAAACAAATTATTTGTGATATTTGTAACTTAACTTTCGCAAGTGCGAAAGTACCTTGTTATTGAGACCTTTAGGTCGATAGTAAGTCCCCTTTCCGAGAAAGGGGATTTAGGGGAAAGGTAACGTTAACATAGAAGGTGCGGTGGGAAAAAGTTTCGCAAGTTTCACCAACCTTCAATTAATCAATAATTTACAACTTGCGAAACCTGAATTTGTAGTCAAAAGAACTAAAAATGAAACGTCTGTACTGCATTCTCGCCGTTCTCCTCTGTATGACAGCTTGCATCGCTCACGCTCAAGACAAGGAAATCAAGACATTCTCCATTCTCGGAGACTCCTACTCCACCTTCGACGGACACATCCCCGAAGGCAATGCCTGCTGGTACTTCAGCACACCTCAGGGAGACAATGATGTCACCTGCGTCGAACAGACCTGGTGGCACCAGTTCGCAAAGGACAGCGGACTTGAACTGATCCTGAACGAGAGCTACAGCGGCTCCACCATATGCAATTCAGGCTACGACGGCGCGGACTACAGCGACAGGGCATTCACAACCAGGATGTTCAAGGTTGCAGAAGGCAAACCTGACCTTATAATAGTATTCGGAGGCACAAACGACTCCTGGGCCAACTCCCCCATCGGTGAGCTCCAGTTCGACAGATGGTCATCCAAGGATATGTACAGCTGCCTTCCGTCCTGCTGCTTTATGCTGAACTACCTCACAATGGCGGCACCTGAGTCTGAAATCATCTTCATCATTAATTCCGAACTCAAGGACGAGATTACAGCCGGCATAGCCGAAGCGTGCGACCATTACGGAGTACACTGGCTCCTGCTCAAGGATATAGAAAAGAAATGGGGCCACCCCAGCATCAAGGGTATGGCACAGATCAACGAACAGCTGAAGGCATTTCTGGCTGAGAAAGTCTGCGCCAAATAGAAACAGTACGGGCAGCCTCAGCCACGTCGTGCACACGAAGGATGGTTGCGCCGTGGTTCAGAGCGTGAAGATGGAGAAGCTGAGTTGCCGGAAGTGACTCCTCCGGGGTTATGCCCAATGCCTTGTAGACCATACTTTTACGGGAAACTCCCACCAGAAGTTCCGGATAGTCCAGCCTTGAGAGATCCCTCATCAGAGCATAATTCTGCTCCAAATTTTTCGCAAAACCGAATCCCGGATCCGGTATCCACCGGCTGATTCCGTGTTCCTTGGCCTTGAGGGCAAACTCACGGAAGTACTCCGCGACTTCCCCTGCGACGTCGTCATATACACATTGATCCTGCATATCCTCCGGCGTCCCTTTCATATGCATAGCTATATATGTCAGACCCAGACGACCGACGGTCGGCAACATCAGCGGATCCATATTTCCGGCTGATATATCATTTACGATGAAATCGCCGATAAGGTCATATGTCCGTTCAACGACCGACGCCCAATAGGTGTCAACCGATATAGGGATATACGGATATGCCTCCCTTACGGCCCTGAGGGCCGGCTCCAGGCGCAGCCACTCCTCGTTCTCGCCTACCGGCTTCGAACCAGGGCGGGTGGAGCAGGCACCAAAATCGATGATTGCAGCACCTTCAGATATGAACTGACCGACCCTTGCGACGACTGAATCCAGGTCACAGCGGCTTGCAGCATAGAAAGAGTCATCAGTCAGGTTGACGATGGCCATTATGTCGATATGCTTTTCCCCGGTCATATCAGAGAAGAAGCATTATAGCAAAGACATACAGGAGGAATCCCTGAAATGTGAGAGAACGGGAGGTAATCGCATCTATCTCAGTCTCAAATGAATCCGACTCATTTAGATCCTTCAGCTCCGCCTCGCCCGGCGCAAGCTTGCGGGCCCATTTGCGGACGATGGTTCCGTCATTGAGATAGGTCACACCTCCGTTGGAACGGTTAAGGGTAATGATAGTCTTGTAGTCCGAGAAATACACCCATTTGAGAATGTCAGTCTCTCCAGCCTCCGCAAGATCAGGAATTACACTTTCAGCAGAAGGGGCAAGCAGAAGGACAGGAGTAAAGCCGAACTGTTCCACAAGTCTCAGTTCCTGCGCGGTCCTCTTCCAGAAAGCCGGCTTGACCTGTGTGTCATACACCGAAACCAGCATAACGCGTCCGTCAGCCAGAAGCTCATCGCGGTACTGGCCGTCTGCATCTGTAATCGACAGAGGCATCCTTTCAGAAACACCTTCTTTCATCCTGGTCTGGGCCTCTATGAAAGTCCAGGTAGAATCAGGAAGATGGTCCAGGTCAAATTCCTGGCGTGCCCCGTCCTTCTCATACACAAACACCGCTTCATAAAGGTCTCCCTGATCATCAGACTCGACCGCCTGAAGCTGCACCCCAGGCTTATAATCGGTAAAGTCCACCATAGGAATATAAAGACACGAGTACACCGTAAAGGCAACGACTGACAATGTCACGACTCCGAAAGAGACATATTTCTTTTTCTGTGGCTTTCCTATATTCTTAAGCGGAAGTGCATATGCCAAAAGGAACACAAGCAGGACGATATTCTTCAGGAAGGTCTGCATATGGGTCATCTCCACAGCTTCACCGAAACAGCCGCAGTCCATTTCCGGGTTGAAGATGACCAGAAGGGCCGTGAGAACGGTAAAGAAGATCTGAAGGACAAGGGCGATGACACCCGACACCTTACGCCACACTCCCGTAATGAGTCCGGCTCCGACGACAGTCTCCACAAGGGCGAAAACCACGCCGAAAAACTTTGCAGAAGGAGACAGGAATCCCAGATGCAGGAAGTCGAAGTAGCTGTCCATAACCAGGCCTGCGCCGACAGGATCGACCAGTTTCAAAAGGCCTCCGACAAAGAACACGAGGCCTGCAATATATCCGCAGAAGCGCTTCAAGCGCTGTACCATATATTTCATTATAAATCAATTAAAGTGACGGATACAGTTTCTTCACCGTCTGGTCCACAACCTCACGGATCTTTTCAAAAATCGTGTCAGGTGGAAGCATACAACCGTTTTCATCACTGCAGTCTATACGGATGAACTTAGGATCCTTCAGGCACTGCTCCCTGTAGATGTCGCGCACTCTTTTCTGGAACTCGATGTCCGCCTCGTGGATGTCCTGAGCGCCACCGAGATACTCCCTGTCATTACCGGCCCTGTTTGCAGTCAGTTTCTTCTCCACAAAACTGATCGGCACATCAAGGAATATGTTAAGGTCCGGCTTCGGCAGGTCAAACTGACCGTATTCAGTGTTGAATATCCACTCTCGAAGGTCAGCAGCCGCTTCCCTGTCCGAAAGTTTTGCACACTGATAGGCAATGTTGGAATACACGTATCTGTCCAGAAGGACTGCGCCTCCGCCTGCAAGCGTGCGCTTCATTTCCGGCGCAGCACCGTGCCTGTCTTCAGCGAAGAGCAGAGCCACGAGCTGCGGATGAACCGAAGAATTGTCACCGAAATCTCCCCTGAGGAAACGGCTGATGAGGTCGCCGTAGACCGGAGCATCATAACGTGGGAAATGTATATATTCCAAAGAGCCGAAAACGCCCTCCAGATAGGCGCGGAGCTTTTTCACCTGAGTGGATTTGCCGGCTCCGTCAAGGCCCTCGAGTACTGTCAGCATAATTGTTTGATTATATCGTTAAGTTATCTATGCAAAGATAGATAAAAATTAAATGTGATTGGCGAATACGCAGGAAAACATTATCTTTGCGTGGATAAACCGAACAACAAGAAACTCTTACGATATGGATTTCAATTCACTTTTGGCGGTATCGCCTATCGATGGACGCTATTCGCGTCAGACAGAACCACTTAGAGAATATTTCAGCGAGTACGCACTCATCAAGTATCGCGTCCGCGTGGAGATCGAGTACTTCATCGCACTGTGCGAGATTCCTCTTCCGCAGCTCGCGGACTTCGACCACTCGAAGTTTGAGGCACTCAGGGACATCTACAGGAATATGACACCTGAGGATGCAGCCAAGGTGAAGGAGATCGAGAAGGTTACAAACCACGACGTAAAGGCTGTCGAGTATTTCATCAAGGACCGCTTCAAGGAGATGGACATCATCAAGTGGGGTGAGTTCGTACACTTCGGCCTCACTTCGCAGGACATCAACAACACCTCTGTTCCTCTTTCATTCAAGGAGGCGATTGAAGAAAGCTTTATGCCGCTTCTGAATGAGGTTCTCGGCCTGATCAAGGATATGGCAGAGCAGTGGAAGGACATCCCTATGCTCGCAAAGACACACGGCCAGCCGGCTTCGCCGACTCGCGTAGGCAAGGAGTTCAATGTCTTCGCAGTGCGTCTGGAAGAGCAGATCCGCCAGTTCTCGGCACTCACCTACCCTGCTAAGTTCGGTGGTGCTACAGGTAATATGAACGCCCACAAGGTTGCGTACCCTGCAGTAGACTGGATCTCATTCGGAAACCAGTTTGTGGCATCACTCGGCCTCCAGAGGTCGTTCCCTACAACACAGATCGAGCACTACGACAACCTCGCATCATTGTTCGACTGCCTCCGCCGAATCAACGTCATCCTCATCGACTTTGCCCGCGACATCTGGACATACATCTCTATGGAGTACTTCCGTCAGAAGGTAAAGGCAGGAGAGGTCGGCTCATCTGCAATGCCGCACAAGGTGAACCCTATCGACTTCGAGAATGCAGAGGGCAACTTCGGAGTAGCAAATGCGCTCTACACCCACCTCTCTATGAAGCTTCCTATTTCAAGACTCCAGAGAGACCTTACCGACTCTACAGTTCTCCGTAACATCGGAATGCCGCTTGCACACTCGATGATCTCTTTGAACTCATTGAAGAAGGGACTTGGAAAGCTCATCCTCAACGAGGCTGCGATTGCAGCTGACCTTGAAAGAAACTGGGCAGTTGTAGCAGAGGCCATCCAGACCATCCTCCGCAGAGAGAACTACCCGAACCCGTACGAGACCCTCAAGGCTCTCACCCGTACAGGTGCAGGCATCAACCCTGAGACCATCGCGAACTTCATCGAGACTCTCGAAGTGTCCGAGGAGGTAAAAGAAGAGCTCAGAGTGATCACTCCAAGCTCATACACAGGATTCTAGGAATCTGTAGACTTTAATCTTTGATAAGATAGACATCTTCGTCAGGGGCAGCGAAATGAAACTGTTCCCTGGCGAATTTTTCTAATGAGTCCTTGTTGTTCTTCAGTTCGTTGATGTCCTTGTCCATCGCCTCGATCTCACGACGGAACTGTTCCATCTGCTTTTCCTGACGACGGATCTCGGCCTTGGCCTTTATCCAATGAGTTATCGTCCCCTTAGGACCTATGAACTTGAATCCCAAAAAGAGAACGGTACATACGCAGACGATAAGAAGGAACCTCTTTCTTTCGTCGCTGAGCATATCTTTAATCTTTCCCAAAATATATCTTGATTTAGCAGGTTTGTCCGACAAATTTAACTAAATTTGAATGATAATTTGCAACAGCAATTCCACAAATTGATAACTTTAATTTTTTTACAATATGAAACCTACACTTTTAGTTCTTGCTGCCGGTATGGGCAGCCGTTATGGCGGACTGAAACAGATGGACGGACTCGGTCCTTCAGGAGAAACCATCATCGATTATTCTATATATGATGCCGTACAGGCCGGATTCGGAAAGGTCGTGTACATCGTCCGCGAGTACTTCAAGGAGCAGATGGAACGGCTCGTGAAAGAAAAGTACAGCAACGTCAAGTGCATTGACGGCGAACCTCTCCAGTTCCAGTTCGTGACTCAGGAACTCACAAAGATCCCTTCTCAGTTCACCCTCAACCCGGAAAGGGAGAAACCTTGGGGCACAGCTCACGCCGTCCTTATGGGTATGGAAGCCATCAACGAGCCTTTCGCTGTGATCAACGGCGACGACTACTACGGCAAAGACTCCTTCAAAGTACTGGCTGACTGGCTCAGAGCTCACGAGAACACCACAGGAGAGTACTGCCTGGTAGGATTCCAGCTTGAGAACACACTCTCTGAGTCTGGTGGAGTCTCAAGAGGAATATGCAAGGCTGACAAAGACGGCATCCTGACCGAAGTGATTGAGCACCACAAGATTGCAAGGGACGAAGACGGTAAGGTCTATGGAGAGAACAGCCTCACCGGAGAAAAGGTGGAAGTGGACGGCAAGGCCCTCTGTTCTATGAATATGTGGGGATTCACTCCTGACTACTTCACCAAGAGTGCTGCCATCTTCGAGAAGTTCCTCGAAAAGAACATCAACGAACTCAAGGCAGAGTACTACATCCCTTACGCAATCGACTGTATGATTGCTGACGGCACAGGCAAGACAGAGCTGCTCACAACTCCGTCTCGCTGGTTCGGAGTGACCTTCAAGGAGGACAGACCCGGAGTAGTAGCCAAGTTCCAGGAATTCGCAGACCAGGGCATTTATCCTACACCTTTATATAAGAAATAATATGGGATTCATCAAAAGACATAAAGGTCGCGCAAACTACGACCTGCTTTCAAATTACTCTCATTATCTGCCTGGATTCGGCGGAATGATGATGATGCTGTTTCTGTTCGGCATAGGTGCCGTAATAGGTATATTGGTACTGCTGCCGTTCACTCTTATGTATCCTGAATCGGCAATGACCTACGGCAACATCATTTCTTACCCTCTGATGTTTGTGCCTCCTATGATATATGCATCGGTGCAGAGCCGCAGGGCGAACATATTCGAGTCGGGATATGCACTCGACAGCAAGCACTTCGGACAGCGTGGAGGATTCTGGATGGCGGTCATCGTTTCAGTGGCTACTCTTGCCGCAGCTTTCGCGGCAGAGCCGCTCAGCGCCTGGCTCCCGCCAATGCCTGAGCACCTGGAGCAGGCTATGAACGCTATGCTTGAAGGACCGCTTTGGGTAAGTTTCCTCTCAGTGTCGGTGTTTGCTCCGTTCTTTGAGGAATGGCTCTGCAGAGGCATCGTGCTTAGAGGCCTTCTTCAGAAGAGCAGCCCGACTGTGGCGATTACAGTGTCTGCAGCCTTCTTTGCCATCCTGCATATGAATCCTTGGCAGGCCATCCCTGCATTTCTGCTCGGACTTCTCTTCGGATACGTCTACTACAAGACCGGTTCGCTGAAGCTCACTATGCTTATGCATTTCGTAAACAACACCTTTGCCCTTATGATCAGCAAGGTGCCGTCACTGGCTGACGCAGAAAACTTTATGGAAGTGCTTTGTCCTTGGAAGTACACCTGCATCTACATCGCCGCAGTCCTCTTCCTTGTAAGTACAGTAGTCATCCTCGCCGGCATCCCTAAAAAGGAAGGCGCAAAATCCAACTGCGACGAAATCCCGCCGATGGAGATCTGATTTCAACAAAGAGTGGCCGTTATCGACCACTCTTTGCTATTCTGATAAGCTATACGATCTTTTTACCGAATGGGACTACTGCGAGGAGAGCCATCTTCAAGTGCTGGAGGCCGAATGGGATGCCGATTATTGTTACACACAGTATCAGACCCAGAGAGATGTGCATAATGGCTATCTCTACGCCACCCAGAACAATCCACAGGGCGTTCATCAGGATGGCCAGGCAGCCGCTGTCGTTAGTGTCGGGCTGCACCTCGCGGCCGAAAGGCCACAATGCGAAGCCACCGATCTTGAACAGCTGCACGCCGAAAGGGATGCCGATGATTGTAATGCAGAACAGGAGGCCTACAATCCAGTAATAGAGGGCGATGATGAGTCCGCCCAGGATAATCCATAAGATGTTTCCTAAAAATTTCATTTTATATAGTCTTTAAAAATTCTTCAGCAGTCGCGAGGGTGTCCAGTTTGCCGACGTCTACCAGACGAAGGTCATCTGAGCACACTCCATATATATTATATAGGTGACACATACCAAGGTAAAAGTCCATTACCGGGAACCGCGGCGTGTCCGAAGCTATGTACAGACCTCTGGTCGTTGCATAGCTTTCCATCACGCCAAGCACCTGGTCGGACATTATGTGTATTCCCGAAAACGCCAGTTTGAGGCATTCTTCCTCATTGACGTGAGGACCGGCAAGGCGCAGTTCCCCAGTCTTTTCATTCATCCAGCCCACCAGCCTCATCGTGTCCGGCTCGAACAGGAGATACCTTGACGATTTCCTCTTGCTGACCAGCAAGGTAGCAAGGGCATCCGGCCTCACCTGTGCCATAAGCCAGCCCAGATCACAATTTGAAAGAATGTCCACATTATGGATCAGGAAATGTCCGCATCCTTCCAGATACTTTCTGGCGTGAAGCACTGCACCTCCTGTTTCCAGAAGAAGTTTCCTCTCATCACTGACCTGCACCAGCATATTCCCTTCTGCAGGCTCACCCGTCTGCAGCGAAATCCAATCCTGTTCAGCCAGCCATTCTTCTATCTTGTCAGCAAAATGGTGGACATTTATCACCGCCTCATCAAAGCCCGATCTGCGCAACTTATCGAGAGTAAGTTCCATCAAGGGCTTGCCGCCGACTGGGACAAGGGCCTTGGGAAGTGTGTCGGTAAGGGGCTTGAGTCTGGTTCCCAGACCAGCTGCAAATATCATTGCCTTCATAATGTTTCTTCTATGCCTTGTTCTCTATGAATCAGCCTCACACGCACCTGAGGGTACTTATCTGCAATATGACGAGCGACGTGCTCCGCACTGTACACAGAGCGGTGCTGCCCTCCTGTACAGCCGAAGCTCATCATAAGGTTTGAAAAGCCTCGTCTGACATATCTCTCGACGTGGGAATCCACAATCGCATATATATGACTTAAAAATACTGTTATCTCTCCATCATCTTCAAGGAATCTTATCACCGGCTCGTCACGTCCTGTCAGTTTCTTGTACGGCTCGTATCTTCCCGGATTGTGGATGGCCCTGCAGTCGAAGACATAGCCTCCGCCGTTGCCTGACATATCCTGAGGAATGCCCTTCCTGTAGGAGAAACTGTAGACCTTGACTTCAAGCATACCGTCGTGACTTTCCTCCGCAGCAAAACGAGGGAGGCGCGTCAAACCTTCCAGAACTTCCATCAGATACGGATACGCCTCGAACGGTTTTGAGGCAATCAGTTCCCTCAGATTTTCCAAGGCAGGGGCTATGCTCACAATGAACTGAGCCTTCTGCTCGACAAGACCTCGGAAGCCATAGGCCCCAAGAACCTGAAGGGTTCTGAAAAGGACGGACAGACGAAGTCGACCGTCAAATCCGACGCGGTCAGCGTCGGTATATTCCTTATATTCCTTGAGAGCTTCCAGATAGCTGTCGACCATCCTTTCCTTGAGCCACTGAGGGTAGCGGAACCTTGCCTGCCATACGAAGGACGCGACGTCGTAATATATCGGGCCTCTTCGACCGCCCTGGAAATCAATGAAATACGGTTCCCCATCCTTGATCATCACATTTCGCGCATTGAAGTCGCGGTAGAGGAAAGTGTTGTCCGAGTCTTCAAGAAGATCCTTAGCGAGAAGTTCGAATTCGTCCTGCAGACGCACTTCGTCAAACTCCAGTCCGCTCGGCTTGAGGAAGCAGTACTTGAAGTAGTTCAGGTCAAACATTACCATCCTGTGATCAAAGGCAGGCTGAGGATAGCACACTGAAAAATCCAGGCCTTCAGCACCCTTGAACTGGATCTCAGGAAGCTTGGACATAGTCCTGCACAGGAGTTCCACCACTGGAGAATCCGGGGAATAGCCGCCATCCTTAAGGACTTCAGCCACTTCATCTGAAAGCATCCTGTCCCCGAGATCTTCCTGGATGTAGGTCATTCCATCTTGAGCGACAGCATATACCTGCGGAACATTTATGCCTTTCGAACGGAAATGCTCCGAGAGCCTGATGAATGCGTTGTTTTCACGGGCGTCAGTTCCTATGACTCCCATACACGAACGGCCTTCCGCAGAAAGCCTGAAATAGCGTCGGTTGCTGCCCGAACCCGACAGAGGTTCGCAGGACTGAGGCTCAACGCCGAAATATGTTGTGAATAAATTTTCCATATATTTTGCGAATTTACGAATTTGTCAAACAAAAAAATTAAATTTGTAGGATATATTCACATTATTTGAGACCTTCAGGTCGACAACTTATTACTTGCAAAACTGCGTTATAGCTATGTTGAACTACGCATACTGTTCGGACAAGTACCAGTACACAATGGGAAAATCCTTTTTTGACAGCGGGATGAAGGATCAGACCGCCGTATTCAACCTTTTTTACAGAAAAGCTCCCGAAAACAACAACTGGGCTGTGGTAAGCGGCACAGACGAGGTCATCGAAATGGTGGCGAATCTCGGAAATATGGACCCGGTCTTCTTCGAGAAGTTCCTTCCGGGTGAAGAATACGCTGACTACAGGGGCTATCTGTCTTCAATGAGATTCACCGGCACCATCTACGCGATGCGCGAGGGAGAGATCGCTTTCCCAAACCAGCCTATCATAATAATCGAAGGGCCTCTCA
This sequence comes from Bacteroidales bacterium, assembly GCA_017505605.1. GTDB lineage: Bacteria > Bacteroidota > Bacteroidia > Bacteroidales > UBA932 > Cryptobacteroides. The sequence goes on from JAFVOX010000001.1 coordinate 34,019, forward strand.
TCGAAGCCCAGGTGCTCGAGACACCTATGCTCTGCATTATGAACCATCAGATGGCAGTTGCAACAAAGGCATCGAGAGTCTGCCGCGCAACCAACAGACCTGTCAGCGAGTTCGGCTCAAGAAGGGCACACGGACCTTGGGCTGCTACATACGGAGCGAAGGCTGCGCTTATTGCCGGATGTCAGGCGACATCCAACATCCTTACAGGAGTAATGAACGAATATGGTTCTACCGGCACGATGGCTCACAGCTACGTCACAGCCTTCGGCTGCAGCGTCGCTGGAGAGTACAAGGCCTTCGACACCTACATCAAGACACACAAGGGCGAGCCGCTCATTCTTCTTATAGACACCTATGACACGCTCAAATGCGGAATCCGCAATGCAGTGAAAGCCTTCAAGGACAACGGAATAGACGACAGCTACAAGGGAGGCTATGGAGTCAGACTTGACAGCGGTGACCTTGCCTATCTTTCCATCGAGTGCCGTCACTATCTGGACGAAAACGGATTGAAGGGATGTAAGATATTTGCGACCAACTCATTGGACGAGTATCTCATCACAGACCTGGAACGCCAGGGTGCCTGCATTGACTCATATGGAGTCGGTGACGCCATCGCCACCAGCAAGGCAGCACCTTGCTTCGGCAATGTCTACAAGCTTGTGCAGATCGACGGCGAAGCTGTACTGAAACGTTCTGAAGACAAGATCAAGCTCATCAATCCAGGCTATCAGATCACATACCGAATAATGATCGACGATCCTTCAAAAGGAGAGATCTTCAAGGCAGACGTAACCTGTCTGAGAGGTGACAGCCTGAGCAAGCTGATTGAAGCAGGCAAGACATTCACCATCTGCGATGAGTACGACAGGTACAAGACCAAGACCTTTGAGGAAGGAAGCTACAAGTACTACATTATGCAGCAGAAAGTGATAGAGAACGGCGTAAACTGTGCTCCCAAGTACACCCTTATGGAGAAGAAAGCCTACTACAACACCACTCTGATGCACTTCAGCCCAAGCGAGCGCCGTCTGATAAACCCTCATTATTATAAGGTGGACATATCGGACGACCTCTACAACCTCAAGATGAGCATCATCACCAGACTCACCCAGGAAATAAAGAATTTCAAATAATGAGAAACAGCGCATTAGTTGTCGTGGATATGCTCTACGACTTTATCGACGGCACCCTGGCCTGCCAGAATGCCGAAAACGCGGTCAAGGAGACCTTGAAACAGATTGACAAGCTGACCAAAGGCCAGGGAGGCGAAGAGCACGAGATCCTCGACACCTTCCCAATCCTGTTCGTCCGTGACCAGCATCCGGCAGACCACTGTTCATTCATCGAGCAGGGAGGCACCTGGCCTGCACATTGCGTGGCTGGCACGCACGGTGGCGAGGTGCACGAAGATCTGAAGCCGTACGTTCGCGAGGAACTGACTTTCGACAAGGGATATGACAAGTCTTTGGAGCAGTATTCAGGCTTCGAGGGCCTCAACACAGCAGAGCAGACTCTGGGAGAGATCCTGGAACTCCTCGACACAACTGACGTGTTTGTCTGCGGAATAGCCACCGAGTTCTGTGTGAAAAACACTTGTGAAGACCTCCTGAAGGCCGGTTTCAAGGTGCACCTTCTCAAGGACTGCGTCGCTTATGTAACGGCTGAGGGCCACCTCAAAGCCCTCGAAGAAATGACTTCAAAGGGCATAGTTATTGATTAATAAATAATTATTCGTACCTTTGCCGTCTTGTTATGAAGAATTTGATGGCGAAAATATGGATACCGACCCTGATTGTGCTCCTTGCAGCAGTCCAGTCTTTCGGTATCGACCTGCACAGGTCGGCAAAGGTTTTCAGCTTTGCCGATTCGCTTGCACTTATCAGCCAGACGGACTCCACCAGGATTGACTCACTGAAGGTGGATTCACTAGCTTCATATACGCAAAGCCTTGATACTCTTTCAGTTGATTCATTGGCGATTGACACATTGCAGTCCGACACTGTGATGACCCTCTTCCTTACCGCGAGAGACACCATCAAGGTCCCAGACTCACTCAGAGAGGCCGATCCATTCTTCTACAAGTACTACATCGCCGTCAAGGACTCAACCACCAGAGCTCAGGTAAGGGATTCACTCCTGATGGCCGGAGACACCCTCGAGCTGATGAAGCTTGATTCCCTCTACCTCAAGGATTCTTCAGAAGTTGCAAAAGCGAAATTTGATGCCTGGTATGCTTCACTCTCAAGAATGGAGCGCAAGAAGTACGACAACGAGCAGAGGCTCCCTGCCCTGATTGCTGCTGCAAACCGCAAGGCAGAGATAAAGGACAGCATCCAGACACGCAAGGACAGCATCAGAAAGGCGACTCCACGCATTCTTGAAACATTTGCAGTTCCTGACTCTATGCATTACAAGAGGCTCATTATGTGGAAGCACGACCGCTATTTCCACAACATAGCCCTTGAGAAGCTGGACACATCGTTCAATTACAACTTCACGGAATACCCATTCTACAAGAAGGACGTCAATGCAACGTACCTTGGAGTGATAGGCTCCCCTGCCCAGCTCTACAACTATTTCAAGAGAGAAGATATAGATAACGCAATCTTCTACACTCCGTACGACCTGTACACCTACACTCCTGAGACCCTCCCTAAGTTCAACACCAAGACTCCTTACACGGAGCTCTGCTATTGGGGAACCTTGTTCGCCAATAAGGACAAGGAAGAGTCCAGCATCAGGGTACGCACGACACAGAACATTACCCCTCAGCTCAATATCTTCCTTGAATACAGCCAGTTCGGAAGCAAGGGTATGCTCAGAAGGGAGGACACCGACAACAGAACCGCTGTAATGGCAGCCAACTACCTTGGCAAGAGGTATATGATGCATACAGGTTACATCTACAACCGTATCGAAAGAAGTGAGAACGGTGGCGTGATCGACACCGACTGGATCCGCGACACCACAGTGGACTCACGAGAGATTGAGGTCTACCTGCGTAATGCAAGCAACAAGCTGAAGAAGAACACCCTGTTCCTTGACCAGACTTACAGGATCCCATTCACATTCCTTGACAAGAATGTAAGGGAGGCTAAAAAGAGGGAGAAGATCGAAGCTGCAAGACGCGACAGCATAAAGGTTGTACGTGACAGTATCCTTGCAGGAGAAGACTCACTTGCAATTGCAGCCGTTCTCGCGGAGATCGAAAAAGAGCAGCTCCAGGCTGCACAACCAGACCAGAGCAAGGCTGTAAGTGATTCCGCCCTGATGAATTCTGACATCACAACAGCATTCATCGGCCACAGCAGCGAGTACTCTGTCTTCAGAAAGACCTACGAGGACAACATTACAGACGACTTCGGACGAGAATTCTACGGAGACAGATTCTACATCAACCCTACCCGCAGCAAGGACTCCCTGAGAGTGATGAGATTCGAAAACAGGTTCTTCATAAGGCTCCAGCCTTGGAAGAGCGACGGAATCATATCAAAGCTTGATGTCGGTTTGGGAGACAAGCTCGCAAATTACTACACATTCAAGCCGCTTGACTACCTGGAGGGAGCCAGCAACAAGATTATGAACTCGATGTACCTCTATTCAGGAGCACGAGGACAGTACGACAAGTATTTCGAATGGGACGCATTCGGCAAATATACATTCCTTGGCTATGAGGCCAATGACTTCACCCTCAACGCCAACGCGACATTTAAGATCTATCCGTTCAGAAAGGCCAGGAAGAGTCCTATAGAGTTCAAGGGACACTTTGAGACAAGCCTCAAGGAGCCTGATTACTACCAGCAGCATCTTTTCACAAATCATTTCAAATGGGACAATGATTTCGGAAAGATCTCTACAACAAAGGTAGAGGGAGGAGTCAACATCCCGAGATGGGATATGGAAGCGGCATTCGGCTATGCCCTGCTTGCCAACAACATCTACTATGACACCCTTGGCATAGCGAGACAGAACTCCAAGCCGATGAGTGTGATGTCCGCATCATTGCGAAAAGACTTCCAGGTAGGTAAGATGCACTTTGAGAACCGCGCATTGTTCCAGCTCTCGTCAAACAAGGATGTGATGCCGCTGCCTATGCTCGCCCTCAATCTGAGATATTACTTTGAATTTGATGTCGTGAAGAATGCGATGAAGATGCAGGTAGGAGCGAATACGACATTTACAACCAAATGGTACGCACCGGCTTACAACCCTGTGCTCGGAGTGTTCCACAACCAGAACAAGGAAGAATTTGGAAATTGCCCTTATATAGACGCATTTGTCAATGTACAGTGGAAGAGGGCGTGTGTGTTTGTAAAGGCAGTCAATGTGAATATGGGCTGGCCTAATGAATCAGCAGATTATTTTACTGCGGCAGGATACATAGCGCCGCAGAGAGTCATTAAGTTGGGTATCACCTGGCCGTTCTACACGCTGCCGGGACGTGGAGGTACCACAACAAGCTCCAAAGGATCTGCAGGACCAGGATCAGGAATGGGTCCTTCAGGCGGATCAAGACCGGGAATGGGTTCATCAAGCGGGCCAAGAACCGCAACGAACTCAGCGGTCAGGAGATAATAAAGTAGTGTTTAGATGAAAGTTAGTGGAAAAGTAAAAAGAAGATTTGGAAAGACGCTCATAGCAGTTGCGATTGTTTTCGCGACCCCTATGTTTGAAGGAGGAAAGCCTATGAGCGGAGCACATAATGAAGATGCATTTGCCGGAAAGGAAATTGTCTGTGTAATAGACCTTTGCGACGATATGTACGGCGAACACGGTCTTGAAGCAGGCCTCAACTACCGGCTGGCGGAGAGATTCGCGGAGGACAACAGATGTGAAGTGAAGATAATCACTGCCGGCAAGAAGGAAAACTGGTTGGACTCCCTCAGACAGGGTAAGGCTGACATCGTGATAATGCACAACCAGGACAGCCTGGATGAAGGTATCCTGCTCTCACACAATATGGATGAGAACACAGTATGGGGCATAAGCGATGAGAAGTACCTCGAACAGGTGAACTTATGGATCAGCCATATGACCTCACACGAAGAGTATTCTAAGATCAAGGCGAAATACTCACGCGTCTACAATCCGATCAAACTTGCAGAAAACGGCGTGATATCCAACACGCTCAGCCCATATGACGGCATAATCAAGAAATATGCGGCAGAACTCGGCTGGGACTGGCGTATGCTTGCAGCTGTCATCTATCAGGAATCCAAATTCTCAATCAACTCCACCTCACACAGAGGTGCGACAGGTCTTATGCAGGTTATGCCTCGCACTGCCGAGTATTATGGAGTGAATGACCTGCTTGATCCGGAAGAGAACATAAAAGCCGGTACAAGCCACCTGAAAAGGCTCCAGAGACTTTATATAAACGGAGGATTTGAACATTCCGAACTGATAAAGTTCACCCTTGCTTCATACAATGCCGGCGAAGGACGAATTGCAGACTGCAGGAATTTCGCAGAATCTAGAAACATAGACAGCCGCAATTGGAATGAGATTGTGAGCCTTATCCCACAGATGAGAGAGGATTCCATCCTCGAAGAAGAGTCAGTAAAGCTTGGAAAGTTCCAGGGACACGAGACAATTGCCTACATCGACAGCATTATGTCTCTGTACGAAGCATTCTGCAAGATCTGCCCTCGCGGATAGTTTATTTCATCCTTACCGTCTCAGCAGGATCCACCTTTGAGATGAACACGCAAGGGATAAGCAACAGCAGCATTATCACGGCAAAAGACACCAGGTCCGCCAGCGCTACCATTCCCAGATCCAGACTTACAGGTACAAACGACACAAAGTAATTCTCAGGATTCAGCCTGAGAAGGTGTGTCGTACCCTGTACCAGGCAGAAGAGGAGTGCAAGTCCATTGCCCCAGGCCATTCCCTTCAAGACAAGAACAGAGGAGCTAGAAAGGAACACTTTTGATATAGCCTTATCAGTCATACCCAGAGACTTGAGAAGGCCGATTGTCGAAACATTCTCAAAGAGCATTATGAGCAGGCCGGAAATCATATTGAAGCCAGCCACTACCGTCATAAGCAGAAGAATAAAGAAGACATTGAAGTCGATAAGGTCGAGCCAGTCAAAGAGCTGAGGGTAGTTGTCCACTGATGATGTGGCGACAACTGTCTCCTGATCTTCATCCGCATAGGCGTTGATGACAGCGCCAATCTCTCCACCCGAATACAGAATGTCCGACTCGTCAGCTCCCTTTTCAAGCAGGATCTCAAAAGAGGAGACTTCATCTTCAGACCAGCCGTTAAGCCTCTGCATATCCTCAAGCGACGCGTACACCACCAGCTTCTGATCCACTTCCACGATGGCATCGTGGATTGCAGCCACATTGAACTGGCGCGCCTTCACGGTCTTTCCTACAAAATAGGACAACATCCTGTCTCCAACCTTCAGTCCAGCGATCTGTGCAAGTCTGCGAGGGATAGACACACCCAACGAAAGTGTGTCAGGCACACCTGACAGATGATCCGAAGGAAGGCCCTTGAACATAACTCCGTGAACGCTTTCGCCGTTCTTGACAATTCCAGCCCTGTATATCACCGGAACGACTTCATCTACACCTCGTACCTCCTTCACATACGGAAGATATGCAGGTTCCTTCTCTATCGGCCTGCTCTCATCCAATACATTCAGATCCGGAGGAGTAAGACGCACATCACCTGCCACAGCGGAAAGTCCGGCGCGGATCTCACTGCGGAATCCCGATGACACCGCCACTGCAACAATCATAACAAGATAGCTCACCGCGATGGAAGCCATCACGATGCGCCTCTTGAAACGAAGCTTTCGGGCTATGAACAGGGATGCATCCATTATTTCATTGCAGACAGACGTCCTTTTGCCATCAGCTTGTCCTTTTCAGAACCGTGCTGAAGGATGATGTTGAGATACTTCTTCTCAAGCTTGAGATTCTTCATACGTCTTGCAGCCAGGAGGGCGTTCTGCTGTGCTGTGTAATCTTCCGGATGCTTCTTGAGCACCTTGTCGTAGTACTTCAGGGCAGTCTTGTAATCCTTGTTGACAAGATAGTATGATCCTATGTTACAGAGGAATCCCATATTGTCCGGGTACTCCTTGCTGAGCCTTTCCGACAAGGTCTTGAAGGCATTGTATGAAGCCGGCGTACCTATGCTGTAGAAACTGAAACAGTACTCCTGCATAGCTTCCGGGAAGAAACTCTCATCCACTTCCAGCACCTCATAATCCCACGCTGTCTTTCTGGAAGCATTCTCCTCCACAAGATCAAGAAGGTAGGCCAGAGCCATATCAGGACTCTCCTTTTCATAAGCGATGTAGGCATTGGCCTTCACAAAACGGAAGTCCAGTCTGTCAGGCCAGAAACGGATGGCCTTGTCTGCCTCGACAAGCGCCTTGCCGTAGAGTTCATCATCAAAGACATTCTCCTGATAATAGTATATGTCATTGCCCAGGCTGTCCTTGAGAGACAGCACCGGATCCATTCCAAGGTACTTCTTTGTAGGTTTGGTCACCACCTGAGGATCCTGAGCCTTGGTAAAGAAGTAGCTGAAACGTCCGAACAGCATCTTCGCATTGGTAGAATCTACCTTCTGCCAATTATCCAGGACAACCTGCACTCCCACTCCGGCAGGACCAAGGCGGGAAACAAGAAGATCATACTTCTGCTCAAATCGCTCAGACTCTGTCTGCGCTGAAACCGACACGCAGAGTGCCAGCAACGACAATATCATCAATATTCTTTTCATCATCTTATGTCCATTCTGATTCTTCTTCCCTGCGGATGAAGATTGTTACATCTGTTTCCAAGGTTCTTCACGAACCCGAGAGGAACGCCTTCGTAGCAGACAAGCACATATCCCTTAGGCGCGTCTTTCAAGACTATTGCATCCCTATGAAGGAACGACAGTGCAGTTTCGCGGTCCACCTCCGCCGAAGGGAATGCCTCCGGGGCAAGCATAAGCGACAAAGCGAGGTCCGCATCCGGAACGAGCGTCGTGCCCTTCATTGTACCGACGGCGCAGCCTGCGGAGAGCAGGTGAAGCGCCGATTCGACCATATATATATATGTATATATATTTTCAGGTACTGCTATTACCATTTCTCCCTTGACCCTCAGCACCACCTCTGATGAAAGCAGCTTCTTCAGTCCTACAGGAGGCTGCACCTCCTTCGCCTTCGGCTGCTTCTGGCGCTGACGCGCCTTCACCTCCACCTCAGCCGAATCCGAGGTCTTCCTCAAGGCACTGCAGTACTGTCCCTCGCCCTCAACGAAGCCCGGGACCAGACTATAGCCGCAGGCAGTCTTGATGACACCCTCTCCGGCATTCAGCATATCATTTTCAAAAAGCAGGTCTGCACCGAGTTCAGAGGCTATCCAACGGACATTCCCGTCGTTCTCCTTATTATTAAAGGTACAGGTCGAATATATGAGTATGCCTCCCTTTGCAAGCGACGGCCACATATCCGCAATGATCCTTCTCTGTCGTGCTTCGCACAACGCTACATTGTCCTCGGACCACTGCTGCTGTGCCTGCTCATCCTTACGGAACATTCCCTCGCCGGAGCAAGGCACATCCGCAACTATGATGTCAAAGAAACCCTCAAGAGCCGCAAATGCCTTCGGGTCATCTGATGTTACAGCCACATTAGGATCGCCCCAAAGCGCCACATTGTCAGCCAGCACGGCAGCCCTTGCCTTCATCACTTCGTTGGAGACCAGAAGGAAGTTGTCCCCATACGTTCCTCGCAGCGAGGCAGCCAGGTCGGTGGTCTTGCCTCCCGGTGCCGCACACAGGTCAAGTACCCTCACAGGCCTGCCTGAAGGGACTTCAACCGATTTAAGGAGCTCTCTGAAAGCGTGACCTACAAACATCGACGAAGAATCCTGCACATAATAGGCTCCTGCGTGGAAATGAGGGTCAAGAGTGAAGACCGGGCGCTCATCCAGCAGGCGTCCGTAGCTGCACCAAGTCACTTCCCTGCCCTGCGGACAGCTGCCCTTTTTGAAAGGGTTGGCACGCACCGACACAGATGCCGGCGAATCAAAAGCAGAAAAAGCGACAAGGGCTTTCTCACCCCCTATCGCCTCTTCCAAGTATTTTCTGAAAGTTTCCTTTATCTGCATAATCCGGATTGACGGCTACGACTTGAATGACGAAGGATCGAATCCTTCGGGATACATAGACGGATCCACTCCTTCAGGCATCCTGCCCTCAGACATTGCCACAAGCGAATCCACGACCTTGTCAAGCGCATCCTTTATCTTTCCACCAAGGAAGGTCTTCATCATAAAGTTCAGCTCTGCTTCGACCTCGATCTGGAAATCTGTCTTGTACGGGTCTGAGGCCGGATCGAAATGAAGGATGATGCGGAACTTGAAAGGTGCTCCGTCGTCCATATATTCAATCTTTGAATACGGAGTCCTGTCCTTCACCCTGATACCGATGTTGAAGCCCTGCACTTCCGCCTGGATGCTGTCATAGTCCGCATTCACTCCGGCCTTCTTGTCCTCTGGAAGGAACTGCACGAAGTTGCGCATATCCACGAAGACCATATAGAGTTCATACGGCGCCCTTGAGACAACCGCTCTCTTGCTTTTGAAATCCGCCATCTTACTTGCCCCAGGTAGAAGGAGAAAATCTCCACTGCTTCAGCACCTCGATGTCAGACTCCTGCACGTAACCGATCTCGTGTGCAGTCTCGATGAGGGCATCGTAGTTAGACAATGTGGTAAGCTCTACATTTGCGTCCTCGAATGCCTTGCGGGCATTGTTGAAGTTGTATGAGAAGATAGCCACCATACCCATAATGTCAGCTCCTGCGTTCACCAGGGCGTTCTTCGCTGCAAGGCTGCTCATACCTGTAGAGATGAGGTCTTCCACGATGACAACCTTTGCACCCGGCTCAAGGATACCCTCGATCTGTGAACCGGTACCGTGATCCTTCGGTTTCGGTCTTACGTAGCAGAACGGCTTGCCGAGCATATGGGCAACAAGGTAGCCGTGCGCAATCGCGCCTGTAGCTACACCGGCGATAACCTCCACCTCAGGATACTTTTCATTGATGATGTCAGCCATCCAGCGGCAGATGCTTTCACGTATTGCAGGATACGAGAGTACTCTTCTATTGTCACAATATATCGGTGATTTCCATCCGGAAGCCCAAGTGAATGGGTTCTCAGGTCTCAACATTACGGCTTTGATGTCCAAGAGGGACTTCGCAACTGCTTTTTCGATTGATTCCATAATTGATATGTTTTTATTGTTTTTCAGTTCTTCTGCCTATATTTGCACACAAGATGCAGTCACATCGGCACATTCCGCGCAAAGTTAATAAAATAAAAGGTCAAATGCACAAGATATATTTCGAAAAGAGATGCATAATCATCTGCAGTCCGGACGACCCGGCCCTGTCGGACCCTAACGCAGTGCAGTTCAAGCTCGGAGAGAGCCTGGACATACACACTTTAGTGGGTATGGTCGAGGTATCGGACTCGCTCCAGAGGGTGTGCATACCGAGCGAAGACCAGGAATATACATACCGACGCATATGCGCCGAATTCAAGGAGGTGAACGCCGGAGGCGGCCTCGTCTCAAACCGCAGAGGCGACTTCCTGCTTATCAGCAGAAACGGCCTCTGGGACCTGCCCAAAGGGCATCAGGACCCGGGCGAGCCGATCGAAACGACAGCGCTGCGCGAGGTACAGGAGGAGACAGGAATATACGAACTGGAGCTGCGCGACCTTATCTGCATAACTGACCACTGCTACCGGAGAGATGACATCTGGCACCTCAAGCACACCTACTGGTATGATATGCTCTACACCGACCCTACCGACCTCACCCCGCAGCGCGAGGAAGATATAACCAAGGCGGCGTGGGTCGCAAAATCTTCTCTTCCATCCTGCCTTCTGAACACATATCCATCAATAGTGGAGGTCTTCCGAGAGGCAAAAATATGATTTTTGCAAAAAATCTTGTCAAACTGAAACAAAACCGTCGAAAAACCGTATAATATAGTGTATTTTTTGCGAATATAGGATAAGACAAGACAATATATTTATGAAACTCTCTCAATTTCAGTTCAATCTCCCCGCAGAAAAGATTGCCACAGAGCCGTCTTACTGGCGTGACGAGGCCAAGCTTATGGTACTTCACAAGGCGACAGGAGAAATCGAACACAAGCTTTTCAAGAACATCATTGACTATTTCGGCAAAGGTGACACATTCGTGCTCAACGACACCAAGGTTTTCCCTGCAAGACTTTACGGAAACAAGGAGAAGACAGGTGCTGACATCGAAGTGTTCCTTCTCAGAGAGCTCAACCGTGAGCAGAGGCTCTGGGACGTGATCGTGGATCCGGCCAGAAAGATACGTATAGGCAACAAACTTTACTTCGGCGAAGACGAGAGCCTTGTTGCCGAGGTGATCGACAACACCACCTCAAGAGGACGCACACTCCGTTTCCTCTATGACGGAAGTTACGAGGACTTCAAGGAGACCCTTTTCGGACTTGGCCAGACACCGATTCCAAACTGGGTGAAGAAGGAGGTGACTGCAGAGGACGCAGAAAACTTCCAGACCATCTTCGCAAAGCACGAAGGTGCGGTTTCAGCTCCTGCAGCAGGTCTCCACTTCAGCCGCGAGCTTTTCAACAGAATGATCCTCAAGGACATCAACAAGGCATTCATCACTCTCCATATGGGTATCGGCCATTTCAGAGAGGTGGATGTGGAGGACCTCTCAAAGCACAAGATGGACTCCGAGAAGTTCGACATCTCAGAAGAGGCAGCTGAGATCATCAACAAGACCAAGAAGGCTGGAAACAAGGTACTCGCAGTAGGTATCACCACAATCAGAGCCCTGGAGACTTATGTGACCACCAACGACGAGGTGATCCCTTACGACGGATGGACCAACAAGTTCATCTTCCCTCCTCACAGATTCGCAATCCCTAACGCCATCGTCTCAAACTTCCATCGTCCCGGCTCGACAATGCTTATGTCAGTGGCTGCATTCGGAGGTTACGAGAACGTGATGAAGGCTTACAAGACCGCTCTCGAGATGGACTACAAGTTCGGTCCGTACGGCGATGCCCTCCTTATCATCTGATGAATCTTAAAAATTCGACAAAACTTTAAAGAAAAAGAAAAAGTTTCTTTAAAAAAGATAAAAATCGGCTTTCCGGCTAGTCTGGGAAGCCGATTTTCACTTTACTTTGGGGTATGGAAAATTTTGAAGAAAAAGCAAGTCTCTGCGCTCTGAACCGCATTTTCGGCTTTGACCCAAAGGTCGCCCTTGCACTCATCAGCCATCTCGGAAGCGCAGCCGAGGTGTTCCGCCTGAGCCCTGAAGACATCGACTGCCTCCTCGGCCCACACTCAAAGTACCGTGACCTGATTGCCCCCTCAGCGGTCGATCAGGCAGCGGAAGAACTCCACCGGCTCCGGTCATCAGACATCCTTTTCACGGGATGGACAGAGTCGGAGTACCCGTCCCTGCTCAAGGAATGCCCGGATGCCCCGGTAGGCCTGTATGTCAGGACCACCACCCCGCTTGAAAACCTTTGGAAGCCAAGTCCTACCATAGCAGTTGTAGGCACAAGGGATATATCCCCATATGGGAAAGAGTGGTGCGAAAAGACCGTAAGGGGCCTCGCTGCCGGAGGCTCGCGGCCGGCCATCGTGAGCGGCCTCGCTCTCGGCACAGACTTCTACGCCCATCGGACAGCCATCGAAGAGGGCGTACCGACTATTGGCGTAATGGCCACCGGGCCTGAAGCCATATATCCCTGGAGACACAGGGAATTTGCCGAACGGCTCTATCATACCGAAGGCTGCGCCCTGGTCACCGACTACCCTCCAGGCACAGCTCCGCTTGCCATCCATTTCCTCAGGAGAAACAGGATAATTGCCGGTCTGAGCGATGCCACGATACTCATAGAATCGAAGATCAAAGGCGGTGGGATGATGACCTCACGGTTGGCATTCTCCTATGACAGAGACGTCTATGCCTTGCCGGGAAGGGTGGACGACACCCGTTCTCAAGGCTGTAACTTCTTGATAAAAAGTAAGATAGCCGAACCACTCACATCAGTCAGTGAGCTGCTGGAGAGCCTGGGTATGGAGACTGGCGCCAAAGACAAGAAGATGTCAGACAAGGAGATGATTGCCCGCAAGTACGGCTCCGACACAGAATTCACCGCCCAGGCAATCGCAGCGGTCTCCCTGATAAGACACGAGCGCGGAATAACGCTGGAGGAACTTGCAGAAAAACTTACAGTCAGTTATTCCAAGGTCGCTCAGTTGACAGGCGCCCTTGAGATGGACGGCTTCATCTGTGTCGATCTGCTTCAAAGATGCTCTATCGGTAAGATTATTCAATAATTTTTCCTAAATTTGCGGGATACGTCCAGATGACAATATGGAATTCATTGACACACACTCACATCTCTACGATGAGGCATTCAATGGCGAATACGACTCTGCTGTCAGCAGGGCCGTCGAAGCCGGAGTGACCGGGCTTGTATTCCCCGACATAGACTCCCAGAGCCGTGATGCGATGTTCTCGATGGCCAGCAGGCACGAAGGTACCATATTCCCCTGTCTTGGCCTTCACCCGACCTCTATAGATGCCGGCTGGGAGAAGGAAATGGAGGAGCTGGAAAGATGGCTCGACAAGAAGATCTATGCCATCGGAGAGATCGGAATGGACTGCTACTGGTCCAAGGAATTCATAAAGGAGCAGCAGACTGCACTACGTCTTCAGCTGGAGCTGGCAGACAGTCTGAACCTGCCTGTCATCATCCACTCCCGCGATTCTACGGAGCTTATAATCAATATTTTAAAAGAGTGCAAACACCTGTCACTCAGGGGTGTGTTCCACGCCTACAGCGGCAGCGCCGAAACCTACCGCGAGCTTCAGAAGCTCGGCGACTGGTACATCGGCATCGGAGGTGTACTCACCTACAAGAAGGCCGGTATCGCAGAGACAGTCAAGGATATACCTTTGGAAAGAATACTTCTGGAGACCGACTCCCCGTACCTCACCCCAGTTCCTCACAGAGGTAAGCGCAACGAAAGCAGCTACATCCCCATCATAGCTGAAAAACTTGCGCTCTGCACAGGAACGGATCTGGAAGAAGTCGCCGCGACCACCACAGAAAACGCCAAGAAACTGTTCAACATATGAGTCATATAGCAACTACAGGCACCAAGTCCGCAATCCTCCTTATATATACAGGAGGTACCATCGGAATGAAAGAAGACCCTGCCATCCAGGCTCTTCGTCCTTTCAATTTCAGCCAGATCCTCGAAGAGGTTCCTGAGCTGGGAAAATTCGCCTACAGAATAGACTCCTACACGTTTGACCCGATCATCGACTCATCGGATGTCGAACCGTCGCTGTGGGTAGCCATCACAGAACTGATAGAGAAGAAATACGACGAGTACGACGGATTCGTGATCCTGCACGGAACCGACACTATGGCTTACTCGGCATCTGCAGTGAGCTTTATGATCGAGGGCCTCACAAAGCCTGTCATATTCACCGGAAGCCAGCTTCCGATAGGAATCCCGCGCACAGACGGCAAGGAAAACCTCATTTCCTCCGTTGAGATCGCAGCTGCCCGCGACAGCGAGGGCCACGCTCTCGTGCCTGAGGTCTGCATATGCTTTGACAACATCCTTATGCGAGGAAACAGGGCCTCAAAGGTAAACTCCGACCATTTCAGGGCCTTCCGTTCACCGAATTTTCCTCCTCTTGCCGAGGCAGGTATCAGCATCAGGTACAACCAGCAGCTTGTCCGCAGACCTGCCGACTGGGATGCCAGGCCGACATTCCACAAGACACTCGACACCAGAGTCTCCATCCTCAAAATACATCCGGGAATCACGCCCCAGATCGTCAGGACCATCCTGTGCGGCAACGACACCCGTGCTGTCATAATTGAAACATACGGAGCCGGCAATGCTCCATCCAAGGAATGGTTCCTGGACATTGTCAGGGAAGCCTCCGAATCCGGCAAGATAATCCTCGACGTCACACAGTGCCTTGCAGGCAGTGTGAATATGGATATATACGCCACCGGCAAGTGCCTCAAAGAGGCCGGCGTCGTCAACGGCTATGACGCCACCACAGAAAGCGCCTTAGGCAAGTTATTCTATCTTTTGGGCGAAATCGAGGACAATGACACCGTCAAGACTATGCTGGAAACCGATTTGAGGGGCGAAATATCAAAATAATTATTGCCGATTGAAAATTAATTGCTAAATTGCACCGAATTTTTAGGATAAGTGTATACTGACCCCAAACAGGAAGAAAATATTTAACTAAAAACAATTCAATAAACTTTTAAATTAATTAAACACACAAAAACAATTATGAAAAAATTTTTCATGTTTTTGGCAGTAATGGGCGTTATGGCCTTTTCTGCACAGAATGCAGTAGCTCAGGACGAGCAGGCTGCTGAACCAACAGCAACTGAGGTTGCAGCTCCAGCTGCTGACGAGACACTTCCTGAGGAAGTTCCAATGCACCAGGCTCTCAAGACTAAGTTCATCGAAGGTGGTGCTGGCTTTATGGCTCTCGTTATCGCCTGCCTTATCCTCGGTCTCGCACTCTGTATCGAGCGTATCCTTTACCTCGGTTTCTCTAAGACCAACACTAAGAAGCTCATCGCTAAGGTTGAGGCTGCTCTTAAGAACGGTGGTTATGAGGCTGCAAAGAAAGCTTGCGTTGAGACTCGCGGTCCAGTAGCTGAGATCTTCGCTGAGGTATTCGTTCGTCTTGGCAAGGGCCAGAGCATCGAGGACGCTGAGAAGGCACTCGTTGACCGTGGTGGCGTTGAGTCAAGCAAGATGGAGCAGAACCTCTCTTGGATTTCTCTCTTCATCGCTATCGCACCATCCCTCGGATTCTTGGGAACAGTTATCGGTATGATCCAGGCATTCGACGCGATTATGGTTGCAGGTGATATGTCTCCAGCAGTCGTTGCAGGTGGTATGAAGGTCGCTTTGATCACTACAGTGGGTGGTTTGATCGTAGCCGTTATCCTTCAGATCTTCTACAACTACATTCTTTCACAGGTTGAGTCTCTCACTATCGATATGGAGGACGCTTCAATCAACTTGATGGAGGTATTGGCAGAGTATCAGAAATAATAATTTGAATCCAAACAATGAAATACGATAAATTAATCAAGTGGTTACTGGCGATTTTGTTCGTTGTGGGTATCGTATTCAGCTTCTACGGCTTTGCTGTAGGATTTGAAACAAACGGTAACGCCCCTGTCGACAATATGCTGTACTGCGCATATGCATTCGCTGCAATCGCTATCTTGGCCGTACTTCTCGGCGTAGTAGTGATCGGTGGTATCAACAACCCTAAGAGCCTTCTTAAGCTCGTTCTCGGTCTCGTTGTTATCGCAGGTGTAATAGCTGTTGCATATGTACTCGCCCCAGGAACCCCAGCCGTTGGATACATCGGCCCAGAGGTGCCAGCTGGTACACTCAAGTTAACAGACACACTCCTCAACCTTACTTACCTCCTCTTCGGAGCATCACTTCTTTCACTTGTTATCGGTTGGGTTGTCGGAGCAACACGTAAATAAACAGACGCTATGGGTAAGAAAACACCAGAAATCAACTCAAGTTCAACGGCCGATATGGCGTTCCTCCTGCTCTGTTTCTTCATGATGACTACCACCATGGACCAGGACAAGGGACTCCAGCGTCGACTTCCTCCTATGCCGGATCCAAACCAGAAGGCACAGGACCAGAAGGTTAATCGCCGCAACATCATCGTTGTGAAGATTAACTCAGCCGACAGACTTCTCGCTGGTACAGAGCCTATGCACGTCAGCCTTCTTAAGGACAAGATCAAAGAGTTCCTCTCAAATCCATACAACGACCCTAACCTCCCTGAAAAGGAAGAGAAGGAGATCGAAGGATTCGGAACATATGCGGTTTCTAAGGGTGTCATCTCACTTCAGAATGACCGTGGTACCAGCTACCAGGCATACATCGCAGTGCAGAATGAGCTCGTGAAGGCCGTAAATGAACTCCGCGACGAGTTTGCAATCGCTAACTTCGGTAAGCTTTATCTCAAGTGTAACGAAGATGAGCAGAAGATAGTAAGAGAGGCAATTCCTCAGAACATCTCTGAGGCAGAACCTAAGGACGTTTCTAAAAAGTAATAGGAGATAACGATATGTCAAAATTCAAACAGAGCGAAAAAAGGACAGTGCCACAGCCACCATCAGGCTCACTCTCCGACATCGTGTTTATGCTCCTGTTCTTCTTTATGGTGACAACCACAATGCGTGAAACAGAAAGCAAGGTTCAGCTCAGACTCCCTGAGGCATCGGAGATCGCTAAGCTCGAAAGAAAGGACTTGACTTCATACATCAACATCGGTACACCTACCAGAAACCTTCAGTCTCAGTTCGGTACCGACTCACGTATCCAGCTCAACGACTCTTTCAAGACAGTAGATGAGATCCGTGACTTCATCGCTGCAGAGCGTGACGCAATGTCAGAGGCAGACAGATCATTTATGACAGTAGCACTTAAGGTTGACGAGAACACCCGTATGGGTATCGTAACAGACGTTAAGCAGGAGCTTCGTAAATGTTCAGCGCTTAAGATTATGTACACAGCCAGAAAACCGGCAGATTTATAATCAAAACCTCATACTTAAAAAAGCAGTTCTGAAAAGAGCTGCTTTTTTATTTATATATAGGTACAACATTCGGGAAAAATCGGTATTT
This sequence comes from Bacteroidales bacterium, assembly GCA_017505605.1. GTDB lineage: Bacteria > Bacteroidota > Bacteroidia > Bacteroidales > UBA932 > Cryptobacteroides. Next base: position 51,792 of record JAFVOX010000001.1, read on the forward strand.
TTGTGGGTTAAATGTAAAATACTATGAAACTCGTCAGATTTTTTTATGTACTGCTTTCTGCAGTTGTACTTTTAAGTGTAAACGGATGTGGCTCAACATCTGAAAATGAGGCCGGAAAGGCTAAATACATTTTCCTTTTCATTGGTGATGGAATGGGTATCACACAGGTTGCTGCGGCTGACTCGTATCTCGCCTACACAAATGGAGACCAGCTTGGAGGACAGTACCTTACAATGACGAGCCTGCCTCACTTCGGCCTTCTTACAAGCTACTCTGCAAACAGCAGAGTGACTGACTCTGCAGCGGCTGGAACTGCAATCGCTTGCGGTGTAAAGACAAATAACGGATCGATCGGAGTGGATGCAGAGGGAAATCCCGTTAAGAGCATAGCATACCAGCTCCACGAGGAGGATTACAACGTAGGTATCATCACTACTGTACCTCACAACCACGCCACTCCTACAGCATTCTACGCAAACAATGTCAACAGAGATGCCTGCTACGAGATGTGCCTTCAGATCCCTACCAGCGGATTTGAGTTCTATGCCGGCTCAGGTTTCATTGACTACAGAGGAAGACACAACGACCTCAGACCTATCGATGAAGTCATCGAGGAAGGTGGCTACAAGGTTGTATATGGTTTGAACGAGTATGACGCAGAAGTTAAAGCTGGAGAGAAAGTAGTATTCTGCCAGGAGAGCAACAAGGAAGAGAGCGCAGGCAACTATGTAAGCGAAGGTAAGCTTGCTGAGGATGTGACACTTGGCCAGATGCTTGAACTCGGTCTGAAGCACGTCGGCACTAAGGAGCCATTCTTCTTTATGTGCGAAGGCGGAAAGATCGACTGGACAGCTCACGGCAACAGGACTATGCCAATGATTATGGACATTCTCGAGTTCGACAACGCCATCAGCGTAGCATACGAATTCTATAAGAAGCATCCGAATGAGACTCTCATAGTGATTACAGCTGACCACGAGACAGGTGGAATGTCACTCGGCTCAGGCCGCGAGGTAGACTGGGGACTCCTTGTAGAGCAGTGGGAAAGAGACAACCATAAGAACAATCTCAGCAACGAAGAGAACAGAGACCTCAACAGAAGAGCTTCTATCGGCTGGACAACAGGTTCACACACAGGTGCACCGCTCCCAGTCTTTGCAGTAGGAGCAGGAGCTGAGAAGTTCACAGGACTTATGGACAACACCCAGATCAAGGATATGATCTTAGGCGAATAAGAATAGAAAAGTAAGCAAAATCAATAATATATAATGGAAACAGTTATCAGAACCAAGATCAAAGACCTGCTGAAAGCAGAAGCAGGCAAAGAGGTTCTTGCAAAAGGATGGGTAAGAACCAAGAGAGGAAACAAGAATGTAGCGTTCATCGCACTTAATGACGGTTCTACCATCAATAATATTCAGATTGTTGTAGACAAGACTCCGGAGAATGAGGCAGTCCTTGCAAAGGTAACTACAGGAGCCTGCATCGCAGTGAAAGGTATGCTCGTTGAGTCAATGGGCGGCGGACAGGCAACTGAGATCCAGGCAACTGAGATCGAAGTGTACGGCGAGTGCGACCCTGTACGCTACCCTCTTCAGAAGAAGGACACATCATTCGAGTTCTTGAGAACTGTAGCACACCTTCGTCCGAGAACAAACACATTCGGAGCGATCTACAGAGTAAGAAGCAAGATGGCATATGCAATCCACCAGTTCTTCAATGAGAAGGGATTCGTGTATGTACACACTCCACTGATCACAGCTTCAGACTGCGAGGGTGCAGGACAGATGTTCCGTGTAACCACACTGGATATGGACAACCTCCCACGCAACAAGAAGGGTGGTATAGACTACACAAAGGACTTCTTTGGAAAAGAGACCAGCCTTACAGTGAGCGGTCAGCTTGAGGGTGAGCTCGGAGCAATGGCTCTTGGTGACATCTACACCTTTGGTCCTACATTCCGTGCCGAGAATTCAAACACTCCTCGCCACCTTGCAGAGTTCTGGATGATCGAGCCAGAGATGGCATTCTATGACATCAAGGACAATATGGACCTTGCAGAGGAATTCATCAAGTACCTTGTGAAGTATGCTCTCGACAACTGCTACGACGACATCAAGTTCCTCAACGACAGGTATGACAACGAACTCCTCGAGCGTCTTGAGGGAGTAGCTGACACAGAGTTCGTAAGACTCACCTACACTGAGGGTATCAAGATCCTTGAGGCTGCGGGAGTTGAATGGGAGTATCCGGTAAGCTGGGGTACAGACCTTCAGAGCGAGCACGAGAGATACCTCGTAGAGAAGCACTTCAAGAAGCCAGTAATCCTTACTGACTATCCTAAGGACATCAAGGCATTCTATATGAAGCAGAACGAGGACGGCAAGACTGTACGCGCAATGGACGTACTCTTCCCTAAGATCGGTGAGATCATCGGAGGTTCAGAGCGTGAGGCCTCGCTTCAGAAGCTTGAAGCACGCATCGAGGAGACAGGTATGAGCCGCAAGGGTCTTGAGTGGTACCTCGACACACGCCGCTTCGGATCAGCTCCTCACAGTGGATTCGGTCTCGGATTCGAACGTCTGCTCCTCTTCGTTACAGGTATGAGCAACATCCGCGACGTGATTCCATTCCCACGTACACCAAAGAACGCAGAATATTAATCGTCATCCCCGGCTTGTCCGGGGATATCATAAATCTCATATATGCTTATAATCGGAATAGCCGGAGGATCCGGATCAGGAAAGACCACAGTTGTAAAGGCAATTACAGAGCAACTCGCAGAAAATGTGGTTGTAATTCCCCAGGACTCATATTATAAAGACCTCGGTCATCTCAGCGAGGAAGAGAAGAGGGTTCATAACTTCGACCATCCGGACTCGATTGACTTCGATCTTCTCAGGGCGCAGCTCAAGGATCTGCGCGAGGGTAAGGTCGTTGAGCAGCCTATATATTCATATATTACCTGCGGACGTTCGAAGAATCAGACAGTGACTGTGAAGCCTGCTGATGTGATCATCGTCGAGGGTATCCTCATATTCTGCGATCCTGAGCTCCGCGACCTTATGGACATCAAGATCTTCGTTGACGCTGACGATGACGACAGGCTTATGAGGGTTATGGCACGAGACATCGTGGAAAGAGGCAAGACAGTGGAATGGGTGATCGAGCGTTACTCAAACACTGTAAAGCCGATGTACCTCCAGTTCATCGAGCCAAGCAAGAGATACGCAGACCTTATCATCCCGCAGGGAGGCCATAATAAGGTGGCGATCGATGTGCTTTCAGCTACTATTGAGAAGTCATTTGCAAATAGTAACAAGTAATTCAAGTAACGACTGACGTGAAGCTTTTCCCAGACAAAGAAGGTCGCGCCGGACTATATATCACCGTGATTTTCCATCTCACGGTGATTATTTTGTTGCTCGCCTACCAGATAGACAACACCATCAGGCGGGAGGAAAGCTTTGTCCTGGACTTCTCCAAGCAGGAAGAGATTGAGAGAAGAGAGAAGGAAGAGGTTATGAAGCAGGATATCAGCCGCAAGCTTGAAGATATGATCGAGGCCGCAAGAAGGCAGACTTCCGGACAGATCAGAAACATAGCCGTAGATGCCGGAGCGACGTTGAAAGACGACAGGAATACTGACGCAGATCAACTATATAAAGACGCAGAAAGGCTGGCACAAGAACTTAAGAGCGGACAGAAAAGCGCGATCGAGGAGGACGCAAGGGACGAGACTGTCGAAATGCAGCACCAGCAGAAACCTGATGGCGGAGAGCAGAAGGAATACAGCGGTCCTTCAGTGGTTTCCTACAACCTCGAAGGCAGAAAGGCAAGCCACCTGAAGATCCCTGCCTACCGATGCTATGGCGAAGGCGACGTGACAGTGATAATCACAGTCAACCCTCAGGGACAGGTCCTCAATGCCAAAGTTATGGAAGACATCTCGGCAACAGACGAATGCCTGAGAAACTTTGCCATCCGCGCTGCCCGACTTTCTCGCTTCAGCGCCTCACCGACAGCCCCTGCACGCCAGAACGGTGAGATTGTCTACAGATTTGTAGCACAATAATCCGCTACGACACATTGCTAATATGGATAAATCAGAAAAATATCAGGAGATATACAAGCAGATCCAGAGCGTGGTCAGTGGGGAAACTGACCAGATTGCAAATATGGCTAATACGGCTGCATTGCTGCACGAGGCGTTCGGATTCTGGTGGACAGGGTTCTATATAATCCGGGGCAATCAGCTCGTTCTAGGCCCTTTTCAAGGCCCTGTAGCTTGTACCCGGATCGGATTTGGCAAAGGGGTGTGCGGTACCTCTTGGGAGAGACGCGAAACGGTCATAGTACCGGATGTTCACCTGTTTCCTGGGCACATTGCCTGCAGCAGTCTGTCACAGAGCGAGATAGTGGTCCCAATGTTCCATAACAACGAAATCTATGCAGTTTTAGACATAGACAGTAAAGAACTTGCAACTTTCGACGAAGTCGACAAAGAGTGGCTGGAGAAGATTGTGGCCTTTGACTTTGTCTAGCCAAAACATCATCGAGACAAGAGTGCTAGTGCATTAGAGCGTCACGGAATGGTTATTGCGTAATTTATTTGGATTAAAGTATTGACATATTGTAATTTCCGTTAATATTCTCTAAATTTGGAGCATGGTTAAGAAGTATAACAATAATCAAGAAAAGCTTGATGCAATGCGAAAAGCGATTGCATTGCGTCAGTTATGGTTAAAGGCCATCCACGAGGGAGCCAGCAAGGAAGAAATGGAGAAGATGGGTCTGAAGACTCCTGATGTGATTGCATAATGAAACAATTATCACTTAAATCAATAAATGACAAAGCGCCGCTGGAAGTATCACTGACTACAAGCGGCACTTTTACTTTTGGAACAGAGAAAGCCAGATATATTGTTGGTTTTGTAGAAGATTACACTATTCTCGACAGTGGCGTTTATCAATTCTTTATCGAAAATATCAGTGGAGCAAAAAACACATTGAGCACAAAAGTATTCCAAACGACAGTGTCAATTATTGAAGAGTTCTTCAAAAAGAACGACTCTGCAATGCTTTATATCTGCGACACAGCAGATGGCAAACAATCTGCAAGAGACAGGCTATTCGCGATGTGGTTCAATTGCTATGAAGGACATTTCAGTTATACTCTTTCGCGAGTTTCAATATGCATTGACGGCATCAGTTACTATGCTTCTTTATTGATATCCAACTCAAATCCTTCTTATGGAAAAATACTGAATGCATTTAACAATTTTGCAAGCGGGTTTTCAGATAAGGTGAGTGATCCGATAAGAACAAGCAGATAAAATTAAGGTCCGGCTGGATGTTGTTCCAGCCGGACCTTATAGTATTTTGAGGGGTGATGTTATTACATCTGACCCTGCTGTGCTGCCATTGCCTTTGCTTCGAGCTCTGCCTGGAGTGCCTCGAGAGTGCGTCCCTCAGGGATGTTGAGTGCCTTGCGTGCCTCAGTTGTGAGGTTTACGCCCTGAGCCGGGTCAATGTAAAGAAGAGAGCTCTCCTCGAATACGAATGCAAGACCCTGAGCCTTTGCGATCTCCTGAACTGTAGTCTGAGCCTTCTCGTAGATTGGAGCCTGGAGTGAGTTCTGGAGCTGCTGCATCTCCTGCTGGAGGCTCTGCTGAGTCTGCTGGAGTCTTGACTCGATGTCCATAAGCTCCTTCTCTTTGCTCTCACGGATTGCTGATGTCCAAGTAGATGCCTTTGCCTGATAGTCCTGCATCTTGGTCTGGTACTCCTGGTACATAGACATAAGGATCTCCTCGTTTGTCTTCTGGTTCTCCTCCATAGTCGCTCTTGCTGCGTCCATCTCTGGCATAAGCATTACGATCTCGTTGAAGTTTACGTAGCCGAACTTAAGGTTCTGTGCTGATGCAGCTACAGACATAACTGCCATTACTGCGATAAGAATAATCTTTTTCATTTCTTTTATTTTTAATTTTTATTCATTTGATTCTATTAGAACTGCTGTCCGATCACGAAGTGGAACTGGCTCTTTCCGTTTACTGGGTCATCGAATCCATATCCCCAGTCAACTCCAAGAAGACCGATCATTGGCAGGAAGACTCTCACACCGACACCGGCTGATCTCTTGATCTGGAACGGATTGAAGTCTCTGATGTCAGCCCAGCAATTACCTCCCTCAAGGAAGAGCAATGCATAGATTGTAGACTGCGGCTGAAGGATTACCGGATAGCGGAGCTCGACTGTAAACTTGTCGTAGACGTTACCCGCATAGTAGTTTCCTGTAGAGCTTGTCGACGCTGCAAGAGGTGTCAGCGAGTAGTTCTCATAACCTCTGAGCGAGATGATCTCTGAACCGTATGTGTCATAACCTGACATACCGTCACCACCGACGCGGAAGCCTTCAAACGGTGAGTAACCCCAGTTTCTGTTGTAGTAGCCGAGATAACCGAACTGTGCACGTGCCATAAGGACGAGGTCACCTACGAGCTTCTGGAACACTGATCCCTTGAATGACCACTTGTGGTACTCGATCCACTTGTAGCGCTGCTGCGATGTCTGGAGATCATAGTTGATGTCTTTCCAGCTTTCCACCTTAACCTTCTCTCCATCCGGACCTGGATACTGCTTTCTCAGAAGAGAGTAAGGCGGAGTAAACTGGAGCGAGAAGCTGAAGTCAGAACCGGTACGAGGGTAGATCTGCTGGTCAGTCGATGTACGTGACAGGCTGAGTGTGTAGCTCAAGTTGTGTGAGATACCTGTGTCGAACATAAACTGATAGCCCCAATCCTGAAGCTTGTATGTCTGCCAGCTGAGCTGGTTGTAGAGCACGAAGTAGTTGTCAGGCCATTTGAGACGCTTACCGAGTCCAGCTGCAAATCCATATACCTCCATATACTCATCGTTGTTGAGGATGTTATAATATATATATGAATTTGTCTGTCTTGTGTAATAGAGCGAAGTCTGCAGCGAGGTAGGCTTCTTTCCGAAGAGCCAAGGCTCTGAGAAGCTTGCCGAGAGGCTGGTGTAGTAAGTACCGTTGGTCTGGAAGCGTACAGAGAGGTTCTGTGCATCTCCGAGCGGTACCGGACGCCAGGCTGTCTTGTCGAAGAAACGGCGTGTCGAGAAGTTGTTGAAGCTTACTCCGACTGTCGCCACGAAGGTGTTACCGCCCCAACCGCCGGAAAGCTCAAGCTGGCTTGAAGGCTTCTCTGTCACATTGTAGACAAGGTCCACAGTGTTGTCCATCGGGTTAGGAAGGATGGAATAACCCGTTGCCGGGTCCATAATAGCCTCCGGGTCGAACTGTCCCATTGACGCGATTTCGCGGATAGAACGCTCAAAGTCTGACTGACTGAAAAGGTAGCCAGGACGGGTGAAGATCTGACGGCGGATGACCCTTTCGTTGGTCAGGTCATTACCGTTGATCACGATGTTGTTCAAGGTTGCAGGCTTACCCTCCACGATGCGCATCTCCACATCCACTGAGTCGCCCTCGATGTTCATCTCCACAGGCTGGATGTTGAAGAAGAGGTAGCCGTTGTCCCTATAAAGCTTTGAAATGTCGTAGTCAGTCTGCTTTCCGCCGCCGAAGAGTCGCTTCTCCATTGTCACGACGTCGTACACATCTCCCTTGCTGATCTTGAGGACCTCGTTGAGAACGTCTGTACTGTACACCGAGTTTCCTGTCCAGGTAATGTCTCTGAAGTAGTATCTCTTTCCTTCATCGATCTTGAAATCGATCTGAAGACGGTTAGGCTCGACGTAGTACATTGTGTCGCTGACGATTCGTGCATCCCTGTAACCGGCCTCGTTGAAGACAGTAAGAAGGGCACGCTTGTCATTCTCGTACTCTTTTTCCTGGAATTTCTTCGAACTGAAGAAGTTCTGGAATCTCTTGTCCCTTGTCTTCTTCATCGCACGCACGAGCTTGCTCTCCTTGACATTGTCAGCTCCTGTGAATGTAATGGTCTGGATCTTGACCTTCTCACCCTTGTTCACATCGAACTGCACGCGGATCGCGCTCTTGATGACTGTGTCTCTCTTTGTATTTACATCGACCTCAACGTTGCTGAAGCCCTTTTCCTTGTAGTACCTCTTGATGATGTCGCTTGAGGTCTTGGCCACATAGTCCGAGAACTCACCTCCTCGACGAAGGTTCAGTCGCTCCATAAGTTCCTTTTCCTCGCCGCTCTTCACACCGCTGAATGTCCAGCGCGAAACACGAGGACGCTCTACGATACAAACCTTGAAGAAAGCAGTGTCACGCGAAGGGGTGATAGAGTCAATCGCCACAGAAACATCCTCGAAATACCTCTGCAGCCAGAGTCTCTGGACGATTCCGGACATAGCTTCACTTGGCACGGTCACTTCCATTCCTTTCTGAAGCGCAGCGATCTGAAGGATCTGGTCCTGTGAAAAGTACTTTGTTCCTTCCACCTTCACGCCGCCGACTATATATTTCTTCGGATTATTATAATCTACAACAATGTCCTCCCCTGACTGCTGGGCCCTAAGCGGGAGTGTCAGCGCCAGAAGAAGCATCAAGAGAGCTATTCGACAAATTCTCATCTTTATATCGTTAATTTCAAAACTGCAAATATAGTCAGATTATTTGACTTTACCATATCGGCGGTCGCGTTTTGCATAGGTTTCAAGCGCCTTTCTGAAATCATCCTTCCTGAAATCCGGCCAAAGGGTGTCGACAAAGAGGAATTCCGAGTACGCGCCCTGCCACAAGAGGTAGTTGCTCAGGCGGTTTTCACCTGAAGTCCTTACGATAAGGTCCGGGTCTGGGATACCGTCTGTAACAAGGTAGCGGCCGAAATCATCCAGTCCCATCTTCTCTATATCCTCAGGATGAGAAAGCATATCCAGGGCCATCTTTTTCGCTGCCTGGAGTATGTCCCATTTACCGCTGTAACTCAGGAATATGATGAGGGTCAGCACCTGATTGTCTTCGGTGCGTTTCATACAACGGTCAATTTCCTCGTTCAATTCCGGACCGAGCCTGTCCCTGTTGCCGAGTACGATGAAACGCACTCCATTTTGGTCAAGCGAATCCATCTCATTTGCCATTGCCTTGACCATCAGGCCCATAAGGGTGGTAACCTCATCATCCGGACGATTCCAGTTCTCCTCGGAGAACGCAAAAAGCGACAGGTATCTGACACCTGTCTCGATGGACGCCTCAACACAGGCGCGCACAGAGTTCACCCCCTCGAAATGGCCGTAAACTCTTTCCTTTCCTCTTTCCTTTGCCCAACGACCGTTGCCGTCCATAATCATAGACACGTGGACAGGAATCTTATCTATAGACATATATTTATCTGTTATTTCTGACATCTTCGCCCCAGAACAGCTTCTCTGTCAGGGCGTCTATGAAATTTGACTTCTTGAGCCGGACACGTTTTAGCGAAAACTGTGCCACACTTATGCCGATCTGAGTGTCGGCCGAGACAAGAGAGGTCCTGTTGTCTGCTGTGAGAATCACTTTATCGTCACGGGAAATCATCCTCAGGCTGATCTCCGCACTGTCCGGAACCACAAGAGGACGGACATTGAGGTTATGCGGGGCAATCGGAGAGATAAGAAGCACCTTCGACTCGGGGAGGACGATAGGTCCTCCGGCGCTGAGCGAATACGCAGTCGAGCCCGAACTTGTCGAAACTATCAGTCCGTCAGCCCAATAGGTAGGAAGACACACTCCGTCAATCGTCACATCCACACCGAGCATAGCCGCCCCGTTCCTGTGGACTGTAAACTCGTTCAAGGCATAGGGCCAGGAATCTACTTCACCGCCCTCGCCCGTCTCCGAGCCAAGGATCACCGCCTTGAGCATAGCCCTGCTTTCCACGGTATATTCCCCTGCAAGGATTGCCTGTGCTACGTCAGACGGACGATTCTCCGACAGGAATCCCATACGTCCGAGGTTAACCCCCATCACAGGCACACCTTTCTCAGCAACGTACTTCGAAGCAGACAGGAAGGTGCCGTCGCCACCGATGCTGAGCAGCATATCCACATCATCAGGAAGCGATTCACCATCAGTCAGATACACGAGTTCACACCCACCCTCGGCGAGTTCCTCGACAAGAGCTTTGAATCCGAGGTCTTCCTCCAGTCCCCTTTTCCCTATGTATATTGCTATCTTCATATTCAACACATATTGATACAAACTTCAAAAATAGCACATTAATATAAATAATTGAACTTTATTGTGTATTTTTGTGTTTTGTAACGACATCACAGGTATGACCAAGTTAAGTGTAAATATAAATAAGATCGCGACCATCCGCAACGCCAGAGGAGGCAGGATGCCGGATGTGGCGCTCGCTGCGGTGAACTGCGAGAAGTTCGGTGCGGAAGGCATAACAGTACATCCGAGGCCGGATGAAAGGCATATTAAATATGCCGACGTCAGGGAAATACGTCCTCTGATCACGACAGAATTCAACATCGAAGGCAACCCTATACCTTCATTCATCGACCTTGTCAACGAAAACAGGCCTCATCAGGTGACACTCGTCCCTGACGCCCACGACGCCATCACATCCGACTCAGGATGGGACACTGTCCGCAACAAGGATTTCCTCACTGAAATATGCGCCGAGTTCAGACGCAACGGCATCAGGACCTCGATCTTCGTCGGAGCCGATCCGGCAATGGTGGAAGGTGCAGCGGCGTGCGGCGCAGACAGGGTGGAGCTGTACACAGAGCCTTATGCAGCTATGTTCCCACAGAATCCGGAAGCTGCTGTCGCTCCTTTCATCAAGGCAGCCGAAATGGCAAGGGAATGCGGGCTCGGGCTTAACGCCGGCCACGACCTCAGCCTTGAGAACCTGGAGTATTTTATCCGCAATATTCCTTGGACAGACGAGGTTTCAATAGGCCACGCACTCATCAGCGATGCACTATATATGGGTCTGGAGCAAACAATAAAGGCATATCTGTCTAAAATTAAGATTTTTTAACTACCTTTGCTGCTTGTCCGCACATAATGCGACACTTTAAGAATTCTAATAAATAATTTTACTGATAATGAAAAAAGCATCACTTATTCTCTGCGCCATCGCTGTGATGGGTGCAGTTTCTTGCAACAACGCAGCTACTACTGATTCAGCTGCAACAACTGAGACAGCAGCCGCTGCAACTGAAGGAAAGATCGTTTATGTAGACCTCGACAGAATCCTTATGGATTACGATATGGCAAACGACCTCAGATCAGTGGTTGAGACCAAGGTAAACAACATCCAGGCTGAGATCAACAGAAAGGGTCAGAAGCTCGAGAAGGACGTAGCGGCTTACCAGGAGAAGATCCAGAAGGGTCTTATGACACGCTCAGTTGCTGAGGCACAGGGTCAGAAGCTCCAGCAGCAGGAGCTCGAGTTCAACAACTACGCAGCTCAGAAGCAGCAGGAGATCAACGAGGAGCAGATGGTGATGATGAACCAGCTCGGTGACGCGATCCAGACTTACCTCACAAAGTATCAGGCAGAGAAGGGTTACGCAATGATCCTCACAAACTCAGGCGGAGCTCCTGTAATCGCTGCTGATGCATCACTCGACATCACCGAGACAGTCCTCGCAGGACTCAACGAAGAGTACATCAAGACTAAGAACACAAAGGAGTAATCATTGAAAATAGCAATACTGTCCTGTTTCTATCCCTACCGAGGAGGAATTTCTCAGTTTAACGCCTGTCTGTATGGCGAACTGAGCAAACACAATGTTGTCAGGGCCTTCAATTTCAAGAGGCAGTACCCTGAATTCCTGTTCCCGGGAAAGACTCAATTTGTGACAGCGGACGATGAGGCCGTGCCGGTGGAGAGCATATCTCTGCTGGACACGGCCAATCCTTTTTCTTACCACAGCACCTACAAGGCTATCAGAGACTGGGAGCCTGACCTGCTGATAGTAAGGTATTGGATGTCCTATTTCGCCCCTTCTTTGGGCTATATAACCAGAAAAATGAAGAAACATTGCAAGGTGATCTCCATCCTTGACAATGTCATACCGCACGAGCCTCACTTCTTCGACACGCCCCTGACAAAGTACTTCCTCAAGGGAAGCAGCGGCAGCGTGACCCTCTGCGAGGCCGTGTCAAAGGATCTGCTCAAGATCCAGCCGCAATCGCATTACACTGTCATTCAGCATCCTCTCTACTCTCATTTCGGACAGAAGAAGGACAGGGCTGAAGCAGAAAGGAAGCTCGGCCTCCAGCCGGGCAGAAAGAACATCCTGTTCTTCGGACTCATCCGCACATACAAGGGCCTTGACATACTGCTGGAAGCATTTGAAAAACTTACCGACGACTACCAGCTGATCATCGCCGGAGAACCGTACGGGTCATTCGACAAGTATCAGGAAATAATCGACAGGATGCCTGAAGGGAAGAACATATCGATGAATCTTAAATATATAAAGGATTCTGAGGTAACTGATTATTTCTCAGCTGCGGACGTGGCTGTGCTTCCGTACAGGAGCGCCACCCAGAGCGGCATCAGTTCGGTTTCATATCACTTTGAAGTGCCGATGATCGTGACTGATGTCGGCGGACTCAAAGAGACAATAGGTGACGCAGGCACGGGACTTGTGGCACCGGTAGGGACTCCCGAAGCTATATACTCTGAGATCATCAGGTATTTCAGCGACCCTTCCATCAAGGAGGACTGCATAAGGAACATCCGCGAGGAGAAGGAAAGACTATCTTGGAAATCATTCGCCGACAGGCTCTTGGAATTTGCCGGCACACTATAAGGAAAAGATATGAAGAGAAATGTTATCATAAAGGTGATGACAGCGCTTGCCCTTACAATGGGAAGTGCTGCGGCCACTCTCGGACAAGAATACCAGAACACCCCTGTGACCATATCAAAGGACAAGGTAAGACACAACGGCGAAGTGTGCTACTCGCACATCGTGAAGGAAAGGCAGACGCTCTACTCGATCAGCAAGGCATATAATGTCTCTATCGAAGACATATATAAGTACAATCCTTCCGTAAAGGAGAATGGTCTGAAGATCAACACGATCCTTATCATCCCTATAGCGAAAGAAGCCGCTCAGGCCAAGGCCGGCGCGGCAGTGGAGATGGAGGCTGAGCCGGCTGTCGAGGCTGTGGCCAAGACAGAGGAAGAAGAGCAGGCTCCCGCTGATGAGACAACTGTCGAAACTGTGGCTGTAAATGTGGCTGAAAATGTGACTGAAACAGTGGCTGAGCCTGAGGTTAAGCCGGAAGAAGAAGAAGAAGACATCGTCATAAAGAGAAAGACTCACACTGTAAGGTGGTTTGAAGACCTCGATACCATAGCAGAAAAATATGGAGTGACTGTTGAAGCCCTTATGGAGATCAATGGTCTCACAGGCAGGAAACTCACAAAAAGACAGAAGCTCATCATCCCTACAGAGGAGGAGGCAGCTCAGGCGCAGGCCGATGACAATGCCCCTGAAGACGGGGAGACACTTCTGGATGCCGCAGACACTACTGCAGTGACAGACACTCTGATACTTCCGGAGATGCCTTCAAAGAAGATTGTAGACCTCAGTCTTATGCTCCCTTTCAATGCTTCATCTGCAAAGGGAAGTTCAAGCAACAACATCGACTTCTATAGTGGAGTTCTCCTTGCAATCTATGAAATGTCACAGAACGGAGTGAGCACATCACTCGACACCTACGATATAGCGGATGGAAAGATCAAGACTGACCTCGACAGCCTGAAAAATGAGAATGTCGTGATCGGACCTGTATCGACCGGAGACCTCACAAGACTCTTCAACATCGCACCGCAAGACAAGATGGTCGTGTCACCGCTTGATCAGAGGGCTGAAAAGCTCGTGTATGAGCACAGCAATATGATCCAGGCCCCGACACCATACAGCGTGATCTACACTGACCTTATGACCTGGATGAAGGAAGATATGCAGGAGAGCGACAGGGCAATAGTTGTCACAGAAAAAGGAGCCAGGGCAACCGAAGCAGTTCAGGCTATGATGACTGCAGTAGACTCGTCAAAGATCGAGTATAAGGCGTTATCCTACAGCATCCTTGAAGGAAGGGACGTTCCAGAATCCCTCGCCTGGCTTATGACAGAAGACGAAACAGCCTCAAACAGAGTCTTCATCGCATCAGAAAGCGAGGCATTTGTAAACGATGTTGTGAGAAACCTCAACGTAATGATCCACAAGAAGTACAAGGTAGTACTCTATGCTCCGGGCAGGATCAGAAACTTTGAGACAATCGAAGTGGACAACTTCCACAACAGCAACCTGCACGTCAGCCTCGGCTACTACATCGACTACGATGACGCTAAGGTAAAGGAGTTCCTCCTCAAGTACAGGGCCCTCTTCAACTCAGAGCCTACACAGTTCTCATTCCAGGGTTATGACCTTGCGAAGTACTTCATCGGGCTCTGCTCTAAGTATGGAGAGAGCTGGGCACAGAAACTCGAGTCTTCAGACAGCAAGATGCTTCAGAGCGTCTTCCGATTCAGAAAGACTGAGGCAGGAGGCTACATCAACACTGGTGTACACCGTCTTGTCTATGGAGAAGGTTATCAGATAATTCCCCGATAATCAGGATAAAAGCGATTTCGCATTGGCGATTGCGGCATCTGTCAGCTCAGAACCGCTGAGCATACGCGCAACTTCGAGAACTCTCTGCTCTGCGGAGAGTTTTTCTATTGTAGACACAGCCTTCGATGTGGAAGGATCTATGGTCTTTGATACTAGATAATGTGCAGATCCCTTTGCTGCGACCTGAGGAAGGTGAGTGATTGCAAACACCTGCATATATGCACCCATCGAACATATCATCGAACCCATCTTGTCAGCGACACTGCCAGAGACTCCGGTGTCGATCTCATCGAAGATCATTGTAGGCATATTGGTGTACTTCGCCATCATTGCCTTGAGAGAGAGCATTATGCGGGACATCTCACCACCCGAAGCACATTTAGCCACATCGACTGCATTTCTTCCTGTAGCAGAGAACCTGAACTGGATCTGATCGCGGCCTGTTGCTCCTACAGGGGCCGGAAGCAGCTCTACTTCGAACACTGCATACGGAAGCTCCAGATCGCGGATTGAGCCTGTGATAGTCTCTGCAAACGCATCCACAGAAGAAGCTCTTCTGTTATGAAGCTCATCTGCAACAGACTGGAGAGACTTCTGAACTTCCTTGATTTTAGAGAGAAGTTCCTCACGCTTTTCCTCCAGTTGAGTTGAATCGAAAAGTGCTTCTGAAAGGCTGTCCCTCAGTGCAATGAGTTCAGCCTCTGTCCTGCACGAATGTTTCTGAAGAAGGCCGTACAGGAGTGATATACGATCCTCGACTTCTTCCAGTCGCGACTCGGAAAGTTCTGTACGTGAATTGATTGATGAGATTTCTGACAGGATGTCGTCCAACTCTCGACGGCACGAATCTATCCTGTCTGCAAGTTCAGACACTTCAGGAATGTACCTTGACACCTTGGAAAGAGCCTTGTCTGCTTCCTTGAGAACAGAATCCACCGATAATGTCTCCCCCATAGATGAGGCTGCAGTGAAAAGTTCTTCCACACTGCAGAGGCTTGTCTTGATCTCCTCCGCATTGGCCAGCTGCCTCTGCTCGATTTCGAGCTCTTCGAGCTCTCCCTCCCTGAGCCCTGCCGCCTCAAGCTGACGGTACTGTGCCTCATTATAGTCCTTCTCCCCTGCCAGACGCGCCAGACGTGCATCCAGAGCAGAGAGTTCCGAATTCAGTGTACCTAGCTCGCGATACAAAGCGGCACATTCCTCGCGAAGCTGGGAATTGCCCGCATAATGGTCAAGGATGTTCAGCTGGAAACTCTTGTCTGAAAGCAGGAGGGTCTGGTGCTGGGAATGTATGTCGACCAGACGTGATGATATCTCCTGAAGAACGTTTACCGGAACCGGCGAATCGTTAATGAACGAACGCGACCTTCCGGAACGGTTGACCACCCTCCTCACTACGAGGTGGCCCTCTTCCCACTCCACTTCATTTTCTTCGAGGACCTCTTTCAAAGAGACGTCTGAGGTCTCAAATTCGGCCTCCACCACGCAGTTGTCTGCGCCTTCAGAGACCATTGCGGCATCAGCCTTGGCTCCCATAAGAAGAGACAATGCTCCAAGCAAGATAGACTTACCTGCGCCTGTCTGACCCGTAATAATGATCAGACCCTCTGGAAAATCGATTTCCAAAGAGTCTATCAATACATAATTCTTTACCTGAAGCCGGCTGAGCATAAGTAATTATATTACTCGTCCTGCTTTGCCATTCTGTAGAAGACCTCGCCTTCCTGGAACTCCTCGATTGCTACGAGGCTTGGCTTAGGCTGTCTTTCATAATATTTTGAGATCTCGATCTGCTCACGGTTCTCGAACACTTCCTCCATTGTGTCTCTTTCGTTCTTGAACTCATCGAGCTTTCTTGTAAGTTCCTTCTTCTCTGCAATAGCGATCTGGTTTGCTCTCTTGGCGAGAACCACTACTGACTCATAGATGTTGCCTGTAGGTGCAGCGAGGTCGCTGAGGTCTCTTGTAAGAGTGTTTGTAGGAGTTTTCTTAGTTGCCATCTGTATAAATTTTCTTCTGTTAAACTTTCTTTTCCGGGAGCGATGTGGAATCCCTCCATATTATTATACCCCCGTAATTCAAGAGAGTTTCAATTATTTTTTGCTGTTTTTTCTTTCTTCCTTGAGAAGGGCCTTTCTTTCCTTCGCAAAATCCCTGTCTGTCATCTCCTCGTCTTCGATGGACACATCCTTTCCAAGGGCTCTCTGGGCCTTTTTGTAGACGTTGTCCAGCTCTCTGCGGTACTTTGACTCTGGAATTTCACCGATGAAGTTGTAGTAGTCATCTATGAAAGTAAGGTACCTTTCCTTCTGCTTTGCCTGCACACTGTTGGCTGCATAGTTGTAGGAAGACATTGCTATGTAGTAAAGGATGTCCTCTCTGTAGATGTTCTCTGAATCATCCTTGAGCACATTTCTGAAAGCCACGCGGGATGCCAGGTAGTCCTCCATCTTATAATAGAGCTTCGCACCTTCGTAGGCCTTGCGGTCAAGTCTCTCGCCAAGGTCCAGAAGCATATCCTTACAGGTCTGCATATGAGGAGTCGACGGGTACTCAAGCATATACTCCGAGATCTCTGTCATAGCCTTATAGGTAGGCTGCTGGTCAAGTTCGTACCTGAGTGTCTCACGATAGAGGCAGTCCAGTCTGAGGTACCTTGCCTCAGAAGCGAACGGGCTTCTCGGATAGTTCTCGAGGAAGTTCTCGAAGTTGGTCTCCGCAGTGTAATAATCTCTGAACTTATAGTTGCTCAATCCCCAATAGAATCTGACGGTGTCGTCCCTCTCGGTTCCGTTTGTGAGCATAGACAGGGACTCGAACATAGTTCCTGCCTTTGAATACTTGCCTTCATTGAAAAGCTGGAAGGCCAGCTCATACTTTGCATCGGCGTCATTACTGCCAAGGAGGATCTCGTACTGTGTCTTGCACGACGAGAAAAGCACCAGGGCTATAAGGGCCGGAATAAGAGTCTTCAATTTCATCTTCTGACTGTTAAAGCATTTTGAGGAATTTCTCAGCATCAAGCGCCGCACGGCAGCCTGAAGCAGCCGCTGTAATCGCCTGTCTGTAAAGCGGATCCTGCACATCACCTGCAGCGAAGACTCCCGGGACATTTGTCTTGGAAGTCTTTCCGTCTGTCACGATGTAGCCTTCCTTGTCCACTTCGATCCACTCACGGAACACGTCTGAGTTCGGATGATGACCGATAGCAAGGAAAAATCCGTCGACAGCTATATCAAAAACCTCGCCATCCTTTCTGAGAAGTCTTGCTCCTGTCACGCCGTAAGCGTCACCAAGCACTTCCTGAGTGTTGCAGTTCCAGAGGACCTCGATGTTTTCCGTCGCCATAACGCGGTCCTGCATTGCCTGAGAGGCTCTGAGGACGTCTCTGCGAACGATCAT
Organism: Bacteroidales bacterium; assembly: GCA_017505605.1. GTDB lineage: Bacteria > Bacteroidota > Bacteroidia > Bacteroidales > UBA932 > Cryptobacteroides. The sequence continues at coordinate 69,783 of JAFVOX010000001.1, forward strand.
ATATACCTTCTTGCAAAGACCTGCAAGATAAGTAGCCTCCTCGCAGGCTGTGTCACCGCCTCCGACGACAGCAACAGTCTTCTTTCTGTAGAAGAAGCCGTCGCAAGTAGCGCAGGCTGACACTCCAAGGCCTCTGTATTTGAGTTCTGAGTCAAGTCCGAGGTACTTTGCAGTAGCACCTGTCGCGATGATGAGTGTCTCTGCTTCTACTTCCTTCTCACCGTCGATGACGAGCTTGAACGGTCTTTCAGACAGGTCTGCCTTTGTGATGGCTCCTGTGCGGATCTCTGCGCCAAGACGTACTGCCTGAGCTCTCATTGTGTCAACGAGCTGCTGACCTGAGATACCGTTCTCGAAACCCGGATAGTTCTCGATGTCTGTTGTGGTGGTAAGCTGTCCACCTGGCTGGACACCTTCGTAAACTACTGGTGAAATGTCAGCTCTTGAAGCATATATAGCCGCTGTATAACCCGCCGGGCCGCCTCCGACGATAAGGCACTTTATTCTTTCCATATTATATATATTACAACTTGATTTGCAATTTGTTATTCCAGCCTGCAAATATAACTATTTTTTCAGACTTTCATAAGATATGGCTTTGCCTTTCTGTAGGCAAAGCTCAAAAGACAGTCCGGCATAAGGGCACACAGCGGAACGAAGATCTTGTTCAGAAGGCCGGGAACCACCCCCCTTCTGCGCTTGAATGTAGCTTTCAGTGCTTTGGAAGCAGCCTTTTCAGGAGTGATCATCACAGCCAAGGCGCGCGCAAGTCTACGATACTTGTCCTTGAGAGGAACAAGCGGAGTGTCCACCGCGCCGAAATAGGCATTCGTCACACTAACTCCTGTTCTGCGGCACTCTATCCTGAGTTCCCTCGAAAAGTCCTTGACAAAACGCTTTGTAGTGCCATACATTCCAATGCCAGGCCATATCATCCAGGCCGCGATGGAAGATATATTCAATATATACCCACGTCCTCTTTCCTTCATCTGACCTATGTATTTACGGCACAGCATCAGTGGCGTGTACATATGCACCATCATAATCCGGCCGAGCATCTTTTCGCTGGTCTCAGCTATGCCCTGGCAGTACATTATGCCGGCATTGTTCACGAGGACTTCCACCTCAAGGCCCTCGGTTACTTCATATATATTATCTGCCGCCTCCTGCAACGACAGATCCTGCACTACGGGCAGCACCTTGAACTGCTCCCGCTGCGGCTGCGGAAGATCCGGCGAAGCCTCCACTTCCGCCCGCACCAGTGCCACCGTCTCTTCGAGCTTCTCCGCATTGATGTCCACAGCGACGATGTTATATCCCATCATCGCGAGCCTGCGGGCATAGACACGTCCCATTCCTGAAGCGGCTCCGGTCACGAGCGCCCAGTTTTTATATCCGTTAAAAACCTTTTTCATCTTTTACATTTTATTGCGACTGCAAATTTAGTACAAAAAAGACATCTCGGCTCCCTGCTGTCGCCCGATGTGACAAAAGAAAGGTGCGCCAGATATCATAAATTGGAATTTTTCAAATTTATTTTGCGGATTGGGGAGAAAGCGATATATTTGTACTCAGAAAATTATAACTATGAATACACATAAATGCCCTACAATGGAGGAGTTCAGAGAGCTCCTCAAGAAACACTCGTTGAAAGCAACACCTCAGAGGCTTGCCGTCCACAAGGCAATGATGGAACTCGGTCACGCCTGCGCTGATATGGTGACAGAGAAGATCAAGGAGAATGGCGAGGCGAAGGTAACCGTCGCTTCTGTATATAACATTCTTACCCATATGGCTATGCTGGGAGTATATCACCATCGTATGAGCGCCAACAACAAGATGTACTTCGATGTGAACACCTTCAAGCATCTCCACTTCTACGACCAGCACAATCACGTATTCAGGGATGTGATCGACGACGACCTTATCACTATGATTGAGTCGCACCTCAGCCGCAAGCGTGTCAGAGGCTACAAAGTGGAGGGATTCGATGTGCAGCTTATCGGAAGGCCTACTAAAAAGAAGTATACAGTATAATTTTTGACTCTTGGTGCAACAAAACAAGAAAAAAGTGCATCTTTGTGCCCGGAATTAACAGATATACTTCAAGAACAGATATGAAAAGATTGATTATTTTTATTGTCGCAGGTATTGCGGCCCTCGCTGCAACGTCTTGCGATAAGGACAACACACTTCGTTACAACAACTTCACTATGGGAAACATCGTTGACGGAAAGTTCGTCAGCGACCAGGGAAACACATTCAACGTAGTAGAGCAGACCTGCTCCGGCAGACTTGACACTTTGGAAAGAGCAATCATCCTTTGTGACATTCTGTATCAGGAAGAAGGCGGCGACTATGCAGTCAGGCTCAACAACTTTCAGAAGGTCCTCACAAAGACCCCTGTAAAAGCAAGCGAAACTACAGATGAAAGCATTCTCAAGAGAGACCCTATCATCCTTTCAGACCTTTGGATTTCAGGTGGTTACATCAATATGCTTCTTACCCTCCCCGTAAAGATGAACAGCAAGCAGCCACACATCATCAACCTTATGCTTGATGACGCAGCTCAAGACGAAGGAGCCTACAAATTCACTCTTCTTCACAATGCAGGCGGCGAGATTCTGAAAGCTGACAGCAACAACAACGATATGTACCTTGCAAACGCCTATGTCAGCTTCCCTGTCACTTCGATCCTGACAGAAGAGACAGCAACCTTCCAACTCACCTGGACAAGCTACAAGGTAAACGGCCAGTATATGATTTCAGCCGACACAGTTGAGCAGACCTATGAGTTCAATTATGTAAAGGGAGCATTCGAGCAGGCTCCGGCTGAAGGTTCAGCAAAAGTCTCATCATTCAGCCTCAGATAAGAAGCTGCATTTACAGAAATATTTGAAATTAATCCCCGGTGTAGTAGACATTCATTCCCCAGATCGCTACACGGGGATCTATTTTATTGCCTGACGCATCTTTATCCATAGTGGAAAGTTCCACAGAGATTCTCGATTCTCTGAGGCTTGGGATGATGACATCCGCCATTTCCTCAGTAAAATATGCCTTCAGATGCTCTGGAACAAGCGGCTTCAATTTCTCCAAATAGGAATTATCCTCACCGTTTATGAGTTTTCTGAGGCCTTCTACTGATACGTCATAAAAGGCCAGAAGGAAATCCAGTTCATTTTCTGTAACTCCGTAATAGTGACGCTCTTCATCAAAGATGATCAGGTTATGACAACGGGTGGCATCTTCAAAACTGCCTGACGGATACGGGCGCAAGATAAACAGAGATGCAGGAAGTCCTACATATTCAGCAAACTGATCAAGAGTGACAGTATAATCTGCAGCGTAACCAAGGAAGGCAGTCTCAACCCTTATCGAATTAATGGTCAACGCGCTCCTGTTTCCTGTCCACGAGGATGAGAAAAAGCCGAACTCTGTCATATTAATAAAATCTGCGACTGTACCAGTAAGAGTGACCGATCCTGGCGTCAACTCATCTCCGAGCACAAGGAAACCATCTACAGGTGCACCATTTACATATCCGCTGTCTACTCGGCAGGTCGAATCAAGATCAAACATCGAGCTCAACTCCTGCATCGTGGTGATCGGATGGTTTATCGGCTTGACAGGCACATTCAAGGTCTTGATTCTTCCTTCCTCAAAGGTGACATTTTCAGAAAGTGTAATGGTCTTTTCGGAACCGTTTATACTCACGGTAAGCTTAGAACCCGCCTCAGCAGTGAAAGGCTTGACCGCAAGATAAAACTTTGCAGACCCACGTTCGTCTACAACCGCATCCTGTACATCAAGCATTGCGGAAGATGAAACTGAAGTCTCATCCAATGGAGTGCAGACTGCCTTTTCACCGGTTATATCTACATAAAATCTTCCTACCAGAGGCTCGGAAGCCGTCAGACCGACAGAGGTGATCGAAAGAGGGTGAGGTGTTTCATTCACGACATTTACAGCGACAAGACTTGTAAGGTGTTTCATCATTCCGGACGGGATCTCATCCGAAGGGACATTCTTCACAACGCCATACAAAGGGTAATTTTCGCCTGCAATGTGAGACATATCATCCTTACCTTTCTGCACCTGAGGACGCTTAGGCATCGACCCGACCGTCATCTGGCCACTGAATTTAGGAGCAGGTGAGGTCATATACTCATTGTAAGGATATATGAAATACCAATCATTGCTTTCGCATATAAGAGGTTCTGACAATACTCCCAAAAAGAGGCCGTTCTCCACATTTTCCTCAGTAAGCAGGAACGCACCGTCATTTATATAGTTCTGCATACCGCTTTCTGCGTGGAAGACTCCGATTTTATCACCAGCTGCCCACTGTGTAGAAAGACCTGCATTTACGGTCTTTGTTTCGATCGGAGCGGCACAAACCTGAAACGGTATGCCTCCCTCCTTATTTCCGTTCGACGACTCAGGGTCGAAGACATCCTGCACACATCCGGTCAACACAGACGTGGCAACAATAGCAACAGACAGGAGCAAAAATCTTTTCATAATCTTTAACACAATTCACAAATATAATAAATCTATTGACAACTCCACCTCTGAGGCAAAAAAATCACAAATTTTGGCATCGGCATATTGCAGAAATGAAAATTATACCTATCTTTGCAGTCCATTAAACCAATATGGTGCCCTTAGTTCAGTTGGTTAGAGCGTCAGATTGTGGTTCTGAATGTCATGGGTTCGAATCCCATAGGGCACCCCAAAATCCTCGTAATCGTCAGATTATGAGGATTTTTGTTTTGACCTATGGAGCAACGAACCCTAGGGTTCGCAATCGACGAAGTCGCCTGCGCTAGCAGGTAATCGACGCTAGTCGCCTGTGCTAGCAGGTAATCGACGAAGTCGCCTGCGTTAGCAGGTAATCGACGAAGTCGCCTGCGTTAGCAGGAATCCCATAGGGCACCCCAAAATCCTCGTAATCGTCAGATTATGAGGATTTTTATATTGACCTATGGAGCACGGGAGCCACACAATATACTGAAAATCAACCATATACACAATATGCCTGCTGTCTAAATGCAGCAGGCATATTCTATAAGACGTTGTCAGGCAATGAATTAGCGGATTCTCTGCAGGGCTGAAAAGTTGGCACTTGCAGGTGATCATCCGCCAGACCATTTATATCAGGGTAAAGAGCATATAAGTCCAGTGGGCGATGATTGCCGCTACAAGGCCACCAATGGTGTGTGCGATGATTGCCTTTGAAGTGAGGTTTCTGTAGCCGAGGGAGTCGAGCATTGCTGTGTGGGTGCTGAGGTAGCCGCTCCAGCACATTCCTATGGCTGTGCAGACTGCGATGGCATTTCCGTCCATCCATCCATTTGCTACAAACTCCGGCACAAGGCCGAGGGCGGCTCCTACAGCGCCGAGGGCGGTGATAGGGAACGCCACCACGTGAGGGTCAGTGAAACCGAAGAGGAATTCGAACACGAAGTCTATCTTTCCGGCAAGCCAAGGAAGGGCTTCAATGCCCTGATAGGCCGCACCGGTATATCCGTCAGGGCCGGCTCCGAAAGTGAGTATCATCACAAGTGTAGAGATTATGAGTACACCAGGGATTATGGCTATACCTACATCCACTCCGGTACGTCCACCGTCAAGGAGCGAATCAAGAATCCTTACGAAGACAGACTTTTCGTCCTTCTCCTCTGATTCGGCCTCCTTCTCTTCAGTCTCGCACACATTCTCTGTGAGATATTCAGGATAAGCCTTGATGACAAACCTCTGCATAAGCCTTGTTGAAACGATACAGCCGCAGAAAGCTCCGAATAGGCCGATGAATGGCTCTGCATAGAATCCCTGGCCCACCATAAAGACGATCACCAGAAGTCCCATACCGAAAGCGGTACCGAAGTTAGTGAGCGATATGAACTGATACTTCTTGAAGTAGCTGCTGAAATGCTTGTCCTGCGCAAGGGAAATGATGGCAGGGTTGTCGGAGAGGAAGGTCATTACAGCTCCCAGTGATGCAACTCCCGGAAGATTGAAGAGTGGTTTCATCAGAGGGCGGAGGAGCTTCTCCAGAAGGGTAACGACACCAAACTCAACGAAAATCTTGCTTAGCGCTCCCGTTATCACGCAGATTGCCATAAGGTAGAACACTGTATTAAGAAGCAGGTCGTGCGCTGTCTTCATAATGGTGTTCAGCATATTGGACGTGCCCATTACTGAGCCTATCCAGGTGAATAGTCCTCCGACAACAAGGAGGCAAGGAACTCCGGCAGGGATATATCTGCCGATACCTTTCTGTTTCATATGTCAAGGTTTTATTCGTAAAGCAGACAAATATAAGTAAATGTACGGCTTTGCTCTGCAATTCCTTTTAAAAAAAGACAAAAGTTTTAAAAAAAAGAAAAATCTGCAGGTCGCCGACACAGATCGTGAGGTTTATACGGACAGGAGAGGTAACTTTGTCCGAGGGCATAGAAAGGTGCTCCGTTTGGGATATGAAGATGAAGGAACTGAGTCTGGATGAGAGACCTCGCGAGAAAATGCTGGAGAAAGGTGCTGATGCCCTCAGCAATGCCGAGCTGCTGGCAATATTGCTGCGCACAGGTACAGGAGGGATGAATGTTGTCGAGACTGCCAGGGAACTGCTGGCCGGATGCGGCAACAGGATAAATGAGGTGGCAGGGATGTCCACCGAGAGGTTATGTCAGGTGAAGGGCATCGGGCCGGGCAAGGCCGTGAGCATAGCGGCGGCCTTTGAGCTCGGCAGGCGATGCGCTGCGGAGGCAGCCAGAGAGCAGCACACAAGCATATCTTCGCCCAAGGATGCTGTCAGGCTGCTTCTCCCCCACCTGCGTGACCTGGACCACGAAGAGTGCTGGGTACTGTTCCTCAACAGGGCCAATTACCTTATAAATAAAGAAAGGATCACAGTAGGAAGCGGAGATGCGACACTCATCGACATCAGGACCATCATAAGAAGGGCAATCGAGAAAAAGGCCACAGGCATCATACTGTCCCACAATCATCCGTCCGGAAACGCTATGCCTGGCAAGGCGGACATCGAAGAGACAGCCAGACTGAAGAAGGCTCTGGGCACCTGCGACATTTCTCTGATAGACCACATCGTCATAGCATCGAAGTCTTACTACAGTTTCTCCGACGAAGAATTGTGCAGGTTCTGATTTTGTTATTGAAAATCTTGTATATTTGTAGAATCAACCCTATCGATATGGAAGTCATAAACCTTGGAGCCAAGAACTCCATCCTCAACAAATTCGTCGCCCAGATGCGCGACAAGGCAGTTCAGAAGGACAGTATGCGTTTCCGCAGGAACCTCGAAAGAGTGGGCGAGATCTTCGCCTACGAGATAAGCCAGCACCTTGAGCACTCTCCCAAAGAAGTGGTAACTCCTCTTGGAATCGCCAGCATACCGACATATGATGACAAACTTGTCGTAGCATCCATTCTGCGCGCCGGTCTGCCGCTTCACCACGGCATCCTGAACTACTTCGATGACGCCCAGAACGCGTTCATAGCCGCTTACAGGAAGTACGACAAGGGAGAGGACTTCCATATAAATATAGAATACTGCAGCACTTCCGACCTGACAGGAAAGACCCTGATACTGGCCGACACTATGCTCGCTACCGGCGCCTCTCTGGAGCTCGCCTACCAGAGGCTCTGCGAAGAAGGAGAGCCCCTTTACACTCACATCGTCTGCCCCGTTGCCAGTGCATATGCAGTAGAATACCTTCAGAAACACATCCTGAACAAGAATATTACCCTGTGGGTAGCTGCGATAGACGAGGAACTGACCAGTCAGGCATACATAGTTCCCGGACTGGGAGACGCAGGCGACCTTGCTTTCGGAGAGAAGAAATAGTCTCTGTCAATCGACAGAGACAAAAAACAGGTTCTGCCAGAGGACAGAACCTGTTTTTATAACTCTTTGCGAAGGCGTGCCTTCGGTATATTCAGTTGATCCCTGTACTTGGCAATGGTTCTTCTTGCAACCTTATAGCCCTTCAGGGTCATCTGGTCCACGAGTTCGTCGTCGGTCAGAGGCTTGTGCTTGTCCTCGTTCTCCACGCACTCAAGCAGCGCCTTCTTCAATTCGCGTGTCGAAACTTCCTCGCCCTCCTGGTTTTCCAATCCTTCAGAGAAGAAGTATTTCAGAGAATATATTCCGAAATGAGTTTCTATATATTTACTGTTCACCACTCGTGAAATCGTAGATATATCAAAGCCTGTCACTTCCGCTATATCCTTGAGCACCATTGGCTTAAGATTGGTTTCATCTCCATCCACGAAGTACTCTCTCTGGTAGTCCACTATGGCCTGCATTGTGGTCATAAGGGTGTTGTGGCGCTGACGGATGGCTTCCACGAACCACTTAGCCGAGTCCAGCTTCTTCTTCACAAAAGCCGCCGCTTCCTTCTGAGCCCTGTCTGACGAATGGGCAGCATCCATAAGGATGTCCGCGTACTTCCTGTTCACCTTCAGCTCCGGCAACGTAAAGCGAGGCATAGAGAGTCTCAAGTCGCCGTCTGTATAATCAAGGATGAAATCCGGAACTATCTGCTGGGCCTGGTCAGTGTAGGAATCATCAATCTGTCCTCCTGGAGAAGGATTGAGCTTGAGGATCTTGGCCATAGCAGCCTTCAGCTCGTCCTCTGTGATGTTCATTCGGGCCATTATCTTATGGAAGTGCTTTCCGGTGAACTCATTGAAGTAATGGGTCAGGATCTTCACAGCCCTCTCCACGTCCGGAGTCTTCTTGCAATGTCTTATCTGTAGAAGGAGGCACTCGCGAAGGTCGCGTGCTCCCACGCCTGCCGGCTCGAATTCCTGGATGACCTTGAGCATCTGAAGGACTTCTTCCTCTGTAGTCTCGATGTTTGCACGGAAGGATATATCATCCACAATGCTGTCAATGCTTCTGCGGAGGTAGCCGTCATCATCGAGGCTTCCGACGATGAACGCAGCCACAGAGTACTGATGTTCAGTAAGATTTCTGTAGCCCAGCTGCTCCAGTAGGCTCTGGGTGAAACTTTCCTTTACTGAAAATGTGTTGTACTGCGGACGCTCGTCCTTAGAGTAGTTGTCGGCCCTTAGTCTGTAGCTCGGTATCGGATCGTCATCCTTGTACTCCGACAAAGAAACCTCTCTTGGAGCCTCTCCATCCTCAGACTCGGAAGACACGTCCTCATCCAGAACAGGATTCTCCTCAATCTCCTTGCGGATACGCTGCTCGAGTTCCATTACCGGCATCTCGATGAGCTTGATCGTCTGAATCTGCAGAGGCGAGAGCTTCTGGATCTGCTTCAATTCCAAACCTTGCTTTAACATATCACTGACAATTAATTAATTACACTCTAACTATAATTCTACTGGTGGAAAGCCACCTGATTTTCTTTATTTGCGTCTCAGCACTTTTATCGTGTCCACAATCACAGCACGCTCGCTGTCTACAGCCGGATACTCTATGTTCTCTTTCACCACAAAGGCACTTGGGAAGCTGTACTTTATACGGCTGAGCATCTCCATCGCTTCCGACCTGGTCCTGAAGTCTCCTACTGTGACTTTGAAGTACGGGTTGGCATACACTCTGTATGCCGCAATCTCGGGATAAGCATTTCTGAACTCCCTCAATACTTTCTCAGATTCAGCACGCGCTGTCTGCTTGTTGTCGAAGAAGATTCTCACCCTATATCCTTTGATGGTCCTTCCTCTGTTTGAGCGAATGTGCTTTCTTACAGCGTCAGCCACTTCTGGCGACTGGTTTATGCTGACGTCTGCTCCTTCGCCATCCACCGAGACCGGCATAAGGGCAAAAATATCCTTGCCTGCAAGGGTCGTATCCACAGCCTCTACCGGTCTGTAGGCAAGCGAGTCCACTAGTTCGTAGCCTTCAGGTATTTCTGTGATTTCCTGCGCTGAAAGCGGGAGGGAGATTAATGCAGCTGACAGTGCCGCAATGACAATTATTGATTTTCTCATCTGACAAGTTCCAAAAGTTTGTTCAAAGGTATGTCTTCAAGTTCTACAGTCCTGACCTTGGCGTTCCTGATGCGCACATCCGCCTTCAGATCCACTACGCACTGCTCAAGGACAGCCTTGTCCATATACTTGGCGAGTTCGAATATTCCTATGCCGTCAGCCACTTTTGCATCGGCACGCAGGGTGTAGGACTGCTCTGATTTTGCGGTCAATGTCACAGGGTCGACGGCGATGCTACCAATAACCTTGCCATTGTGCTCCAACACGCCGGAAATTTCTGACAAAGACACTTCAGCCGCTGGATTGGCCACAGTAACCGAGCCCGTCAGGACGTACTGTCTGAGACTTTCAGGAGAGATGCTTTCAAGTTTGGCATCCAGGATCCTGATCTGCTGTAACTTCTTGACATTCACGCATCCTGTCATACAGAACAGAGTGAGAAGAAGTGTAATCAAGGTAAAACTGCTTGTAATTTTTCTCATAATACTATCATTACATCAACGCAAAGATAACTATATTCGGCGAAAAATCCTATCTTTGTAATTTATAGGAAAAGAGGTAGAAATATGCGAAATATCAAACCAATAATCGACCCTTCAAGACCGAAGGTATATATCGAAACCTACGGCTGTCAGATGAATGTGAACGACAGCGAGGTGATTCTGTCCATTCTTCAGGACGAGGGATATGCCCTGACAGAATCAATGGACGAAGCTGACGTGATTCTTGCCAACACCTGCTCAATCAGAGATAACGCAGAACAGAGAATATGGGGACGAATCGACCAGTTCAAGCTACAGAAGAGAAAAAGAGACGAAGTTATAATAGGTATAGTGGGATGTATGGCAGAAAGGCTCAAGGACAAGCTTCTCGAGGCGGTTGACCTTGTAGCGGGTCCAGACTCCTACAGGTCGCTTCCGGAGTTGCTGAAGGCCATCAGGCCTGACAGCCCTCAGATGAACGTACTCCTCTCGCACGAAGAGACTTACGCTGAGATATCCCCTGTCAGACTTGACAGGAACGGAGTGTCTGCATTCATATCCATTATGAGAGGCTGCAACAATGTGTGCTCATACTGCGTGGTGCCCTACACCCGAGGAGCGGAGCGCAGCCGCGAGCCTCAGTCGATCCTGCGCGAGGCTCAGGAAATATATGAAAACGGCTATAAGGAGGTGACCCTCCTTGGTCAGAACGTGGATTCATATTTCTGGAAGGACAAGGAAAATCCTGCAAAGAGCGTGAACTTCGCCCAGCTTCTTGAGATGGTGGCGAAGATAAGCCCAGACCTTCGCGTAAGATTCTCGACGTCACACCCGAAGGACATCAGCGACGAGGTGATCTACACTATGGCGATGTACGAAAATATATGCAACCACATCCATCTGCCTGTACAGTCGGGCAGCAGCATAATGCTGGAGAAGATGAGGAGGAAGTACAACCGCGAATGGTACCTTGAGAGAGTGAAGAAGATCAGGAGCGTGATTCCGGATTGCGGCATTACCACTGACGTGATTGCAGGCTTCTGCGGTGAGACCGAGGAAGACCACAGAGACACACTCACACTTATGGAGGAGGTAGTCTTCGACTCGGCATTTATGTTCGCCTACTCGGAGCGTCCGGGCACTCTCGCATCAAGAAAGTATCCTGACGACATCCCGTATGAGACAAAGACAAGACGACTGAACGAGATCATCGAGCTTCAGGGCCGTATGAGCCTCAAGAGCAACGAGAAGGAAGTCGGAAGAAGACTGAAGGTGCTCGTGGAAGGTCCTTCAAAGAGGAATCCTGACGAGCTCTGCGGAAGAGCCGGCAACTACAAGATGTGCGTCTTCCCTTCACGTGGAGAGAAGGCGGGAGACTACTGCGAGGTCGAGGTCACAAGCGTGACTCCGGCGACCCTTCTTTGCAAACGAATCGACTAACAACCACATAATTATGGAGAAGTATATTCTTGCCCTTGACCAGGGCACAAGCAGTTCAAGAGCCATCGTCTTTGACCAGAACGGCCAGACCAAGGCTGTATCACAGAAAGAGTTCACCCAGATCTTCCCGAAACCGGGCTGGGTAGAGCACAACCCGATGGAGATCTGGTCATCTCAGGCGGCAGTGATCGCCGAGGCCATTACTTCTATCGACATCAACGGACTGAACATCGCGGCGATCGGTATCACCAACCAGCGTGAGACCACCATCGTGTGGGATGCCGAGACAGGCGAGCCGGTGTACAATGCCATCGTATGGCAGGACAGAAGGACATCAGAGTACTGCGACAGCCTCAAGAGAGACGGACGCACGGATCTGATCCGCAGCAAGACAGGCCTCATCATTGACGCTTACTTCAGTGCCACAAAGATCCGCTGGATCCTTGAAAACGTGCCAGGAGCACGCCAGAAGGCAGAAGAGGGCCGTCTTCGTTTCGGTACAGTGGACACTTGGCTGATCTGGATGCTCACAAGAGGCGAGGTGCACGTGACAGACGTCAGCAACGCCTCAAGGACAATGCTCTTCAACATCCACAGCCTCGAGTGGGACAAGGAGCTGCTTGAGCTTATGAATATACCGGCATCGATGATGCCGCAGGTGAAGTCATCAAGCGAGGTATATGGCTACACCAAGACTACCCTCTTTGCACACGAGGTTTCTATCGCCGGTATCGCCGGAGACCAGCAGGCTGCACTTTTCGGCCAGATGTGTACAGAGCCGGGCTCGGTGAAGAACACTTATGGAACAGGCTGCTTCCTTCTGATGAACAGCGGCGAAAGACCGATAATGTCAAAGAACAACCTCCTCACAACCATCGCGTGGAAGATCGGAGACACAGTGAATTACGCTCTTGAAGGAAGTATATTCGTGGCAGGATCAGTGGTTCAGTGGCTTCGTGACGGACTTGGAATCATCAAGTCATCTTCAGAGGTAGAGGCGCTTGCTGCCAGCGTTCCTGACAACGGAGGAGTCTACTTCGTGCCTGCCTTGACAGGCCTCGGAGCTCCTCATTGGGATCAGTATGCCCAGGGAAGCATCTACGGTCTGAGCCGTGGCTCGACTGCAGCCCACATCGCCCGTGCAGCCCTTGAGGGAATCGCTTTCCAGACTATGGACATCGTGAACGCTATGCAGAAGGATGCCGGAGTTACCTTGAAGGAACTCAAGGTAGACGGAGGTGCATCGCGCAACAATCTGCTTATGCAGTTCCAGGCGGACGTGCTCGGAACTTCGGTCATCAGACCGACCGTGACCGAGACCACCGCCCTGGGTGCAGCCTATCTTGCAGGTCTCGCGGTAGGCTACTGGGAAAGCATCGAGCACATCAAGAAGCAGTGGGGTGTGGAGAAGGAATTCCAGCCTTCAGCTGCTCCTGAGACAGTTGCAGCCCTCAAGGACGGATGGAATGACGCAATCAGAAGAACACTAACCGGTAAATAACCAATACACTATGTTTGAAAAATACCTATTCGAGTTCATCGGCACAATGGTGCTGATCCTCCTCGGCGACGGAGTGTGCGCCGCTACAAGTCTCAACAAGAGCAAGGCTCAGGGAGCCGGCTGGATAGTAATTACAATGGGATGGGGCTTCGCCGTTATGGTCGGAGTGTTCATTGCGGGCTCTGTTTCGGGAGCTCATCTGAACCCTGCAGTAAGCCTTGGCTGTGCAGTTGCCGGCACAATGTCCTGGGCTGCAGTTCCAGGTTATGTGATTGCACAGATGCTCGGAGGTTTCGCCGGAGCAGCTCTCGTATGGCTTTTCTACAAGGACCATTACGATGCAACTGAAGATCCAGGTACAAAGCTCGGCACATTCTGTACTATGCCTGCAATCGAAGGACACAAGATGCGCAACTTCTTCTGTGAGGCTCTTGCAAGCTGCCTCCTCGTGTTCGTGATCCTCGTGTTCGGAGTGGATGCTAATGTAGCACACCTCGACCCTGACGGACAGCATCTGCACATCGGTATGGGAGAGCTTGGAGCCCTTCCTGTGACCTTCCTGATTATGTCCATCGGTATGTCTCTCGGAGGAGCTACCGGTTACGCGATCAACCCTGCACGTGACCTCGCTCCACGTCTTGCTCACGCCATCCTCCCTATCAAGGGCAAAGGCGACAGCGGCTGGGGCTACAGCTGGGTACCGGTTCTCGGACCTCTCTGCGGAGCAGTCATTGCAGCACTTGCATACGTCCTTATCTACTAACAGGTAAGAGATTCATACTATAAAAGAGTGACTAAGCCTTGTGTCAGATCACAGCGCTTAGTCACTTTTGTATGCAACACACTGCCGCTTCTCAGAATATCAGACAGGCACCAGTCCTTGAAAAGTTGTTTGTACAAGGGCTGGAGGACGGCAGCGAAGTCGACAAGGTACCTCCGCACTTTTGTGGAGTTTATGTCGGAGTAAGAATTGATCACATTCCAGACAGACTGCCAAACCTTGCTCAGGACTAGACACGCAAGCAAATGGGTTCAAACACTTGCATCGCGACAGGATTCACTGGATATCGCGCAACATAACATCTTAGCAATCAGCTGATTACGCAATATGCCTGCTGCACTCTGACAGCAGGCATATTGTTTATCTTGTTGTGTATCAATGAGATACGAAAAGGCTGGAGGAAGGGAGGAGAGCAGGGTCGCAAAACCCAGGAGGGCTGGGCTACAGAACCTCCAGGTAAGCAAGGCTACAGAACCTCCAGGAGGGCTGGGAGGACTCTGTAGGCTTGGATCGAATCGATCTGGGCCTTGTACTTTGCTGAGGTCTGCGCGAATGCTTCCTTATTGGAATCCTTTATCGGTTCTGCTGGTGGGGATTCCATTTTGAGGGGGTTGATCGGGGTTCCGTTCTTCCAGACACGGAAGTCCAGGTGCGGGCCGGTCGAGCGGCCGGTCGAGCCGACGTAGCCAATGACTTCACCCTGGCGGACACGCTGTCCGGCCTTGAGGCCTTTTGCATATTTGGACAGGTGCAGGTAGGCTGTCGAGTATACTGAGTTGTGTCTGATTCTCACTGTGTTACCACCTGCGCCTTCGTACTTCACACTTGTCACGACTCCGTCTCCTATAGTCATTACCGGGGTTCCGGTAGGAGCCGCATAATCAACTCCGGTATGAGGCTGGACCTTACGTGTAACTGGATGTTTTCGGGCATAAGAGAAACCTGAGCTGATACGCGAATAGTTGAGCGGAGCTTTGAGGAAAGCCTTTCTCATACTCTCCCCCTTCTCGTTCCACCACATATTTCCACCGTCCTTCTGGTCGAACATAACCATAGGGAAATCGTCTCCGCCGTGGCTGAAGACAGCATATCGCACCGTGTCGACAGCGATCACTTCCCCATCGCACATCCTCTCTTCATAAAGCACCCTGAAGCGGTCACCCTTCTGAAGGGCAAAGAAGTCTACCGTCCAGGCATATATGTCCGAAAGGCTGACGATCAGAAGCGGCGAGACACCTGCTGCCCTCATATCCACCCAGAGGGAGCTGCTGATGGTCACGTCGGCATAACGCTGCTCCACAGTCACAGGCTTTTCATACACCCAGGCCCCATAGGGAGCGGTGCAGTCGAAGACTATGCTGCTGGCCTTGTCGCGGTCATACACAAGGTACTTCAGAACCGAGTCTTTGTAGTAGGCACGATACTGCTTTCCGACACGGAGAGTCTTCACATCAAAAACCTTTTTAGTAGCCTCGGTCAGGTTATATGCCTCCTGCTGCGACATACCCAGCCCGCCAAGCAGAGTCGAGAAGAACTGACCGTTCTTCACCTCGCCTGAACGCATATCCAAAGAGTCGGGCACAAAACCCAGAGCAGGAGCCGCGGACTCCTCTATATCAATAACTTCCACCACCTGCGATGCTTCCTTTCTGCCGCAAGCCACACAAAGGCACAACAGAGCGGCGAAAGCGTAAATGTATCCTTTTTTCATCGTCATTTTCGTTTTAAGATGGCGCAAATTTACGAATAATCTCATTCGGTGCAATAGGGCCTGGAAGTGCGTCCGACAGGGTTGTTGAAAATGATGTGGAAAAAAATGGAAAAAAGTGGAAGATTTTGGAAAATAATTTCTACTTTTGCAACTCGATATCAAAGGTTTGAACGATGAGCGGATTTTTCGGCAAATACACAGCAAAACTCGATGACAAAGGAAGACTTGTGATTCCTTCTGCCATCAAGAGTGCCGTGCCTGCCGACCAGATGGAATTCGTCATCAGAAAGGACCTCTACTCGAACTGTCTTGAGATGTACACCCGTCAGGAATGGGCGATTATGTCTCAGGCTGTCAGATCCAAGCTCGACCTGGCTTTTGACGAAGACCATATGAAGTATTGGAGAACGTATATGAGCGACACCGTGACTGTAGTCCCGGATGCAAAGCTCGGAAGAATCACCATCCCAAGAGAACTGCTTGACAAGGCAGGCATCGCCAAGGAAGTCGTATTCCAGGGCGTTGACTTCAAAGTCGAAATCTGGGCAAAAGAAGAGCTGGAAGGCGGATGTTTCTCGGCTGAGGAATTCCGCAATATGGGTAAGAAATTAGCTGGACGTATTTAACCATAGGAGGCCACCAATATGTCCGAGTACCATATTCCAGTTTTGCTCGACGAAAGCGTTTCTGCTTTAATCGATTCAACATCAGGAACATACGCAGACGCCACTTTTGGCGGAGGAGGCCACTCACGTGAGATCCTCAGCAGACTGTCTCAGAACGGCAGGCTCATCGCTTTCGACCGCGACAGCGATGCGATAGCGAACCGTCCGGACGACAGCCGCCTGACTCTCATCCGCAGCGACTTCCGCTGGATCCACAACCACGTGATCCATCAGGGCTACAAGGACGGAATCGACGGAGTCCTGGCTGACCTGGGAGTCTCGTCACACCAGTTCGACACGGCCGAGAGAGGATTCTCGTTCAGATACGAGGCTCCGCTGGATATGAGGATGAACCAGGAGGCGGAATTCAACGCAGCCGACATCGTGAACACTTACGAGCAGGCCGACCTCGAAAAGATCCTGAGACTCTACGGCGAAGTGGACAACAGCAGAAGAATAGCCCAGATGATCTGCAAGGCAAGGGAGATCTCCAGGATCGAGACCACGGGCGACCTTGGCAAGGCGATCGAAAGCGCGCTTCCGAAGTTCGCAGAACACAAGTTCCTGGCTAAAGTCTACCAGGCCCTGAGAATCGAAGTGAACCAGGAGATGAAGTCACTGGAGAAATTCCTCAGCGGAGCAGCAAAATCCCTGAGACCGGGAGGCAAGCTGGTAGTGATCACCTACCACTCCCTCGAAGACAGGATGGTGAAGAACTTCATCAAGGCAGGAAACATCGAGGGAGAAGTCGAGAAGGACTTCTACGGCAACTCTTCAGCTCCCCTGAAGGCCGTGAACAGAAAGCCGATCCTTCCTCAAGAGACAGAAATCGCAAGTAACACAAGAGCGCGAAGCGCAAAATTGAGAATAGCGGAGAAATTATAATGGGAAAGCTCAAAGACACCGGTTCAATGGTAAAGAACGTCGCTAAGTCAATAATCAGCGGCGACATCCTGGTCAGGATGAGGCTCCACAAGGGCTTTCCATACATCATCTACTTCTTTGCCCTCGGCTGGCTAAGCATATGGATCTCATTCAAGGCCGAACAGGCTATGGTCCAGGTAGAGAGGAACAAGAGGGAACTCGAAACACTTAAGATTTATCACGCACAGAAGACCTGCGAGTATGTCAGCCTCGACCGCATCAGCACAGTGGAGGAGATGCTCCAGCAGAAACAGTCAGAAGTGACAACACCACAAAAACCCGCAGACATCATCATAAAGAAATGAGTACAAACGATTCAGAAAGACGCAGAGCGAGCAACTTCCTCACTGCTTTTCACGCCATATTCCTTGTGGCGGCGGTACTCATTGTCATCGAGATCGTGAAGATCCAGTATTTCTGGGAACCGGACTCAAGATACGTCGAGTATTTCCAGCCTAGAAAGGACAAGAAGGAGATAGAGCCTCTCAGAGGTTCGATCATCGACCATAACGGAAAGCTGCTTGCGCTGTCAACACCGATGTACCAGGTCCATATGGACTGCTACGTCCTAAAGGAAGAGCATAGCAGGGACAAGGAGAAAGGAGAGGAAAGGGAGAAATATTGGATCGCCCAGGCAGAGGAGCTCGCAAACGCACTCCCAAGAGTGCTGTGCGAGGAAGGAAAGGACGCAGCCTACTACAAGGACCTCATCTTCACAGGAAGAAGGCTCAAGAAAAGATATGTATCCATTGCAAAGGACATTGATCACGGAACATTGGAGGAGCTCAAGAAGCTCCCTCTTTTCTGCAAGGGCCAGTACACAAGCGGAATGATTATCGAGAAGGAGGAGACCCGCCAGTACCCTTACGAGGGACTTGCAAGAAGAGTCATCGGCTATGTCAAGCACAACAACGACACCAACGCAAGACACATCGGCATCGAAGGTAAATATGACTACATCCTTCACGGCAAGGAAGGTCTCGAATGGCAGAAGGTGACAGACACCAAGGCTATGATTCCCGATGTGGACAGCAGCGTCGTGGACGTGACTGACGGAAGCGACATCAGGACCACTCTCGACATCGACATCCAGGACATCGCAGACAAGGCCCTCAGAAAGAACGTCGCAGTGGAAGAGGACATCGTTGGAGGATGCGTTGTGGTGATGGAAGTCGAGACAGGCGCCATCAGAGCTATGGTCAACCTGCAGAAGGACAAGAAAGGAGAGCTTAGAGAGGTCTTCAATATGGCGGCAGGAAGGCCTGCAGAGCCAGGTTCCGTGTTCAAGACAGTGACTCTCACAACCCTCATCGAAGACGGCCACATCCAGCTCGAAGACAGGATCAAGACCAACCACGGCCGTATGGAGGATATGAGCAAGATCAACCAGGACGACTACATCACAAAGTATGAATATCGTACCGGCAACAACACAATCTCTGTGGTGGAAGGTTTCGAAATCTCATCAAACTACGTGTTCAGACGTCTTGCCAAGGACTACTACGGCGGAAGGGAAGAAGAGTACTTCAACCGCCTCCACGAGTACAACTTCGGAGAAGCCTACGACTTTGACCTGACCGAATCAGGAAGTGCAAAGCCTTCTATTCCGAACATCAAGACATCAGCTTCACCACTATATGACCTTGTCTCTGTGGCAATCGGCTACTCGGCCAGAGTCACTCCGCTCCAGGTGGCGACATTCTACAATGCAATCGCCAACAACGGAAAGATGATGAAGCCATATGTAGTCGAAAGCATCGAAAAGGACGGCAAGGTAGTACATCCGTTCAAGCCAAGCATCCTCAACGGATCGATCTGTTCAAAGGCGACAGCAGACACTGTCACAAGAGCCCTCAAGATGGTGACATTGGAGGGTACAGCCAAAAGCCTGAAGAATGCAAAATGCCAGGTAGCAGGTAAGACAGGAACCTCACGTATGCACCTTTCACCGGAAGAGCGTGGCGGAAGCGGAAAGCCTTACGAGGACAACCTCGGAAGAAAGAAGCACCAGGCTACATTCGTGGGTTTCTTCCCTGCAGATGAACCAAAGTACACAGCGATTGTGGTACTTTACACCGGACTCATCCATCACAATGTCTACGGAGGAAGCATCCCAGCCCTTACATTCAGGGACATCGTAGACGGCATATGGGCACACGACACCCAGTGGGGAGAAGAGTTCAAGGAAAGAGGCGAGGTGCCTCAGATGAGGGCTGACCACATCAGCACATCCGGCACTGCGGATGCTCCGATTCCGGACGTGAAGGGATTCGGACTCAAGGACGCAGTCTATGCTCTTGAGAACAACGGCTACAGATGCAGCCACACCGGCAGCGGCCACGTGGTCTCACAGTCGCCCGAGGCGGGAGCCAAGATGAAGAAAGGAACAACAGTAAATATAGTTTTGAAATGATACTGGAGAAAATCATAGCTGGATGCGCAGTGTCTGCCCTGCAGGGCAGGACAGACATAGAGATTGCATCCGTCTGCAACGATTCAAGGAAAGTGACCTCAGGGGCGCTTTTCGTTGCTGTCAGGGGATATGCCATTGACGGCCACAGTTTCATTGCAAAGGCAGTAGAGCTGGGTGCGGCAGCCATCATATGCGAGGACCTCGAGTCAGCAAAGGCACAGACCGAGGGCAAGGATGTGACATTGATTCAGGTGGAATCGTCACGCTACGCACTCGCTATCGCTGCAGCCAACTTCTACGACAACCCATCCCACAAGCTCACCCTTGTAGGAATCACAGGAACCAACGGCAAGACCACGACAGTAACACTCCTGCACAGGATGTTCACAGCATTGGGTTACAACTGCGGTCTGCTTTCAACCATAGCCAACTACGTCGGCAACAGAGGTACAGAAGCAGTAAACACCACATCTGACCCTCTCACCATCAATTCACTTCTGAACGAGATGGTAGAGGCAGGATGCGAGTACTGCTTTATGGAAGTGAGTTCCATCGGAGTGGAGCAGGACAGGGTGGCAGGCCTGAAGTTCAAGGTCGGTATATTCTCTAACCTGACTCACGACCACCTTGACTACCACAAGACCTTCGCCGAGTACCTCAGGTGCAAGAAGCTCTTCTTCGACACCCTGCCTGCAGACGCCTATGCTGTCACAAACATCGATGACCGCAACGGAATGGTGATGGTACAGAACACCAAGGCTGAGATTGTGACATATTCCTGCCGAAAGATCGCAGACCACACCTGCCGCATCATCGAGCAGAGCTTCGAAGGAATGCAGCTGAGGATGGACGGATGCGAGAGCTGGAGCAGCCTCATCGGCATTCACAACGCCTACAACCTCCTCGCCATCTACACGACTGCCATCGTGCTCGGAGCGGACAGACAGGAGGCCCTCGTGGCGCTGAGCAGCCTAAGACCGGCTCCTGGAAGACTTGAAAACATAAGAGGACCGAGGGATATATCGGTAATCATCGACTATGCCCACACTCCGGACGCCCTTGAGAACGTGCTCAAGACCCTCCGCGAGATTGCTCCGGACAGAGAGCTCATCTGCCTTTTCGGCTGTGGAGGAGACAGAGACAAGACCAAGAGACCTGAAATGGCGCAGATCGCCCAGAAACTTTCGGACAGGATCATAGTGACATCGGACAACAGCCGTACAGAAAAGACCTCAGACATTATGGCCGACATCAAGGCCGGCCTTGACCTGAGCGGAAGATCCAGATCGCTCTTCATCGAAGACCGCGAGGAGGCGATAAGGACGGCAATAATGATCGCAAGTCAGGGTGCAACAATCCTCCTTGCAGGCAAGGGACACGAGACCTACCAGATCATAGGCACCGAAAAAAGACATTTTGACGAGAAACAGATAGTAACGGACATATTTAAAGAACAGCAGTAAAATGATATATCACCTTGTAGAGTATTTGAAGGAAATCGGCGTAGACCTTCCGGGACAGGGCCTCTTCGGCTACCTGTCTTTCAGAGCTATGGCCGCATTCACCACAGCTCTCCTCATCTCGATATTTGCAGGAAGAAAGATCATCAGATGGATCCAGAAAAAGCAGATCGGAGAAGAGATCCGCGACCTGGGACTTGAAGGACAGATGCAGAAGAAAGGCACTCCGACAATGGGTGGCATCATCATCTTCCTCTCAATCATCATCCCTATCCTGCTCTTCGGAGACCTGACAAACATCTACAACATCCTCCTTCTTGTGAGCACCGTATGGTTCTTCCTGATCGGATTTGCAGACGACTACATCAAGGTCTTCAAGAAGAACAAGGAAGGAATGAGCGCAAAGATGAAGCTTGCCGGACAGGGACTTATGGGCCTTGCGATCGGCCTTGCAGTCTGCTTCAACAGCGACATCGTAGTCAGAGAGAACATCCCGGTCAGCGAGACCGTTGTGATCGAAGCCCTTGCCGACAGCACATCGATAGACCACTCGGAGATGCAGGAAGTCGAGAAGCTGGACGTGATAAAGAGCACAAAGACCACCATCCCGTTCATCAAGAACCACGAGTTTGACTACAAGTGGCTCTCTCCTTTCAAGGGCGCATTCGGTTGGTACTGCAAATGGGCCATCTATGTGCTGATGATCATATTCGTCATCACAGCCTGCTCGAACGGAGTCAACCTCACAGACGGTATGGACGGACTCGCGACAGGTTCGTCGGCAATAGTGGGAGTGGTTTTGGGAATATTCGCGTGGTTGTCGGGCAACATCGTCAATGCCGACTACCTTAATATAATGTATATACCGGGCAGCGGCGAAGTGGCCGTGTATATGTCGGCTTTCGTCGGAGCACTGATCGGATTCCTCTGGTACAATTCCTTCCCTGCACAGGTGTTTATGGGAGACACTGGAAGCCTTATGCTCGGAGGTATCATCGGAGTGACAGCGGTGCTCATCAGAAAGGAGCTCCTTCTTCCGATTCTCTGCGGAATCTTCTTCGTCGAGAGCATCTCGGTGCTTATGCAGAAGTTCTATTTCAAATACACAAAGAAGAAATACGGTGAAGGAAAGCGAATCTTCAAGATGGCACCTCTCCATCACCACTATCAGAAGGAAGGCATCCCTGCGCTGATCACCTGGCCGAAGAAAGCCCTTCCTGAAGCAAAGATCGTAACAAGATTCTGGATCGTAGGAATGATCCTCGCGGTAATAACAATAGCATTATTGAAAGTAAGATAGCAGTCAACATATGTCAAGATTAGTAGTTCTCGGTGGAGGCGAAAGCGGAGTCGGTTCCGCTGTCCTCGCAAAAGTAAAAGGTTATGACGTTTTCCTCTCGGATATGGGTAAGATTTCCGAGAATTATGTCGCTATGCTCAACAAGTGGGAGATCCCGTTCGAACAGGGATGCCACTCTGAAGACCTCATCCTCAATGCTGACGAGGTAGTGAAGAGTCCGGGCATACCATCGACAGCCCCTATGGTGAAGAAGATTCTCGCAGAAGGAATCAACGTGATCTCCGAAATCGAGTTTGCAGGCCGTTACGACACTGCAAAGAAGGTCTGCATCACCGGAAGCAACGGCAAGACCACCACTACATCGCTCATCTTCCACCTCCTGGAGCAGGCCGGCCTCAATGTAGGCCTTGGCGGAAACATCGGCAAGAGCTATGCTTTCCAGGTTGCAACAGAGCAGCACGACATCTATGTACTGGAGCTCAGCAGCTTCCAGCTTGACAACGTGTATGATTTCAAGGCCGACATTGCGATCATCACCAACATCACACCTGACCATCTGGACAGATACGACTACAATATGGAGAACTACGTGAAGTCGAAGTTCCGCATCACAAGGAATATGTCCAGCGACGACTGCTTCATCTTCTGCTCGGACGACGACATCACAGTAAGACACCTGGACCAGATCGTGATGAAGGCACAGAAGCTTCCGTTCACCCAGAAGGGCGAAGTACCTCAGGGAGCTTTTGTAAAGGACGACAGGATGATCGTACGCTACAAGGAAGAAGAGTGCGACACCTATCTTCAGGAGCTGGCCCTTGGCGGAAAGCACAATATATATAATTCTATGGCCGCAGCCATCGCTGCGAAGGCTATGCACATCGACAACGATGTCATAAGAAACGGCCTTGCAACGTTCCAGGCTGTAGAGCACAGACTCGAGAAGGTGCTCAGCATCAAGGACGTACTCTACATCAACGACTCCAAGGCGACAAATGTGGACGCTGCCTGGTACGCACTCGAGTGCCAGACCAGAGAGGTAGTGTGGATTGTCGGAGGAACAGACAAGGGCAACGACTACAGCAGTCTGATCCCACTTGCAAAGGAGAAAGTGAAGGCAATGATATGTATGGGCCTTGACAACAGAAAGTTCCACGAATCATTCGAAGGTGTGGTACCGGAGATACACGACGTGACTTCTGCAAAGGACGCTGTGAATCTGGCAAGCCAGATTGCAAAGTCCGGAGATGTGGTCCTGCTCTCCCCTTGCTGCGCAAGTTTCGACCTGTTCAAGAACTATGAAGACAGAGGTCGCCAGTTCAAAGAAGCCGTAAGAAACCTATAATATATGGAACATATGGAGAACAATACGCCAGAGACCACCAAGAGGGGTCTCTGGAATTTCATTGATAATATAAAAGGAGACAAGGTGATCTGGATCATCGCTCTCCTTCTTATCATATTTTCTGTACTGACCATATTCTCTTCCACTTCCACCTTGTCGGACGACAACCGTGTGGAGATAATGAAGAGTCACACCGGAATCGCATTGATCGGCCTTGGAATCATCATCGCACTGCAGGGCATAAAGAGGATCGGATGGTTCAGGGTGGTATCACAGCTGGGCTTTGGCTTCACATTCGTTCTGCTGACTATCCTTGTGCTTGACCTGGACCTGGGCTTTATGTCGGCAATAACCCTGAACGGAGCCAGAAGAACCATTATGGCGTTCGGCCTGCAGATCCACGTCTACGAATTGGCAAAGGTGGCGATGGTAATGTACCTCGCCTGGGCTCTTCACGCATATAAACACGACACCTTCGCGATCGCCAACGCCCTCTCCAAAAAGAAGGGCTTCGAATTTATGGGAAAGGCGTTCTGGAAAAGATTCATATACATATATACACCTGCCCTTATCACCTGCGCGATGATCGCGGTCGGAAGTAACTCCAGCGCCATATTCACATTTATGATCCTGGTAGTGGTGATGCTGATGGGAGGAGTCCCTTTCAAGGATCTGCTGATCACTGGAGCTATTGTCGTCGTAGCTTGCGGAGCAGGCTACGGCCTTCACAAGGCTACAGACGGAAAGTTTATGCCTCGTATCGAGACCCTTATCAGCAGAGTGGGAGCCAACTACGACACCGAGGTGCTAGAAGGACTGAAACCACGCTCTCAGGAGTTCTACAACGCATTGGACAAGATAAGGCAGCCATATGGAGCCAAGGTAGCCATCCACGAAGGCAAAGGAATCATCTGGGGCAAGGGAATCGGCAACAGTACCCAGAAGTACAGCGTGACACACATCTACTCCGACTATATGTTTAGCTTCATCATCGAGGAATACGGCCTGCTCGGAGCACTGATGATCCTCATACTCTACACCAGTCTGCTGGCACGATGCTCAATGATAATCAGGATGTGCGAAAACGAATTTGCCAAGATAGCCATCGGAGGCCTTGCATTCCTTATCACCGGACAGGCCTACCTGCATATGCTTGTGAACGTACAGATCATTCCGATGACCGGCCAGACGCTTCCTATGCTCAGTGACGGTGCATTCGCCTTCCTGACCTTCTGCGTGGCCTTCGGAATCATCCTTTCGATAAGCAAGATGGCAAGGGCTAAGATGAAGGCGATCGAAGAGGTGGAGGTGCCGATGAAGGATGACATACAGGCAACTCTCGACATAATTGAACAGATAGACGACATAGAGGATATAAGATAATATGAATAAATATAAGAAAATACGTGCAATCATCAGCGGAGGCGGCACCGGAGGACACATCTTCCCTGCCCTTTCGATTGCGAACAAGCTCAAGGAACTGAACCCTGAGACTGAGATACTTTTCGTTGGAGCGGAAGGAAGAATGGAGATGGAGAAGGTACCGGCAGCCGGCTACCGGATCAAGGGCCTTCCTGTAGCAGGCCTTCAGAGAAAGCTCACGCTCTCAAACTTTGCCCTGCCTTTCAAGGTCATCAAGAGTGTAAATATGGCAAAGAAGCTCATCAGGGAATTCAAGCCTGATGTAGCCATCGGAGTGGGCGGCTACGCCAGCGCTCCTCTCCTTTGGGCAGCGACACGTATGGGCATCCCTACACTCATCCAGGAGCAGAACGGATTCGCCGGACTCACCAACAAGATCCTCGGAAAAAAGGTGGACAGCATCTGCGTAGCCTACGAGGGAATGGAGAGATTCTTCCCTGCCGGGAAGATCATAATGACAGGCAACCCTATCAGAAAGGAGATCGTGCCTGCAGACGAGGCTACAAAGGCCGAGGCAATGAAGTTCTACGGACTTGACCCTCTCAAGAGACACATATTCATCGTTGGAGGAAGCCTCGGAAGCGGCACTCTCAACAACGCAATGAAGAAATGGATCCAGGACGGCTGCCCTGGCGGAGAGAACATCGAGATCATCTGGCAGTGCGGTAAGTACTACAAGCCGTCAGTTGACGCATTTATGGAAGGACGCGAGCTGCCTGCAATCCAGTACTCTGACTTCATACAGCGTATGGATCTGGCATATGCGGCAGCCGATCTGGTGATCTCCCGCTCCGGAGCAAGCTCCATCTCGGAGATCTGCGCAGCCGGCAAGGCCTGCATCTTCGTGCCGTCACCTAACGTGGCAGAAGACCACCAGACCCACAACGCGATGGCTTTGGTAAACAAGGATGCAGCGATGATGGTAAAAGACGGCGAAGCTGTCGAAAAACTGATGGCTGCAGCCTGCGGACTGATAGAAGACCGCGAAAAGATCGCTCTATTTGAAAAGAACGCAGCCGCAATGGCAAAGATGGACGCAGCCCAGACCATCGCGGAAGAAATCTACAAGATCATAGGATAATATGGCGGAGTACAGCAACATATATTTCATCGGAATCGGCGGCATCGGAATGAGCGCCATCGCCCGTTACTACCATAAGAAGGGACTTAAGGTTACCGGATATGACAAGACACCTTCGGAGCTCACACACGCTCTCGAGGCTGAGGGAATCGAGGTCCATTATGAGGACAACACCGACTATGTTCCGAAGAGCATAGACGATACTCTGGTAGTCTACACACCAGCCATCCCTAAGGATATGGGAGAGCTCGTGTACGTGCAGCAGGCAGGCTACAGAGTCATCAAGCGTTCTCGCACCTTGGGCGAGATAGCCAGAGGACAGCACTGCCTTGCAGTGGCCGGAACACACGGAAAAACGACCACCAGCACACTCCTGGCCCACATATTTGCAGACAGCGGAGAAGGATGTTCTGCGTTCCTCGGAGGTATATCCAAGAACTATGACACCAACCTTCTTGTGAGCACCAACCCCGTGATTGTGGCAGAGGCCGACGAATTCGACAGGTCATTCCTGCAGCTTTTCCCGGACATTGCGGCCATCACCTCGATGGACGCCGACCATCTTGACATATATTCAGACATCGAGAATATGCACGCGTCGTTCCGCGACTTCGCTTCGCAGGTCGGCGGCACCGTCATCACCAAGATCGGCCTCCCTATCAGCGAGTCCGACACAGAAGCGACAGTGCTCAGGTACTCGTACAACGACGCCTCAGCCGACTTCTACGCAAGCGACATCAAGGTGGACGAGTGCGGCTATTTCAGCTTCAACCTGAACTATCCTGCAGGCGTCATAGAAGGTTGCAAAGTCGGAATCCCAGGCTGGATCAATGTCGAGAATGCAGTGGCAGCTTCCGCGATAGCCCTCACATATGGTCTTGATCCTGAGAAGGTTAAGCACGCACTGGGCACATTCCAGGGAGTGAAGAGACGTTTCGATATCCACCTCAACACCCCGACTTGTTCATATATCGACGACTACGCCCACCATCCTAACGAAATCTCGGCGGCAATCAGCTCGATGAGGGACATCTTCCCGGGAAGAAGGCTCACTGCCATATTCCAGCCGCACCTCTACACGAGGACACGCGACTTCGCCGATGAATTCGCTCAGGCGCTCAGCGCGGTGGACAAGCTCATCCTTCTTGATATATACCCGGCCCGCGAAGAGCCGATTCCGGGTGTGACGTCAGAGATCATATTCGAGAATGTAACTGCCCCTGAGAAGGTGATTATGGTGAAGGAGGAGCTTATGGACTACCTCAAGGACGAACCTATAGACACATTGATAACATTCGGAGCCGGCAACATCGACCGCTTCATAGGACCTATCACAGAAATGCTATGTCAAAGACAGTCAGACATATAATAAATACCACATCAGCCCTGCTTCTGGCAGCGGCCCTGTGCGTCGCATTCATTGCCGGCATTTCCTGCCGCGCCCCTCTGACCTGCAAGGGCCTGAATGTCGTGATAAGCGACAGCCTTACCAACAGGTTCGTCAGCGCTGAGGATGTCAGGAAGTACATCGACAGCGAATTCGGGGAATATGTGGGTTGCCACATCGACAGCATCGACCTTCGCAAGGTGGAGGAGATCCTGGACGGAAAGAGTGCGGTGCTCAAAAGCGAGGCCTACACTACTCCGGACGGAATGTTGAACATAGCCCTCACCCAGAGGACTCCGATTGCGAGATTCATCACACAGGGAGGCGGGTTCTATGCTGACAGCGAGGGCTTTATATTCCCACTTCAGGACAGTTACGCTTCAAGGGTACACGTCATAGACGGCCAGATACCTGTCAGGATCGGCAGAGACTTCAAGGGATGGCTCGAAGAAGGTCCTCAGAAGGAGTGGCTTGAAAAAGTGCTTGAGGTAGTGAGATATATGGAAGGAAACCGCACCTGGAAGGACAAGATAGTGCAGATCAATGTCAAGGAAGGCGGAGAGCTGGTACTGATTCCGAGGGAAGGCAATGAGAAGTTCCACTTCGGCCAGCCGGACGCGATAAAGGAGAAGTTCGAAAGAATGGAGCTTTACTACACAAGCATCATCCCGGCAAAAGGAGCGGACTACTACCGCAACGTGAACGTGGAATACGACGGACAGATTGTCTGTAAAAAATAGTTCACTGTCTTGTCGAGCCTGCCGAGACATCTAAAAGAATAATTAAGAATAACATATATGGAAGAAAAGAACATCGTAGCCCTGGACCTGGGAACCTCCACCATCGCCCTGACCGTGGCGAAGGTGAACGGTGACGACGTCCAGATCGTCTATTACAAGGAGATGCCTTCAGCCGGCATCAGATACAGCGGGATCTTCAATCCCGTCAATGCCAGCGACCCTGTGTCGAGGATCATAAAGGATGCGGAGGAAGCTCTCGACATCAAGATCACCGAGGTGGTCGTGGGCAAGCCCAAGTACGCCGTTCGCCAGGAAAGCAACAGCGGAAAGGTCATTGACAGAGGTGAGGACACCGACATCACTGCAGAGGACATCGCTGCTCTGAAGCAGTCTGCAGAGGACTCATATCCACTTGAAGATGAGACAAAAGAGGCCATCTACGGAGCTGTAGCGCAGTCATTCTCAGACGGAGAGAACTTCCAGATCATCGAGAACGACATCATCGGAATGGCAAGCGACGTCCTCGAAGGACACTTCAAGATCTTCATCGGCAAGAGCAAGGATCTGAAGAACATCGACACCACAATGAGGAAAAGCGGTATCTCGGCAAGAAAGAAATATTTCACCGCAGACACCACTGCCAAGGCAGTCCTCAGCGAAGCCGAGATGGAGAACGGAGTTGCCCTGATAGATTTCGGAGGCGGCAGCACATCCGTTACCATATATCACGGAAGCATCCTGCGTCACTACGCTTCGATTCCGTTCGGTGGAAAGAACATCACCAATGACATCAAGACCGAGTGCCAGATCTCTGAAAGACTTGCAGAGAACATCAAGCTCGCCTACGGTGCGTGTATGCCTGAGAAGCTCCAGAGCCTGAGCGAGAAGGTCATCCACATCATCAGCAACAATGCCGAGCCGGACAAGCAGGTGACAGTGAAATACCTCTCTGAGATCATCACAGCCAGAGTTGAAGAGATTATGATGGCTATGCTGTACGAGATCGAGCAGAGCGGCTTTGCAGACCTTCTCAGAAGCGGCATCGTAGTCACAGGAGGTTGTGCTCAGATCGCAAACCTTGGAAACTTCATCTACGAGCTTTCAGGCTACAGAGTAAGGACAGGCTATCCTCAGGGCAGGATCTCTGCAATCGGCTGCGACGGCATCAAGGACACTACAGCTGCAACATCCATCGGACTCATCCTGGCAGCAAAGGAGGATGTTCTCAACTGCGAGATCATCGAGGAGGAGATCAAGGAAGAGCACACAGAAGAGCCTGCACCGGAGGTCAAGACTGTTACCGAAACACCTGTAGAAGTGGTTCCTGAAGCACCTGTTGCTCCAAGATCACAGCCAAGAGACGGGGAGATCTTTGCGGATGATGAGATCGAAAAAATAGATCCACCTAAAAAGAAGACAGTCAAGAAGTCAAGGATAAAGATCTTCTGGGACAACATTAAAAAGGTTCAGGAAGAAACAGGAAACCTTCTGGACGGCTTCAGCAAGGAAATCAACAATGAAGAAGTTTAATTGAATTGATTCAGAGAAAAATGATGGATTTTGAAAATAACGATATAGTTCCTAACGACTGGACTCCCGAAAACTCGATCATCAAGGTGATCGGAGTCGGCGGCGGCGGATGCAACGCAGTCAACTATATGTACAACCAGCACATCGAAGGCTGTACCTTCATCGTGTGCAACACTGACGCTCAGGCCCTCAACAGCTGCGACGTGCCTATCAAGATAAAGCTTGGCGAGGAAGGCCTCGGAGCAGGCTGCAACCCTACAGAAGGCCGTAATGCAGCTCTCAACTCTCAGGAGGAGATTGCAGAAAAGGTCATCAACAGCAACACGGATATGCTCTTCATCACTGCCGGAATGGGCGGCGGTACCGGCACAGGTGCAGCTCCAGTCATCGCGGCTATGGCCAAGAAGAAAGGCATCCTCACCGTGGGTGTCGTTACCATTCCTTTCAAGAGCGAGGGC
This sequence comes from Bacteroidales bacterium, assembly GCA_017505605.1. Classification (GTDB taxonomy): domain Bacteria; phylum Bacteroidota; class Bacteroidia; order Bacteroidales; family UBA932; genus Cryptobacteroides. Next base: position 100,410 of record JAFVOX010000001.1, read on the forward strand.
AACGAGTCGATGTCAAAGGCAATCGACGGCATCAACGAGCTCGAGAAGAATGTGGACAGCCTCATCATAATCAACAACGAGAAGATCTACAAGGAGTACGGAGAACTCCTCATCCAGGACGCCTTCCCTAAGGCAGACGAAGTGCTCGCAACAGCAGTCAGAGGCATCACCGAGATCATCAAGAAGCGCGGTTTCATCAACGTGGACTTCAAGGATGTCAAGGCAATGATGACCAACAGCGGAATGGCCCTTATGGGATGCGGCACAGGCTCAGGTGAGAAGAGGATCGAAGACGCAGTAAAGGCGGCAATGGACTCCCCTCTCCTGAACGACTTCGACATCAAGACAGCAAAGAACGTCCTGATCAACGTCACTGTCGGCAACAACGAGTCAGGTCTTCAGATGAAGCAGCTCGACGAGATCGACAAGATGATAAAGGAATATACCGGCAATGCCAACAACTTCAAGCGAGGAATCGTGTTCGACGAGACTGAGGAGTTCGGCGACAAGGTGAGCATCACCGTCATTGCGACCGGCTTCAAGATGGCAAGAATCATCGAGATCACCGAGGGCAATCCTGGAAACATCATCGTAGTAGACAGCAACTTTGTATATAAGAAGGACGAGCACGCCGCTGAAGAGGGAATCGAACTTCCTGAGGTAAGAAGCACCAAGATAGGCTACAACAACACAGCCATCAGAAAGGGCATTTCATTCGAAGAGGGCAAGAAACCACTCCTTCTTGTAGGGGAAAGAGACGACAAGAGTGAGCTCGAAAACACACCTGCAATCAAAAGACAGGCTGTCCGTAACAAGAAAGATTAGGAAATTTCTTATCTTTGACGCGAAAATACAGAAAAGCTATGACAAGAAAGACAAGAGTTAGATTTGCACCGTCACCGACAGGTCCTCTCCATATGGGAGGAGTCAGGACGGCTCTTTACAACTACCTCTTCGCAAAGCAGCGCGGAGGTGACTTCATCATAAGAATCGAAGACACTGACTCACAGAGATTTGTACCTGGAGCAGAGAAATATATCATCGAAGCCCTCAACTGGTGCGGCATCGTACCTGACGAAGGTGTGGACCAGAACGGCCAGATCGTGGAGACCGCTTCCGAGCGTCATCCGCACGCACCTTACAGACAGAGCCAGAGAAAGGGTCTTTACCGTCAGTACGCTGACCAGCTCGTAGAAGGCGGCTTTGCTTACTATGCATTCGACACTGCAGAGGAACTCGGTGCAAAGAGAGCCGAGATGGAAGCGGCAGGTCAGACCTTCATCTACAACCAGACCACAAGAATGGGCCTTCGCAACTCACTCTCACTCCCTGAAAGCGAGTGGAAGGAGCTTCTTGAGACACGCACCGACTGGACCATCCGCTTCAAGATGCCGGAGAACAGAGTCGTGAAGATGGACGACCTCATCAGAGGCCACGTGGAGGTAAACACCGACACCCTCGACGACAAAGTGCTCTGGAAGAGAGCGGACGAGCTCCCTACATATCACCTTGCAAACATCGTGGACGACCACCTTATGGAGATCACCGAGGTTATCCGCGGCGAGGAGTGGCTTCCTTCACTTCCGCTCCACTACCTCCTTTATGAGGCATTCGGATGGACTGAGACTCAGCCACGTTTCGCACACCTTTCACTCCTTCTCAAACCGGACGGAAAGGGCAAGCTCTCAAAGAGAGACGGCGACCGCCTCGGCTTCCCTGTGTTCCCGCTTCAGTGGATCAACGCAGAGGGTGAGGTGTCAAGAGGCTACCGTGAGGACGGCTACTTCCCTGAGGCCTTCGTAAACCTTCTTGCTATGCTCGGATGGAACCCAGGTGACGACCGTGAACTCTTCAGCCTTGAGGAACTCGTTCAGGCATTCTCACTTGAAAGAGTCGTGAAGTCAGGTGCAAGATTCAACGCAGACAAGGCAAAGTGGTACAACAAGGAGTACCTCCGCACAAAGAGCGTAGAAGACCTTACTGACCTTTACATCCCTGTACTCGAATCAAAGGGCATAACCATCACAGATGAGGCTCAGACCCCTGATTTCGCAGGCAAGACCTTCTCTAAGGACTATGTGAAGAGAATCGTGAAGCTCATCCAGGAAAGAGCGACATTCGTAGCCGACTTCTGGGACATCGCTTCTTACCTCTTCATCGCTCCTACATCATTTGTAGAGAAGGACGCAGCCAAATTCTGGAAAGAGGAGAACTACACCCTCGCACTCCAGGTAGCAGACTTCATCCTCGGCTTCGAGGGAGAGTTCACAAAAGAATCTCTCGAAGGACCGCTTGAGGAGTACATCCGTTCAAACGAGTGGCCTATGGGTAAGGTGATGAACTGCCTCAGACTTGCCCTGGTGGGCGCTTCAAGCGGCCTTGGCATCGCTGACATCGTCACCCTCATCGGCAAGGAAGAGTTTGCAAAGCGCATTGACTTCATCAAAGCAACCCTCTGCTAAACATTGTTCTGTCATATCGACCGAACAAAGTGAGTGGAGATGTCTCTTATAAAGAAATTCGCTATATTTGTAAAAGAAACAACATTTAACCAAATAAATTATGAAGAAGATTATTCTCATCGCAGCAATGGTATTAGGTTTTGCAGTTGCTGCAACAGCTCAGCCAAGAGCTCTCGGTGCACGCATCGGAAACGGTGCAGAAATCAGCTATCAGCACGATATGGATGGCAATTTCCTCGAAATTGACGGAGGTCTCGGACTCGGTCTTGGAGACGGTACAATGAACATCGGTGCAACTGGTATCTACAACTTTATGATCTCGCAGTTCGGAGACGGATTCGGCTTCTACGCAGGTCCTGGTGCAAGCGTTGGCCTTGGTGTCGGCGAAGTAAACTACCTCAACCTCGGAGTTGCAGGTATGGTAGGTATCGAGTACACATTCGATTTCCCACTCCAGCTTTCTCTTGACTTCAGACAGCACATCGGATTCGGTCTCAGCGGCCACGGAGTTTACGCTCCATCAAGTGTCGGCCTTGGCATCCGTTACAGATTCTAATATTCTCTTTATATATAAAAAAAACGACGGCCGCACAACAACGGTCGTCGTTTTTTGTATCTTTGGCACGATATAAGTACTTGAATGATCTTCTGAAAATATATATTATGAAAAGAAATATACTGTTATTCATCGTGGCACTATGCTTCTGTGCTGTGTCGAACGCTCAGCCAAGAGCTCTGGGAGCCAGAATTGGAGCCGAGGGCATCGAAATCTCCTACCAGCATAGGATCCAGAAAAGAAGCTTTATAGAAGCCGGATTGGGATCCGAATTCGGAGGTTTTGAAGGTTTCAAGGCCACCGGCACCTACAACTTCATATTCGCTCGTCCAGCCTGGACAAACAGAGGATATTGGGGCCTCTACACCGGACCGGGTGTGTCGCTCGGCTGCCTGGAGGACAAGTTCCTTATCGCCTTCTCAGCGCAGGCAGGGATGGAGTACACCTTCTGGTTCCCTCTTCAGCTTTCAATAGACCTTCGCCCAAGCTATGGATTACTTGGAGGTGATTTCTACAAAAGAGGCCGTCTTGGCTTTACTCCATCCCTGTCAGCGAGATACAGATTTTAAAGAATTACGATCTTGGCTTTAGAATTATCCATTCCCGGCATTGTCCTTCCGGCAGATGCATTCTTGTAGGTTGGGTCACAGATAGTAAACTGCTTTCCGTTCACCGAGATCTTGTCTCCAGGAGCGGCTGTAGGGAAATGGACAGCTGTTGCGAGGTGGCCCGGATAGTGGATAAGTACTACATCGAGTCCAAGGAGATCTCGTACAATGCGTGAGAAGAAGATAGAGCGGTCCTCACAGTCACAGTACGGATAATAAAGTGTCTCCTCAGGGAAGAATGAACGCTCATATCCCCAGACAGCATCATCAGTCTTGTATGCAAATGCAGTCTGTACGAAGTTCAGAAGGATATTCACTGACTCCCAAGTGTTCTTTCCTTTGATGCTTTCAGCCAAACCAGGGTAGAAATCATCCCTTACCTTCTGGCTCATTGGAGCTGTCGCATAGTAATACCACTGGGTGTAAGGCATATCACGTCTGTATGTAGACGGATAATCATTGAGGAAAGCAACAAGATTGAGGTTAACCTCAGAAGAGACCTCAAGGTCGGAATATCTTGTTGAACGGAGTACTCTCTGCTCAGACATATTCTGCTCAAGGTTCTGCTCGTCATAGATGCCAAGACGAAGCGACTTCTCACCCGGGAATCTTGTATTGAAGAGGTACAGTCCTGGAGCATTTTCCTCCTGTGCCAGATAGTAATGAGTACCATCAAGGTTCCAGTACTTCCTGCCGTACATATCATCAGCTGTCGAAATCAAAGTGTGGAGTCTTCCATCTCTAGAGCGTCCCATACGGATCTTGTAACCGGACTGGTTGAGAAGGAAAGACTGCAGTACAACCGCCTCATTGGCTTCCTTAGCTGAGTCATAGATTGCCTTTGACACTGCACCGGTGAGCTTGAGATAGCCCCAGTCACAGAGCTTAAGGCTGTCGCGGATTGTAAGGCAGTCAGTAAGAATGTTGTCATATGCCTTACGGGAAAGAGCCCTCCACATATTTGCAACCGCAGCCGACCACGTGTTTTTAAGGGCCGCCTTTCTTGACGGATTGAAACGGACCGCGCACTCTGCTCCATAGAAATCAAAGGCTATAGCCATCTCATCTGTCTGCTCCTCATATACCATCGGAATGACAGGCTCCGGCACAGGGTCAGCAGGAAGCGGCAGGAAGATGTCATCAACTTCGATGGCAACAACATCAGTCTCATCGATCTCACTGAGGTCCGGAAGCTCTACTGGCTCAGTATCAGGGATTACCACCGGCTCAACCTGAGGAACTGACTGCTTAGGGTCCTCGACAGGCTCACAGCTGTCGTTCCACACCCATTCCTTACTCATATAGGCAGCGAAATCCTCATTCACTTTACGCCTGTACTCCTCAAATTCCTGCCTCTTCTGATCACGATAGGCATTGAACTGAGACTGCGCTTTTTTTCTGTAAGCCTCAAACGGAGTCTGCGCAGAAACTGCTGCAGGGAAAGAGATCAGAACAGCAAGCGTTGTCAATATAAATTTATTCTTCATAATTCTCTAAATTTAGTTGTTTCAATTAAGGACTATGATGTCCGCTGTAGAATTGTCACAGTCTTTCATCGTCTTTCCGACACTGGATCCATACAAGATGGATGGATCGCATATTACATACTTGTCACCATTGTATATCAGTTTGTCGCCCGGACAGTCCTCAGGAATGTGGACAGCCGTAGCCAGATGGTTCGGGTAATATACAAGCAGCACGTCCAGGCCAAGAAGATCTCTTACTATGCGCGAGAAAAGAATCGCACGATCCTCACAGTCACAATACTGGTAGTAGAGTGTCTCCTCAGGGAAAAAATATCTTTCCTCGCCCCATATCTCGGCGTCGGTCTCATATTTAAAGGCCGTCTGAACAAAATTAAGAAGGACCTGAACAGCCTCAACCTTGGTCTTTCCTTTAATCGACGTTTCGAGACCAGGGTACAACATATCCTTTACAGATTGACTGATAGGAGTGTTGGCATAGAAGTACCAGGCAGTGCTTGTGTCAGAACCGATATAAGGGATAGGATAGTCCTCATAGAAGGACATCAGATTCATATCAACAGACACATCAGCCTTGACCTCCTTATGCAGAAGAGACTGCAGCATTCTGGAAGGAGACTGCTCTCCACCGAGGGTCATAGCATTGTCCATCCTCATTCTAAGCTCCTTCTCATACGGGAATAGCCCTATGGAAAAATAGATGATATCTACTCCGCTGTCATCAGCGATATAATAATATGAGTCATCCTTACACCAATATGAACGATCCAGAATCCTGTCTGCTGATGCGACAAACAGATGAAGCTTGTCTCTTTCATCCCTTCCCAATCTTATTTTGTAACCGGTCTGGTTCATAAGGAAGGCTTGGAGAGCCACTCTGCTGTCAGCTTCCTCTTCATTGTCATAAACGACTTTTGAAACTGCCTCCGTCAACAGCAGATACCCCCAGTCGCAAAGAGAAAACTCCTCTCTGATTGCAATACAGTCAGCCAAAAGATTGTCATACTCTACGCCGGAAAGTTCATTCCACATACGCTTTACCGACTCCTCGGACGAATCTGCCAGCAGCACCTTTTGGGATGGATTGAAATGAACTGCACACGGTGCATTGAAATAATCGACAAACAGACTTATCTGATCTGTCTTCTCTTCAAAAAAGACAGGGACAGCAGGCTGTGGCTGAGGCAGCAATGAACCCTCCTCCAAAAACACATTTTCTTCAGATACAACCGTTTCCGTTCCTTCTGATACGACGTCTTCATCATAGACAGGAAGATAGTCCGGAAGTGTTGTCATCCTATCCTCAGGCGTCACTGCATCCACCCTCTGCCAGGGTTTTCCAAGAGCTTCAGCAAATTCCCTGTTCATCTTCTCTCGGGCCTCCCTGTACTGCTTGCGCATAAGATCCTGCTGCGAGGCAAACTCTCTCCGCATCTGGTTGCGCAGCTCCTCAAAGGATTGAGCATCAACAGACGCGGGCACAAGCACAGCGACCGCAAGAATCAGAAACGATGTGAGCCTTTTATACATTAGTTCTGCTCCATTGTTGCAGTGAATACCTTACGTGCTTCCTCAAGACGGACTTCCACATTAGTATTTCCCTGTCTTTCCATATGTCTTTGAAGCACGTCAGCAAAACCTGTGAACATCTGCTCCGGTGTTCCCAAGAACTCAACAACGACATTCACCTTGTAAGTATTGTTTTCAAGAATATACGCGCGGGACTTCTTCACGTGTACATTGCGGATAACCTGTGAAGAAATCGAAGAAGTCATCTCTTTAACATTCTCAATTCCTTCTGTAATAGCCAATCCTGATGACTGATTGGTATGCACAGTCTCCGTCTGGCTGGCAAGGGCGCGTTCAATAGAAGTATATACGGCAGTCTCTAACTTTCGTCCAAAAGCCGCTCTTGCATTCATTTCAGCCATATTTCTAGCTGTAGACTCATTGAAGTGAGTTGCAGTTCCGAACCCTGTTGTTGCGTTATGCTTTTCTGCATACTTTTCCACAGCATCCTTCTTTAGCTTTTTCTGAGCTGCAGCATCAATAGAGAAGATACACGCAACGGTGCAGAGAAGCACCAAAATAGAAATAAACTTTTTCATAGATAATATTGATTAATAGTTGATTTCGATACGAAGTAACAAAGTTATAGTTTTTTCACTTAATACCAAGAGAATACCTCCTTTATTTACAGTCGGCGAGGCGTCCATCCTCCAGCTCCGGGGTACCGGTCCAGCTTACGATGGTGAGGTTTTGTATAAAAAAAAGAAAAACTTTTAAAAAAGAGAAAAAAGATGTTAAAGAAAAAGCAAAATCCTCTGCATCCTGTTGTCTTCTTGCAATCCCTTTCATATTTTTGCGGACAACGTTCCGAAGAGAGTGCGCACTTTCAATGAGGGGATGAAATGATGATGTCAAACGTTTAAAACTAAAATTATGGCAAGACCGATCAAAGAGACTCCGACACTTCGGGGGAAAGACGCAGAGAGATTCTTAAGGCTGATGGATGAACTCAAACCCGCCTCAAAAGAGGAACTCGAAAAAATCCGCGCTGACTACGAATTCATCAAAAGCATAGCAAAGTATTAGGCCTATGTTCAAAGAGACAGTGGGAAGATGGTTCGTCCGTCGTATGAGTGAGGGAGAAAGTGTCGCTTCATTTAATTGTGGAGATAAGTACCAGGACCTCAATGACTTTCTTGTTAATGACGCTCCCCAATACCGCAAAGAATTGCTTGCAGTAACGTACCTGGTTGAAGATGATGACAGGTCAGTCGCATATTTCAGTTTGGCTAACGACAGGATTGGGATTGAGGATTTCGACAATTCCAATTTATTCAACAGATTCAGGAGAAAACGATTCATCAATTCACAAAGAATCAAACACTACCCTGCAGTCAAGATATGCAGATTAGGTGTGGATCAAAAAAATCAACATTACGGAATCGGTACAACCCTGATGAATTATATAAAGATGTGTTTCCTGGATGACAACAAGACCGGATGCAGATACATCACTGTTGACGCCCACACAGATGCAATACCGTTCTACCTGAAAAACGGCTTCAATTTCTTGCAAATTGACAACAAAAGCACAGACACCGACTCAGATTCTACACATCTTATGTTCTTCGACCTGATGTCCCTGAAGGCATAAATGTATCCTAAATAAACTGAGGTTCGCAATAATTCGTGCATTGCTCCGGCGAGGGCTGGGCAATGCACAATGGTATTGTAGGGGTTAGTAAGAGGCGAGGCGAAAGCCATTATAGCTGACAATGCTAGAGGGATCGATGTCGCTACGGATAGTACAGGTGCAGTAACTCTCGTGGGTGTGATAGGCACCGCCCCGAACAACCCTGGTAGAGCCCGTGGTCGGACCAGTTGGATCAACAGCATCTTGGTTTGAATATGATGGATAGTAGTAGTCGGAACACCATTCTCGGATATTTCCACTCATATCATACAGACCAATCTCATTCGCCATTTTTTGCTTTACCGGATGAGATGCTGACGCATTCCCATTATACCAAGCGACCCTGTCTACATCGCTTGAGCCACTATAATCATAACCTTCAGAATTATTACCTCCCTTAGCTGCAAACTCCCATTCTGCTTCAGTTGGCAGTCTGAATGTCACACCTTCGACAAGGCGATTGATCTGATGAGTAAACTCTACGCAATCATTCCACGATACGTGCCCTATAGGGCACTCTTCTTTACCGGTATTTGGCGCATCTCCCATCACCGCAGCCCATAGTGCCTGAGTCACCTCAGTTTCTCCAATGTAATAATCCTTGGTCAAAGTAACTTTATGGATAGGAGTTACTGTCGAATATGGTCCCCATCCCATCATAAAGGTTCCTTTGTCGACAAGAATCATCTTGAATTCCACTTCACCGATGGTGTAGGTTCTGACAAGCTCATTGTAGTCCCAACCCACGTGAGAATCTACTGTAGGTGCTGCCATATAGCCGCTTTTTCCTGGCGCGAGGATGCCCGGGCTGCACTTTTTGAGGAATCTAGCATTATTAGTTCTGTCATAGAAACGGATTTCACGAGGGCTTTCTTCATCAAAGAAGACATAGTAGTACTCGCTCTTTCCTGACTCAGGAAGATAGTCCTTGAACTCCTTAGGGCTGGCGGTAAGGGTGTTGGTAGTCAGACTGTAGTTGGTGTACCTGCTACATCCTGCAAAAATGCACTCTGCTCCGGCTCCACCTTCAAATCTGACTCTTCCTGTAATAGGCTTAAGATGCGCATTGATTGTAAGGACGTCACCATCAAAGAAATAACTCGCTGTCGTGTCTCTATAAACAGCTGTTCTTTCATTAAGGATGATGTCGGCTCCTCCCACCTGGACAGGATTCTCAAAATAGTAGGCGTGACATCTGAGTTCCTGACCGGAAGTGATAGGCTTGTAGTACTCCACACCCCATTTGTCTGTGTCCGCATCGTAAACAGCCGATCCTTCAACAAACTTATCCCCTACAAGGAACTGAAGGAACACCTGTGAATCGTCTTCCCAAGACGAAGATGCCGCACGAGTAGGAGCATCATAGGTAGTGAAAGTACCTTCCAACACCATCTGTGCGGTGTAGACTGCGCGTACCTCTTCTTGTTCCACATCGGCCTGCACTTTTGTGCAAGACCAGCTGATCAAACCTGCCAATGCCATAGTAACAAAGGCATTGCAAAACATTCTAATTGTTTTCATAGTGTATATTTTACTCTGTTATTTCTTTATTCCAGTCTTCATCCTCAGGCCATCCGTCCTTATCGATGCCTTCTCCGTCCATCGGGTCGGTCTCGCCTCGCCAGTTCTCGTTCCAGTTGTCGTCACCGTTCCATTCATCTTTTCCTATGCTGTCTCCCTCAACCGGATCTGAGTCATCATTGTAGTTGTCGCCCCAGTTTGCTTCTCCCTCTTCGAAGCCTCCGGATGTGATTCCGTCTTCCTCATCAGTAGTGGCAAAACTTGATTCGGGGCCGTAGGAAAGACCTTTAGGGTTTATTGCAAATGCCCGGACATAATAAGTCGAGACCTTATCGAGACCTCCGATCCTCACAGAAAATGCCTCTGAAGGGCTGCAGGCATAAGTCAATGCAGTCTCAACTGTCGGAGCCGGACTCTTGCCATAAACAAATCCGGATGATAGAAGGATGCTGTTGCCCAGATTTGTGACTGATGCTGCAAAACCTACTGAAGATCCCTTGATTCCGGTCACATTGACCTCGCTTACAGTCGGAAGGACCACTTCCTTCTGGTTGGAGGTGTTGATGAAAGTCCAGTTGCCTGGCTGAGCCGGAGTCGGTGCTGTCATATAGCCGCTGGCACCTGCCGCAAGCACTTCTGACGGGAAGGTGCGGATGTAGGCTGTGCCGTGATCGCCGCTGATGGTGAGTTTCCTTTCAGATGGTGTGGCAAAGACTGCGTAGATGTAGTTTGAGCTTCCTTCCGGGCCGATAGTGACCGGCACATCCAGCGAGACTCTTGTGAATGAGTTGCTTGTGCGGGAGTAGGCTGAGATGTACTGCAGGCCGCTTACTGTGAAGGATCTTCCCGGTTCTCCAATGAATCTCACTCTCGAGGTCATTGGAGAGAGATGGGACGTAACCAAAAGATAGCCATCCTGGTCCAAAGTGTAGGTAGCGCTTATGTCCTTGAATGCCGCCACTTCCGGACCGAAGGTCAAAGCGTCTGCAGTCTGATCGCCAGCAAGTCCTTTCAGCCAATAGGCTTCACAACTTGCGTCAGACACGACAGACATAGTCTTGTCTGTTGTGACGACCCATTCACCTGTAGCATTGGAGTAGGTCGCCAGGCCCTTGATGCGCGAACTCTTGTTCTGGAACTGCATCTGGATCACGGCGCCGTCCTCCCATTGGTAGCCTGCCTTTGTCATCACAAAGGCGTCGTCATCGATGGAGCAATCGAGTCTCATCCTGTAGGTACAGGTCTGCAGTCCTTCCATATCCACCCTTGTCGAGCAGGACAGGATGGAAAGAATCGCGAGAGCCGATGCCATCATTCTGTTTATATATTTCATAGTTTTCATATTAGCGATCCGTCATTAGTCCCAATCTGTTTCTGGCTTGAAGTCATCCGCATCTATGTCAGACTGCTCCGGAGCCTCTTTAGTCGTAAAGGATGTCTCCGGACCGTAGGCAGTACCCTTCTCGTTAGTTGCAAAAGCCCTTACATAGTAAGTAGTTGTGGCTTCGAGTGAGGCTGCCTTTCCTGAGATTGACGCTGTCTTTCCGCAACTGATCTTTGTTGAGTTCAGGTCAGGATTCTGAGTCTTCGAATAGACGAAACCGACCTCTGTCAATGTTCCGTTGTTAAGAGCTGTGACATCAGCAGTGAATGCTGCAGAGTTGAATGTCACAGTGCCGACTGTCACTGCTGACACAGTAGGAACTGTAATGGCCGAAGTGGTGAATGTAACTTGCTCACCATAGCCGGTTCCGACCTCGTTAGTAGCATAAGAACGCACATAATAAGTAGTTCCCTCTTTCAGCCCTGTGAGCTGAGCTGAGAAGCTGCCGGTCTTGGCGCCGCAGCTCTTCTTGCTGCTTGACAGGGTCGGATTTGCCGAGGTCGAGTAGACGAAGCCGGCATCGGACACGGTGCCGTGGCCGTCGCTGGTCACGCTTGCGGCAAGACTTGCAGATGAGACTGTAATGCTC